>DASYGS010000142.1:0-2446 GCA_035999465.1 Blastococcus sp. | reverse complement strand
CGTCGAGTCCTCGCGGGTGGACGCCGAGCTGCTGCTCGCCTCCGTGCTCGGGGTGACCCGCGGCCGGCTGCTGACGCTGATCGACGTGCCGGACGACGTCGCCGTCCGGTTCGGCACCCTCGTCGACCAGCGGGCCGACCGCGTGCCGCTGCAGCACCTCACCGGCCGCGCGCCCTTCCGGTTCCTCGAGCTCGCCGTCGGGCCCGGCGTGTTCGTGCCCCGCCCGGAGACCGAGCAGCTGACCGGCTGGGCGCTGCAGCGTCTCAGCGGGACCGACGGGCCGATCGTCGTCGACCTGGGCAGTGGCTCGGGCGCCATCGCGCTGTCGATCGCGCACGAGCACCCGGGTGCGCGCGTCACCGCCGTCGAGCGGGACGCCGGCGCCATCGAGTGGACCCGCCACAACGCCCTGGCCCGGGCCGCCGCGGGGGACACGCCCACCGGCGTCGTCCTCGGCGACATGACCGACCCGGCGCTGCTGTCCGAGCTCGACGGGCGGGTGACGGTCGTCGTCTCCAACCCGCCGTACGTGCCCGACGGCGCCGTGCTGCCGCGCGAGGTGGCCGACCACGACCCCCCGCTGGCGCTGTGGGGCGGCCCCGACGGGCTCGACGTCGTCCGGGGCATGCTGACCGTCGCCGCGCGCCTGCTGCACCCCGGGGGATGGCTGGGCATCGAGCACGCCGACCAGCAGGGGAGTGCGCTTCCGGCGCTCGTCCGCGCGCACGGGGCGTTCACCGACGTCGAGGACCATCCCGACCTGGCCGGCCGGCCGCGGTTCACCACCGCGCGGCGGGGCGCCCGGTGAACGGCCGCAGTGGACCGACGGCCGCGACCGCGAGACCTGGTTGCTGCTGGACGCGGGAGCCGCCGCGGCGCCCGGACTGCTGGCCCCCGGTCGACGCGCAGTGGCGCTCGCCGCGGTCGCACTCGCGGCTGACAGACTGACGCGTCGTGGCTGACCTCTACGACTGCTCCGACCCCGACGCCCGCGCCGCCGGTCTCGACGCCGCCGCGGCGGCGATCGCCCGGGGTGAGCTGGTGCTCCTGCCCACCGACACCGTCTACGGGGTGGGCGCCGACGCCTTCACCCCCGCCGCGGTCACGGGCCTGCTCGCGGCGAAGAACCGGGGACGGACGATGCCCGTGCCGGTGCTCATCGGCGAGGCCTCGACCCTGGCCGGGCTCGTCGTCACACTCCCGCCGGTCGCGCACGACCTGGCGGAGGCGTTCTGGCCCGGCGGCCTGACGCTGGTGCTCGAGCACGCGCCGTCGCTGGCGTGGGACCTGGGCGACGCCGAGGGCACGGTGGCCGTCCGGCTGCCCGACGACGACGTCGCCCGCGACCTGCTGCGCCGCACCGGACCGCTCGCCGTCTCCAGCGCCAACCGCTCCGGCCGCCCCGCCGCGACCACCGCGCAGGAGGCGGACGAACAGCTCGGCGCCCACGCGGCCGTCGTCCTGGACGGCGGGCCGCGGGCCGGTTCGGCCGCCAGCACGATCGTCGACTGCACCGCCCCGGTGCCCCGCGTCCTGCGGGTCGGCGCCATCCCTGTCGACCGCCTGCGCGAGGTCGTGCCGGAGATCACGGACTGAGGGGCGATACCGTGGGGCGACAGCCTCCGCCTCGACTCGCCTGGAGTGCGCCTGAGATGAGCACCCCCTACTGGGGCCCGGACTGGAACGCCCTGGCCTCCTTCGACCCCGACATCGCGAACGTCGTCATCGACGAGCTGGACCGTCTGCGCGGCGGGTTGCAGCTGATCGCCAGCGAGAACTTCACCAGCCCCGCGGTGCTCGCCGCGCTCGGCAGCACGCTGACGAACAAGTACGCCGAGGGGTACCCGGGGCGCCGCTACTACGGGGGCTGCGAGGTCGTCGACCGGGCCGAGAACCTCGCGATCGAGCGCGCCAAGGAGCTGTTCGGCGCCGAGCACGCCAACGTGCAACCGCACTCCGGCGCCAACGCCAACCTGGCCGTCTACGGCGCGTTCCTGCAGCCCGGCGACACGTTCCTCGCCATGGCGCTGCCGCACGGCGGGCACCTCACGCACGGCGCCAAGGTCAGCTTCAGCGGCAAGTGGTTCAACGCCGTGCAGTACGGCGTCGACCGCCGGACCGAGCACATCGACTACGACCAGGTGCGGGACCTCGCCCGCGAGCACCGGCCGAAGCTGATCATCTGCGGCGGCTCGGCCATCCCACGGCTCATCGATTTCGCCGCCTTCCGCGAGATCGCCGACGAGGTCGGCGCGAAGCTGATGGTCGACGCCGCGCACTTCATCGGCCTGGTCGCCGGCAAGGCGATCCCCAGCCCGGTGCCGTACGCCGACGTCGTCACGTTCACGACGCACAAGGTGCTGCGCGGCCCGCGCGGGGGAGCGTTCGTGTGCAAGGCCGAGCACGCCGCGGCGCTCGACAAGGCCGCCTTCCCGATGATGCAGGG
>DASYGS010000017.1:0-10987 GCA_035999465.1 Blastococcus sp. | reverse complement strand
GCTCGGCGGCTTCTGCATGGTCGGGGCGTTCGCCGAGCACACCCTGCTCAGCGAGTTCTCCTGCGTGAAGATCGACCCCTGGATCCCGCTGGACACCGCGGCGCTGGTCGCCTGCAGCGTGCCCACCGGCTGGGGCTCGGCGGTCTACTCCGGCGGGGTGCGGCCCGGCGACACGGTCGTGGTCGTGGGTCTCGGCGGGGTCGGCGCGAACGCGGTGCAGGGCGCGGTGCACGCCGGGGCGATGCACGTCGTCGGTGTCGACCCGGTGGCGATGAAGCGGGAGTTCGCCGAATCGCTGGGGGCCACCCGCACGGTCGCGGGTGCCGACGAGGCGGCGGTGCTTGCGCGCGAGCTGTCGCGGGGGACGGGTGCGGACGTCGTCGTCGTCACCGTCGGGAAGATGTCGGCCGCCGTCATGAGCGGGGCGATGGCATGCCTCGGCAAGGGCGGCACGCTGGTGCTCACCGCGCTCGCGGACCGGGTCTCCGACGGCAACGTCGGCCTGAGCGGGCAGCTGGCGACCGTGTTCGAGCACCGAATCCAGGGCTCGCTGTTCGGCTCGTGCAACCCGTTCCGCGACATCCCGATGCTGCTGCGCCTGCACGAGGAGGGGCGGCTGGAGCTGGACCGGCTGATCACCCGGCGCTACTCCCTCGAGCAGCTGAACGAGGGCTACCACGACCAGGCGGCCGGCCTGACCGTCCGCGGCCTCCTCGAGCACTCCCGGGGTTGAGCTGAGGCCGCCGCGGGCACGGGGGGCGGGTGAGTGAGAAGCGCATCGCCGTCCTCGATGTCGACGGAACCCTGGTCGACTCCAACTACCAGCACGCGATGGCGTGGTACCGGGCCCTGCGCTCGCTCGACGAGACGTTCCCGATCTGGCGCATCCACCGGCTGATCGGGATGGGCGGCGACAAGCTCGTCACCTCCCTCGGCGGCGAGGAGCTGGAGGCCCGCATCGGCGACGAGGCGCGCGAGCGTCAGGGCAAGGAGGTCGACGCGCTGCTCGCCGAGATCGCCCCGCTGCCCGGTGCGCGCGAGCTGCTCGTCGCGATCAAGGAGCGCGGCCACCGGCTGGTGCTGGCCAGCTCCGGGCAGCAGCGCCACGTGGACTTCGCACTCGACCTGCTCGACGCCCGCGACCTCGCCGACGAGTGGACCTCCAGCGCCGACGCCGACGCCACCAAGCCCGCGCCGGACCTCCTGCAGGTGGCCCTGAAGAAGCTCGGCGCACCCCAGGACGCGCCCAGCGTGATGATCGGCGACACCCCGTTCGACGTGGAGGCGGCGAAGCAGGCGGGGATGCCGGCGATCGTCGTCCGTTCCGGTGGTTTCGGGGACGACGAACTGCTCGAGGCCGGCGCGATCGCGCTCTACGACACCCCGGGCGACCTCGCCGACGACCTGGACGCCACCGACCTCGCCTGACACCACGGGTTCCCGGACAGTCGAGCTCTGCTCCGCGGGCGTGAGCAGAGCTCGACTGCCGGCGGCACAGGTACCGCCGAAGTCGAAGGACAGGGTGGCGGCGAAAGGGCGGCGGCTCTTACGGCGTGGGCACGTCGCGGCCGAGGCGGCGGAGCATCTCGTCGGGCTGGTCGGTGATGATCACGTCGACGCCGAGGTCGCGGACGAGGTCCATGTCGCGGGGCTTGTTGACCGTCCAGACGTGCACCTCCTTGCCGGCGGCGTGCGCGGCGGCGACGAAGTCGGGGTCGGCGCGGATCAGCGCGATGCCCGGACCGACGGCGGTCGCGCTGCCGCTGAGCAGCTCCTTGCGCAGCGGTCGCAGGCGCTTGCCGATGAGCTGGACCGTCGGGAGGTCGGGCGCCAGGTCGGCCATCCGGCGCACCGCGAGCTGGGAGAAGCTCATCATCCGGACGGCGGGACGCCCGGCCCACTCCGCCGGCGCCCCCTTCTTCAGCAGCCCGAACCGCTCCAGGCTGGCGACGAGCTCCTCCTCCACCTTGCGCGCGTGCCGGGTGGGGTGCTTGGTCTCGATCGCCAGCCGCACGGTGCCGGGCGTCGCGGTGATGTAGTCCAGCAGCCGCTCCAGGGTGAGCACGAGCCCGTTCTCGACGTCGGGCTCGTCGTTCACGGCGCTGATCTCGTCGTCGGCCCAGCGGCTGCGCCGGGTGGACTTGCGCGGGCCGAAGTGGAACTGCTCGAGCTCGTCGAGGTGCAGCGCGGAGACGACGCCGCGGCCGTTCGAGGTGCTGGCGATCTGGCGGTCGTGCACGCACACCAGGACGCCGTCCCGGGTCATCCGCACGTCGCACTCCACGCCGTCCGCACCCAGATCGGCGGCGCGCCGGTAGGCGGCCATCGTGTGCTCGGGGGCCTCCGCCGACGCCCCCCGGTGGGCGACGACCTCGGGACCGGTCAACGGAGAACGGCGCGGGAAGCGAGCGGCACGCGGCGATCCTGCCTTGCGTTCCTGACGGCGCGCGACCGGGTCCGCCCCCGGGGGCACTCGTGCCCCTCGAGCCGCAGGAGGCGGCTGGTCAGCCCGCCATGCCGGCACGGTGCGACCGGTATTCGGCGACCGAGACCATCGGGGGGCGCTCGTCGACGGCGACCGCGCTGCTGCGCGGCACGAAGGCGGCGCCGTCCCGGCGGAACTGGGTGAGCAGGCCGCTGGGCTCGGTGCCGTCGCGCCGCGCGAGCAGCGCCGAGACCACCTGCCCGGCCATCGCGCCGAGTGCCTCCTCGCTCTGCGAGGTGTGCCGCCGGACGCCGAGGTCGACCTGGGCGAGCGAGCCGAGGCCGCCGAGCTCCAGGAGGTCGACCAGCAACCCGACGTCGACGCCGTACCCGGACAGGAACGGCACCTGCTCCAGCGCCGACCGCCGTCCGGCGTACTCACCGCCCAGCGGCTGCACCACGCCGGCGAGCTCCGGCCACAGTGCGTTGAGCAGGGGGCGCGCGGTGAGCTCGGTGACCCGGCCTCCGCCGGCCGGCTGCTCCTGGCCCGCGATCTCCAGCGGTCGCGTGTAGCAGCCCTTCACGTACGCGATCTGGGGGTCGGTCAGCAGCGGGCCGAGCAGGCCCGGCACGAAGTGGGCGACGTCGCCCAGCAGGTCGGCGTCCAGGAAGACGACGAGATCGCCGGTGGTGGCCGCCAGCGACTTCCAGAGCGCCTCGCCCTTCCCGGGCCGGGTGCCGTGTGCGGGCAGCACGTCGGCGGTGGCGACGACGTCCGCCCCGGCCGCGCGGGCGACCTCGGCCGTCGTGTCGGTGGAGTCGGAGTCCATGACCAGCAGCTCGTCGACCAGCGGCGTCCGGCGCACCCACTGCTCGTGCAGGTCGGCCACCAGCCGTCCGACCGTCGCTGCCTCGTTCCGCGCCGGCAGGACGACGCTGACGCGGTGGCCGCCGCGCCGCTTGGCCCGCAGGAGCGCGTCGACGTCCAGCTCGGCCGGCGAGGCCGCGGACGACGTGCGGTGCTCGAACCAGGCGCGCGCGTCGGGTCTCACTCCCTCACTGTCGACCAGGAATCGCGAACTGGCCAGGAACGGGTCGGAAAAAAACTGACGAGTTCATGCTTTAGACATCCGGCGCCCGCCATCTTGCGGATTCCTTGCGGTTGCGCGGCGCCGGACGTGCGGTTGGCCCGTCAGAGTCGTCTCTGCAAGGCCAAGGGGGAATCGCCCGCCCAGCACCGAGGAGAATCCGTGACGAACCGCAGCGACGCAGCTCTGACCGGCCGCGTCACAGGGGGACGGCTCGTCATGACGCTCGCGGTGCTGGGCGGCACCCTCGGCCTCGCCGGTCTCGGCGTCGTCGGCAACCTCAGCGCCGGCCACCCCGATCTCGGCTCGCCCACTCTCGTGACCGTGGAGCTGTCGCAGGGCGCCGTCCACCAGTAGGAACGACGGATGGCTGATCACTTCGGCACCGTCGACGAGTACGAGCAGGCGCTGCCGGACGACGTCCGTCCGCTCCTGCGGCGCATCCGGGAGACGATCCGCCGGGTCGTCCCGGACGTCGGCGAGACGATCAGCTACTCCATGCCCACGTTCACCCTCGACGGCAAGCCGTTGGTGCACGTGGCCGTGTGGAAGAGGCACATCGGCGTCTATCCGCTGCCGGAGATGGACGACGACCTCACCCGCGCCGTCGAGCCCTACCGCGGCACGCGGGACACCATGCGCCTGCCGCTCGACGACGTGCCGTTCGAGCTGCTCGAGCGCGTGGTCGCCGCGATGGTCGCCGAGCGGCTCAACCCGGGGTGGTGACGCCCCGCAGCGCGGTCGGGCTCTCCTCGCCCACGACGGCACCCTCGCCGGTGGGCATCGGGTGGCCCAGGTCGGTCAGCCAGCCGCGCAGCACCCGGTGCAGCTGCTCCGCGCCGACGATCTCGCCCGGCGGGCGCCAGGCACGCGGATAGGCGAGGAAGCCGTACTGCTGCGGTCCGCCGAGGCCGCCGTGCGACCCGACGTGCGGCTCGAACGCCGACGCCTCGTCGGTCGCGGGGTCGTAGCGGCTGTTGATGACGACGTCCGGGCAGTGCGGGAACGTCGACACCCGGGCGACCAGGGCGGCCGCGTGCGAGCCGTAGCCGAACAGCGGATCGTCGCCGATCACCTCGCCCGAGGCCAGCCGGTGCAGGCCCGACCGGCCCAGCACGACCGGGCCGAACTCGTCGGAGTGCACCAGCACGAAGCCGACGCCGGCGTGGTCGACCAGGCCGGGCAGCAGGTCGGGCCAGTGCCGCTCGATCTCCTCGATCGACACGCGGCCGGGCAGGTCGGCGAACGACACCATCGCGGTGTGGCCCGACACCACGCACACCACGCCCGGGGCCACCCGCGGCACCCCGCCGGGCGCGCCGGGCGGGACGGAGTGGTCGTGGCCGGAGTCCTGGGCGCGCTCGGCCCGCTCCCGCAGCCGCCGCGCGATCGGGCCGGCGCTCTCGCCGAGGGCGGCGGTGACCTGCCAGCCCTCCGTCGTCCGCCGGCTGTCCTTGGGGCCGGTCGGGTGTGCCGTGCGCGCGGTCGCCGGGGCGCCGCACAGCCGGCCGACGAGCTCCTCGATCGACTCGCCGAACCGCTGGGTGAACGCCTCGCCCTGCGTCTGCCCGTGGTCGGAGAGGACGACGAGGGAGTACCGCCGCGGGGCCAGCGCGCTCGCCCGGTGCAGGCGGCCGAGCTGCTGGTCGATGCTGCGCAGCACGGCGAGGCTGTCGGCCCGCTCCAGGCCGCCGTGGTGGGCGGCCTCGTCGTAGCCGAGGAAGTCGGCGTAGGCGACCGCGCGGCCGGCCAGCATGTCCTCGAGCAGCGCGCTGACGACGACGTCCCGCGAGATGACCGTCACCCCGGGGCGGGCCAGCGGATAGAGGCCGCCGCGCGACACCCGGGGGCGGATGTCGTCGCGGCGCTCGCGGGCCGCCGCGGACAGTTCCCGGAAGATGTCGACGATCGAGACGCCGATCGTGCGGACGGCGTTGACCGGGTTGGCGAAGTACGCGTAGTAGCCGGCTCCCACCCGGTCGGATTGGCGCCGCTGCCGCCGCGACCCGGCGGGGACGAGGTGCGCCAGCGAGCTCATGGTCAGGCTGAGGTGCGCGGCGTCCCCGGTGAACAGGTTGCCGCGGCTGGCGCCGTCACCGGCGAGCAGACCCCGGCCGTCGGAGTGCCGCCGCTCCACCTCCGCCGCGTCGACCGGGTGGGAGACCCGGGTGATGTGGTCACGGTCCTTCTCGTACCAGCGGAAGCCGAGGATGTCGTGGTTGGAACCGTGCAGGATCCCGCTCACGGCGGCGCCGGTCTGCGAGCTCCAGTCGGTGTGCCAGGACGTCATCATGTGGCTGCCCGAGCGCAGCCAGGCAGCGAGGTTGGGCATCGACCCGTCGCGGACGGCGCGGCGCGCGGTGTCGTAGGCGAGGGCGTCGATCTGCAGGAACAGCACGCCGGGGGGCCGCTCGTCGGCGCCGGCGGCGGGACCGGCCCTCCGCTGGGCCCGGCGGAAGAAGATCTCGTCGCTGTCGACCGCCAGCAGGCTGCTGACCAGGCCCGACACCGCGGCGATGGCGAACGCGAGGACCACCCCGACGCCGAGATCGTCGACGTGCACCCCGGGGATGACGAAGGACAGGCTGAGCACCACGGCGCCGAAGAGCACGAAGCTGCTCAGCCCGAGGGTGAACAGCGCGAGCGGCAGCGCGAGCCGCATCACCAGCGGCCAGGCCACGGCGCTCAGCAGGCCGAGCAGCAGGGCCATGACCGGGGCCTGCCACCACGACGCCAGATCGAAGCCCTCCAGCCACCTGCCGAGGGCGGCCAGCGTGGCGGTGACGGCGGCCCAGGTGACGACGACGCGCGCGACGGTGCGGCCGGTGCGCAGGATCCGGCCGAGGGGTGCGGTCACCTCGACTCGCAGTGTTCCGGGGTCGCGTCCTCGGTCCTCCGGCGGCGGCGGCGCCGCGAGCTGACCAGGTTGAGCACGCCGCCGAGCACGAGGATCAGCAACGTCGCCAGCAGGGTGGCCAGCAGCGGGGAGTCGAAGATGCCGCCGCTGAGCACGCCCAGGGCCGCGTACGCGACGGCCCAGATGAGGCACGCGGCGGTCGAGGCCGGCAGCAGCCGGCGCCACGGATAGGCGAGCGCACCGGCGGCGAGCAGCACCGGGATGCGCCCTGCGGGCAGCAGCCGGCCGACGACGATGATCTGCCAGCCGTGCCGCCGGAACTGTCCCCGGGCCTCGTCGATCCGGTCGGCGTGCTGACCGCGCGCCACCCAGCGCACCGCGGACGGGCCACCGAACCGGCTGACGGCGAAGGTGATGAGGTCGCCGGCGAGGGCCGCGGCCGCGGCGACGAGGACGACCAGCGTCAGCGACAGGTTGTCGGTGGTGGTCGCGACGGCGGCGCCCGCGCCCACGACGGCGCCGGTGGGCACCACCGGCACGATCGAGCCCAGCAGCACCAGGCCGAAGAGCAGGGGATAGCCGAGACCCGAGCCGTCGGACCAGTCGGTGAGCCCCAGCACGTCGCGGATCACGGCAGCACCACCGCGGCACCGGGCTGGGTGATCGCGACGTGGGCGTCGAGCCCGCGGGCGGCGACCTCGGCGGCGAAGGAGTGCGGCGGGTCGACCAGCAGGCGGCGCATGCGGCTGCGCAACGGTGACGCGGCCGAGGTCATGCCGGCGACGGCGAGGGTGCCCCAGTGCACGGGGACGACGGTCCGCGGCCGGATCAGGGTGACGGCGTCGACCGCGGTCACCGGGTCGAGGTGGCCGGGGCCGAGGTTCGGGCCCCAGCCCCACACCGGCAGCAGGGCCACGTCCACCGCGCGCTTCGCCAGCACCGACATCCCGTCGAACAGCCCGGTGTCGCCGCTGGCGTAGACGGTGCTGCCGCCGCCGGCGATCAGGTAGCCCACCGATTCGGTGGCCGGGCCGTGGGTGAGCCGCGGGCCCCAGCGGTGGCCGCTGTGCTCGGCCCGGACGGCGGTGATGGTCAGCGGGCCGTCGGTGAGGGCCTCGCCGGCCGACAGCTCGTCGACGTTGCAGAACCCGCGGGCGCGCAGCCAGGCCCCGGCCCCGCGGGGCACGATGATCCGCACGGACGGGCCGATCCGGCGCAGCGACGGGATGTGCAGGTGGTCGCCGTGCAGGTGGCTGATCAGCACCAGGTCGACGCCGGCCCAGGTGGCCGGATCGGGCAGCGGCACGACCCGGCGGAGCAGCCCGACGGTGTCGCTGACCAGGGGGTCGGTGAGCACGGTGCGCCCGGCGAGCTCGACCCGGACCGTGGAGTGTCCGAGGAAGTGCAGGTCAGGGCGCGTCACGTTCCGAGTATCGCCGTCCTCAGGGGCCATTTCGGCCATAACGGCCCCCAAAGGGGGAAGTCACGCGGCCGGGACCGGGTGGCCCCCGGCGACCAGCACCGACAGCTCCTCGACGGTGAGGTCGTGCGGCTCGGTGCGCCCGTGCAGCAGGTCCACGCCGGTCGCCGCGATGGTCGCGCGCAGCTCGGGCGTGGCGACGCCGCCGGCGACGCTGACCATGCCCAGGTTCTGGATGGTCCCGATGATCATGCCGAGCACGTGCAGCGCCCGGTCCACCTCGTCGCGGGGGGCGAGGGCGTTCAGGTCGACCCGGACGACGTCGAGCGGGACGCGGGCCATCAGCGCGAAGATGCTCTGCCCCATGCCGTAGTTGTCCAGGCAGAGGCGGACGCCGGTCGCGCGGACGGCCTCCAGCTCGGGGAGCAGCGCGGCCGAGGAGGTCAGCAGCGTCTCCTCGGTGAAGGACAGGATCAGCCGGGACGGCGCCAGCCCGGAGGCCTGCAGGGCGGCGGCGACCTCGGCGGCGAGGCCCTCGGGGTTGACCAGGCCCGCGGGCAGGCTGGTCACGACGTCCACGCGGTCGTCGAGCAGGCTCACGGCCTCGAGGCAGGTCTCGTTGAGCAGCCAGCGGTGCAGCGCGTCGGTGCGGCCCTGCCGCTCGGCGGCCGACCACAGCTCCAGGCCGCGGACGGTGCCGTGCACGGCGTGCTGCCACACCGGGACGGCGTGGACCAGGCCGATCCGCCCGTCGGCGTCGCACGCCGCGTCGAGCCGGAGCTCCAGGACGCCCTCGTCGACGATCGCGGCGAGCTCGGCGTCCGGCACGACGAGGTGGGACCGCACGTCCTGCGAGGCCAGCCGGACGCAGCCCTTGCCGGCCGACTTCGCCCCGAGCAGCGCCTCGTCGGCCTCGCGGAAGGCGAGCTGGCCGCCACCCCGGCCCAGCTCGGCGACGCCGACGCTGGCGCCGACGGCGAAGGTGAACTCGCCGACGCGGTGCGGCATGCCGAGGACGTCGACGACGCGCTGCGCGACCTCCTCGGCCTCGGGGAGGGAGCCGGTGACCAGGACGGCGAACTCGTCGCCGCCCAGGCGGGCGACCAGGTCGTCGTCGCGGACGACGGTGTTGAGCCGGCGGGCGACCTCGACCAGCAGCTGGTCGCCGGCCTCGTGCCCGGCGGCGTCGTTGACGGCCTTGAACCCGTCCAGGTCGAGCACCAGCAGGCAGCGCTCCTCGGCCGAGGGGGTGGCCATCTCCTGGAAGAGCATCGCGCGGTTGGGCAGCGCGGTGAGGTGGTCGGTGTAGGCCATGCGCTCCAGCTCGCGCTCGCGGCGGCGGCGCTTGGTGACGTCGCGCAGGTACAGCACGCGGCGGCCGCTGCCGGGGCGCTCGGTCGAGGTGGCCTCGACCTCGCGAGGGGTGGCGTCGGAGCCCTGGCGGACGCGGAAGTGCAGCGCCGGCCCATCGCCGGCGGGGTGCTCGAGGGTGGTCGCGCGCACCAGGTCGCGGTCGGCCGGGTGGACGAGGTCGAGCAGGCTGACCTCGTCGTCGTCCGTACTGCCGTCGAGACCCAGCAGCTTGCGGGCGGCCGGCGAGGTGAACAGCAGGTGGAAGTCGCCGTCCATGATCGCGATGCCGTCGGAGCTGGACTCGATCAGCCCGCGGAAGTCCTCCTCGCTGCGGACGAGGTCCTCGGTGACCCGGCCGTCCTCCCGGATGCGCAGCACGAGGCGCGCGGCCATGAGCGTGAAGACGGCGCCGAAGCCCAGGTCGGCGGCGAGGGTGTGGTCGTGGTGCTCCAGCAGCATCAGGCCGATGGCCACGGGCAGGCTGAGGATCGCGCCCACGACCAGCACCAGGCCGAGCGGGCTCACCTGGGGCGCGCCGGCACGGGCGGAGTGGTCGGTGAAGCGGGTGGGGGCGAAGCCGGCCGCGATCACGACCGTCTGCAGGCTCAGCGCCACGGCGACGTCGGAACCGGCGGTCCACACCCACGTCGGCGAGATGATCGCCATGGCCTCGAACACGGCGGCGGCGGCCTGCCAGGCGACGGCGCCCAGCATGAGGCTGACCGACCGGCGCAGCGCGGCGGTGGACACGGTGCACAGGGCGCCGGCGCCGCCGAGCATCACGGCCGCGTACCCGCCGTAGGCGAGCACGAGCGAGCGCAGGTCGCTTGGGGCGCCGTCCGGGTTCACCAGCGGCGCGCGGAGCACCTCGGTGACGGTGAGCAGGGCGGTCGTGACGATCAGACCGTCCACGACGAGCGCCGGCCAGCGCGTGCGGGTCACCCGCCGGGCGAGCAGCCCGCAGGCGGCCAGCGGGGTGCAGGCGCCGATGAACAGCAGCACCTTGTCGAACCCGAAACCGTCGAACTGCGGGCCGGGGAACGCGGCCTCCAGCCACTGGGCGACCATGAAGCACAGAGCGCCGCCCACCATGATCAGCCAGGGACGCCGGGCCGCGGGCTCCATGTTCCGGACCAGCCGGAACATGGTCCAGGCGGCACTGGCCGCGACGCAGCCGAGCACCAGCTCGTCCCACTGCATTCCGGTGCCGTCGGGAGCGCTGAACGGCACCGCCAGGGCGAGGCCGATCAGGGCGAGGGGCACGGTCCACCGCACCTCGCGCGGGAGGTTCCGGAGTGCGGTCATGACTGCATCGCCGCCGATTGTGCCGGTGCGGCGGCGTCCACGGCGGGAACTGCCTCGGGCAGTTCGACCCAGGCCTCCCACGCCCCGTCGGCGAGCTGATCGGCCTCGAGCGGCCGGGAGAAGACGTAGCCCTGCAGGTACCGGTGGCCCATGTCGCGCAGCAGCGAGAAGACGGCGGGGTTGGTGACGCCCTCGACGATGACGGGCAGGCCCAGGCTGGAACCCAGCTGCAGCACCGCGCGGCACATGGCGCGCCGTGCCGGGTCGTGCTCGACGTTGGCCAGGAAGTACTGGTCCATCTTGAGCACGTCGACGGGCATGCCGACGAGATAGGCCAGCGACGACCAGCCGGTGCCGAAGTCGTCGATGGCGATGCGGACGCCGAGCTGGCGCAGCACGGTGAGGTCCTCGAGCACGTGCGAGTCGTCGAGCAGCACCGACTCGGTGATCTCGACGATGAGCCGGGACGAGGGGAGGCCGCTGGTCTCCAGGGCGCTGATGACGTCGGGCACCAGCTCGCCGCTGCGCACCTGGCGGGCG
>DASYGS010000112.1:0-12542 GCA_035999465.1 Blastococcus sp. | reverse complement strand
GTGGTGGCTGCCCGACGCGGTCGAGTTCATCGACGAGGTGCCCAAGACCAGCGTCGGCAAGTTCTCCAAGAAGGACCTGCGCACCCGCTTCGCCGACTACCGGCTGCCCACCTGAGGCGATCCGTCGAATCGGGGGAATTCCCCCGACCGGGCGCGGGATTCCGGGCCCGGTGGATCGTGAACGGGGTCACTGGCACGATGCGTCCATGCGTGGGCTGATGCAGGACTACCCCCTGACCATCGATGCGATCTTCCGGCACGTCGAGCAGCACTACGGCGACGGCACCATCGCGACCGCAGGGCCCGGCGGCACCACCCGGGTGACCTACGCGGAGTGGGCCGAGCGGACCCGCCGGCTCGGTGGCGTTCTCGACACCCTGGGCATCAGCGCCGACGGCCGGGTCGGCACGTTCGCGTGGAACAGCCAGCGGCACCTGGAGCTCTACTTCGCGGCCCCCTCCACGGGGCGGGTGCTGCACACGCTCAACGTGCGGCTGTTCCCCGAGCAGCTCACCTACATCGCCAACCACGCCGAGGACGAGGTCATCTTCGTCGACCGCACGGTGCTTCCCCTGCTCTGGAAGCTCATCGACACGATGAAGACCGTCCAGCACGTCGTGGTCATGGACGACGGCGGCGACAACGAGATCCCCGACGACCCGCGGATCCTCGACTACGAGACCCTGCTCGCCGACGCCCAGGCCGTCGACTTCGGCGTCACGGACGAGAACTCGGCCGCCTACATGTGCTACACGAGCGGCACCACGGGCAACCCCAAGGGTGTCGTCTACTCGCACCGCTCGACGTTCCTGCACACGATGGGCGTCATCCAGCCCAACGCCTTCGGCCTGGGCATCCAGGACGTCGCGATGCCCGTCGTCCCGATGTTCCACGCCAACGCCTGGGGCATCGCGCAGGGAGCGCCGGCCGCCGGCGCGTCGCTGGTCATGCCGGGGTCGATGATGCAGCCGGAGTCGCTCGCGAACCTCATTCTCGACGAGGGCGTCACGTTCACCGCCGGCGTGCCGACCATCTGGCAGGGCGTGCTGCCGCACCTGGCCGGCAAGGAGCACAAGCTCCGCGACATCGGCTGCGGCGGCTCGGCGGTGCCCAAGGCGCTGAGCGAGGCCTACCGCGAGCAGGTCGGGCTGCCGATCCTGCAGGCGTGGGGCATGACCGAGACCCACCCGGTCGCCTCGTCGGGCGTGCTGCCCAAGCGCTACCAGGACGCCGACGAGGAGACCAAGGCCAACCAGCGCTCCCGCGCCGGCATCCCGTTCCTCGGCGTCGAGGCGCGGATCGTCGACGCCGACACCCTCGAGCCGCAGCCGTGGGACGACACGGCCACCGGCGAGCTGCAGGTCCGCGGCCCGTGGTGCGCCAAGGACTACTACAACCCGGACGCCGGCGTGGAGCTCACCACCTCCGACGGCTGGATGAAGACCGGCGACGTGGCCGCGATGGACGCCTTCGGCTCGATCCGCATCGCCGACCGCACCAAGGACCTGATCAAGTCCGGCGGCGAGTGGATCAGCTCGGTCGACCTCGAGAACGCCATCATGAGCCACCCGGCGGTCAAGGAGGCCGCGGTCATCGGCATCCCCGACCCGAAGTGGGACGAGCGCCCGCTGGCCTGCGTCGTCCTCAAGGACGGCGAGTCGGCGACCGAGCAGGACATCCTCGACCACCTCAAGCCGCTGGTGGCCAAGTGGTGGCTGCCCGAGCACGTCGAGTTCATCGACGAGGTGCCCAAGACCAGCGTCGGCAAGTTCTCGAAGAAGGACCTGCGCACCCGGTTCGCGGAGTACCCCGCGAAGTAAGGGCGGCGCTCAGCGCACGAAGGGCTCGGCGCCGGTCTCGCTCACCATCGGGCGGCCGGCGTCGAGCCACGCACCCATGCCGCCGCCGACGTTGACGGCGTCGAAACCGTTGGCGTTCAGCCAGGCGGCGACCCGCGCCGAGCGGCCGCCCCCGCGGCAGGTCACGTAGATCGGGTCGCCCTCGGGCAGGTCCTCCAGGCGCGCGGGCACGTCGCCCATCGCGATGTGGGTCGCGCCGTCGATGTGCCCGGCCACCCACTCGTCGTCCTCACGGACGTCCAGGACGACGGCGTCGTCGGGCAGTTCGGCGGCGGGCACGGTCGGAACCTCGTTCGGCATCACGCGCTCCATCGTGGCACGGGGCCCGATCCCGGCCCGCACTGCGAGGATGGGCCCGATGTCCACCGCCCCGCCCACGTCCGCCCTGCCGCCGGCGCGGACCCCGGCCTGGCCGCTGTCCCGCGCGGCGATCGGCCTGTGGATCACCCAGGGCGTGCTGGTGGCGCTGGCGCCGGTCGTCGGCGCCGTCGTGGTCGCGTTCGCGGTCCCGGATTCGGTCGGTGGGCCGGTTCCGGTCCTGCGGTGGCTGCTGCCCGCCCTCGCGGTGGTGTTCGCGGGAGTGCTGATCGGGGTGCGGCCGTGGGTCCGCTTCCGGGTGCACCACTGGGAGGTCACCGACGAGGCCGTCTACACGCTGACCGGCTGGCTGACCCGCACGTGGACGCTGGTGCCGATCTCGCGCATCCAGACCGTCGACGTCACCCGCGGCGCCATGCAGCAGCTGTTCGGGCTGTCCACGGTCGCGGTGCTGACGGCGTCGTCGCAGGGCACCGTGCACATCCCGCACCTGTCCGCCGACATCGCCCAGCGGGTGGCCGACGACCTCGCCCACCGCGCGGAGCGGGTCCGCGACCAGGCCACATGAGCGCCCCAGCGGGGCAGCGCACCGCCGCGCCGGCCGCCGTCCGCACCTCGCCGCTGGTCGTCCTGGTGCACACCATCACCTTCCGGCAGGCGCGGCGGTTCGCGGGCTCCTTCCTCCCCCTCGCCGCGCTGATCGGCATCCGGGGCGGCTCGGCGACCGCCGTCCTGGTCATCGGTGCGGTCGCCGTCTTCTCGCTGGTGACCGCCGTCCTCTCCTGGTGGCGCTTCAGCTACGCCGACGGGGCCGCCTCCGTCGTCGTGACCCGGGGGCTGCTGTCGCGGTCGGTGCGCACCGTGCCCAACGACCGCGTGCGCGGGGTCGAGATCGAGACGCCCGCGCTGCACCGGGTCTTCGGCCTGGTGCGCGTGCGCATCGACGCCGCGGCCGGCGCCATGAAGGACGACGAAGAGGAACTCGTCGTCGACGGCGTCACGCGCGCCGAGGGGGACCGGCTGCGCGTCTCGGTGCTCACCCACCGCTCCGGCGCGGACACCGCCGGGGACGACGGCGTCCCCGGCGCACCGGTGGAGGAGGAGTTCACCCGGTTCGACAACCGCTGGCTGCTGTACGCGCCGCTGGTCGGCAGCTACCTGGCGTTGCCGCTCGCGGTCGCGGGTGCGCTCTACCGCGCCGTCGACGACCTCCCCGACAGCGTGCTGCCCGCACTGCCCGGGCCCGACCTGGCCCATCCCGGGGTGCTCGCGCTCCTCGCCGGCATCGCCGTCGTGCTGCTGCTGCTCGGCTCGGTGGTGGGGGCGGCCCTCGTCAACTGGGGGTTCCGGCTGGTGCGGCGCGGTGGCTCGCTGATCTCCGTCCGCGGCCTGATCACGCGCCGGCACACGGAGCTGGAGATCGACCGCATCCGCGGCGCCACGGTCTCGGCCGGCCTCGGCATGCGCCTGGTGCGCGCGGCCCGGGTGAACGCGCTGATGACCGGTCTCGGCGATGCCGGCCGGCGGGGCCAGCTGCTGCCGCTGGGGCCGAGCTCCGAGGCCTGGCGGCTGGCGCGCCGGCTGGTCGAGGACCCCGGCCCGCTGGTCGCCCATCCACCGGCCGCGCGGCGGCGCCGGCTGGGCCGGGCGCTGTTCCCCGGGCTGGCCGTCACCGCCGGCGGGATCGTCGTCGCGCTGGCCGTCGGCTGGTGGGAGCTGCTCGCGGTCGGCGTCGTCCTGCTCGCCGCCGGCGTGCCGCTGGGGCTCGGCCGGTACGCCGCGCTCGGGCACGCCACGGGTCCCCGCTCGTTCGCCGTCCGCAGCGGGTTCCTGCTCGAGGAGCAGGCGATCCTGCAGCGCCGCGCCGTCGTCGGCTGGCGGGTGCGGCAGACGTTCTTCCAGCGCCGGGCGGGCCTGGCGACGGTCGTGGCGTGTGTCGGCGCCGGGAGCGGCGGCTACGCGGCCGTCGACCTGGGTGCCGCCGACGTCGCCGCGTTCGCCGCGGCCGCCTCCGAACCGTGGTCGGAGACGCTCAGCCCGCGAGTTCCCTGAGCAGCCCGGCCGCCGCCTCCGGGTGCTCGGGGGCGAGCAGGCCGGCGGCCGCGAGCACGTACCGGGCGTCGACGACCACGTCGGTGCCGTTCACGACGGGTCCCGCCCCCCCGCGGTCGGCGGCCAGCCGGGCGACGACGGCGTCGACCGCGCCCGGCTCGGCGTGCCGGAACACTCCGCCGGACAGCACGACCAGGCCCACCCCGCGTGCGCCGGCGCCGCCCGGCCCGTAGGCGGCCTCGGCGCGCAGGTGCCGGCGCAGCGCGATCGTCGCGGCGGCCGCACCCAGTGCCAGCGGATCCGCGGCCGGCGCCAGGCCCTCGGCGTGCGCGGCCCGGCGGAGGTCCTCGGCACTGGAGAAGACGCCGAGGTCGCCCTCGACGGTGCGCCGCCGGGCCGGCACGCCGACCGCCTCGCGGCCCAGCGTCGTCTGCTCCGCGTCGGGGTCGGGCACGCAGTAGACGTCGGTGGTCGCCCCGCCCACGTCGAGGACGACGACGCCGGGCACCTCGGCGTCCCCGCGCAGCCGGGCCAGCGCCGCCACGCCCTCGAGCACGGCGTCCGGCGTCACCGCCCGCACCCAGTCGCGCAGCCGGGGGTCGGCCGAGAGCCGTGCCCCACCGATCACGTGCTCGAGGAAGACCGCGCGGATCGCGACCCGCGCCGACTCCGGGGCCAGCCGCCCGATGTCGGGGATCACGTTGGCGGCCACGCGCACCGGCAGGCCGGCGTCCCGCAGCACGGCGGCCACCTCGTCGCGGACGGCGCTGTTACCGGCCAGGACGACCGGGACGGACCAGTCCGCACCGGCGAGCGCCGCAGCATTGGCCCGCAGCACCGAGGCCTCGCCGCCGTCGGTGCCGCCCACCAGCAGCACGACGTCCGGCGCGACGGCCCGCAGCACCCGCAGCCCGACGTCGTCCAGCCGGCCGGCGGCGACGTGCACGACCCGCGCCCCTGCCGACAGCGCCGCGCGGTGCCCGGCCTCGGCGCTGATCAACTCCTCGTACCCGACCACGGCCAGCCGCAGGCCGCCGCCCGCGCTCGAGCAGGCCAGCACGGGCACGTCGGGGAAGCCGGCCGTCGCGGCCAGCACCCCGGTGACGACGTCGTCGAGCGTGGTCGGCGCCTCGGCGGTGGCCAGCAGCCGGCCGGTGGGCAGCTCGACCAGCGCGGCCTTCGTGTAGGTGGAGCCGATGTCGACGCAGGCGATGCTCACCGGCGCTGAACCGCCGGCCGGACGACGCGCGTGCTCACGCGGCCGACCCTATCCGTGGGTCGGCCGACACCCGTGACCGTCGCGCAGCCGGGCTCACTCGGCGGGGACGGCGCCGCCGCAGGCGGGGCACACCGTGGGCGGGTCCTCGTCGGCGAGCCGGCCGCACTCCGGGCAGACGCGGCGCAGCCAGCACGCGGGGTCGCCGCCCTCGTCGCCGGTCACCGGCCGCCGCACCGGGACGTCGTCCTGGGTCATGCCGGCCAGCCTGCCACCGCGCGGCACGAACTTCCGCGACTCGTCCCTTTCAGCAGGTCAGCACCGGATGCGAAGGTGTCCCCGTGATCGATCTCCTCCTCACCGATGCCGTCCTGCCGCGCACCACCACGCCCGTGGACCTGGCCGTCGACGGCGGGGTGCTGGTCGCCCCCGACGGGCAGGAGGCGCGCGAGACGATCGACCTCGGCGGCCGGCTGGTCACGCCACCGCTGGTGGAGCCGCACATCCACCTCGACGCGGTGCTCACCGTCGGGCAGCCGCGGCCCAACGTGAGCGGCTCGCTGTTCGAGGGCATCGCGGTGTGGGCCGAGCGGGTGAAGGACCTCACCGTCGACGACGTCAAGGACCGGGTGCGCACGGTGCTGCGCTGGCAGGTCGCCAACGGCGTGCAGACGGTGCGCAGCCACGTCGACGTCTGCGATCCCGAGCTGACCGCCCTGCGCGCGCTGGTCGAGCTGCGCGAGGAGGTCCGGGACATGGTCGGCCTCCAGCTGGTCGCCTTCCCGCAGCAGGGCATCCTCGGCTTCCCCGACGGCAGGAAGCTGATGGAGAAGTCGGCCGACCTGGGGGCCGACGTCGTCGGCGGCATCCCGCACTACGAGCTCACCCGCGAGGACGGCGTGGCCTCGGTCGAGTTCCTGATGGCCCTGGCCGACGACCGCGGCCTGCTCGTCGACGTGCACTGCGACGAGACCGACGACGAGCACTCCCGCTTCGTCGAGGTGATGGCCGCCGAGACGATCCGCCGCGGCATGGCCGGCCGGGTCACCGCCTCGCACACCACCGCGATGCACTCCTACAACGCCGCCTACGCCTACCGGCTGATCAACAACATCAAGCGGGCCGGCATGCACATGGTCACCAACCCGCTCGACAACGCCGTGCTGCAGGGCCGCTTCGACACCGGCCCGATCCGCCGCGGGCACACGCGGGTCAAGCAGCTCCAGGCCGCCGGGGTGACCGTCGCGATCGGGCACGACTCGGTGATGGACCCCTGGTACCCGCTCGGCTACGGCGACCCGCTGCAGGCGGCGTTCGTGCTGGCCCACCTGGGGCACATGAGCGGCGCCGAGGAGCTGCCCCGGCTGATCGACATGATCACGGTCGACGCCGCCACGGCGCTGGCGCTGCCCGAGAACCGGCTGCGCGTGGGCGATCCGGCCGACCTGGTCGTCTACGACGCCCCCACCGACGTCGACGCGCTGCGGCTGGTCGCCCCGCGCACGCTGGTGCTGCGCGGCGGCCGGGTGCTGGCCCGCACGGAGCCCGCCCGCACGACGGTGACCTGGGACGGCGTCGAGGAGGACGTGACCTTCCTGCGCTGACGCGAGGTCCGGGGCGCGGGCTGGGAGACTGGACGGCGTGCCGTCGTTCCCGCTCCGCCGTACCGCCCTCGCCGTCGCCGCGCTCGCGCTGCCCGCCAGCTGGGTGACCCGCGCCGCATGGGGGCTGCCCACCGCGCTCGGTGCGCACCCGCGTCACCTGCGCCCGACCGTCGCCGGCTCGCCGCAGTTCGCCGAGGGCCGGTTCCACAACACCCTGCCGACGCCCGTGCTGCCACCGGCCAGCGCCCGGCGCGGGCTCATGCGGCAGATGCACGAGGAGCGGCACACCGGCCTGCCGGGCGGCCCGATCCCGCTGGCGCGCCCGGAGCTTCCGGAGGACGCCGCCGAGCTCGCCGCGACCTGGTTCGGGCACTCCAGCGCGCTGGTCGAGGTCGACGGCCACCGGGTCCTGGTCGACCCGGTGTGGGGGCACCGCGTGTCGCCGTCCCCCCTGCTGGGGCCGACCCGGCTGCACCCCGTGCCGGTACCGCTGGAGCACCTGCCGCAGGTCGACGCCGTGCTGATCAGCCACGACCACTACGACCACCTCGACCTGCCGACCGTGCAGGCGATCCTGCGCGAGCAGGAGGCGCCGTTCGTGGTGCCGCTGGGGATCGGCGTGCACCTGCGCCGCTGGGGCGTGCCCGAGTCGCGGGTGGTCGAGCTGGACTGGGACCAGTCCACCAAGGTCGGCGGCCTGACCCTGACCTGCACGGAGGCCCGGCACTTCTCGGGGCGCTTCTTCTCCCGCAACACCACGCTGTGGTCGTCGTGGGTGATCGCCGGCCCGCGGCACCGCGTGTTCTTCGGCGGCGACACCGGCTACACGCCCGCCTTCGCCGGCATCGGGGCGCGGCTGGGCCCGTTCGACCTCACGCTGATGCCGGTCGGCGCCTACAACGAGGCGTGGGCCGCGATGCACATGGACCCGGAGGAGGCCGTGCGGGCGCACGGCGACCTCGGCGGACGGGTGCTGCTCCCCGTGCACTGGGCGACGTTCAACCTCGCGTTCCACCGCTGGGCGGAGCCGGTCGAGCGGTTGCTGGCGGCGGCGGAGCGGTCGGGCACGACGGTCGTCGTCCCGCAGCCCGGGCAGCGGGTCGACGTCCTGGACCTGCCGGAGCCGTCGGACTGGTGGTCGAAGGTCGGCTCGGCGGCCGACCGGCCGGACACGGGGTCCGACCGGCCGGCACCGGTCGGCTAGCGGCCGAGGCCCCCCTCGGGGGTCACACCGCGGCCGAGGTGCCCTCGGGGGTGACCAGGATGGCCTCCTTCGGCTCGCCCTTGCCCTCGACGGTGTGGATCGCCGCGTAGATGACGGCGGCGAGCACGAAGCCCACGAAGAACGCGATGTCGCCGATGCTCGGAGCCTTCTTGGCGATCAGGCCGGTGTACAGCGTCTGGTTGGCGAACAGCCACACCGAGACGACCATCGCGATCAGCATCGCCACCCAGCCGGCGAGCGGCCGGTGCTGTCGGTCGAAGAGGAACCCGGCGATCTGGTGCCGGCGGCGCAGGTACCAGTCGGTGAAGTAGACGCCCAGCCACGGGCCGATCCAGTAGCTGATCACCAGCAGGAAGTTCTCGTACTTGGAGACGTCCTTCAGGCCGAGGAACGCCACGATCAGGCCGAGCACGCCGAAGGCCACCGCGGTGATCGCCCGGGCCGCCTTGATCGGCAGGTGGAAACCCATCGCCGTGAACGACAGGGCGCCCGAGTAGATGTTGATCGCGTTGGCCGCGATCGCGCCGAGCGCGATGGCCAGCAGCGTCAGGTCGCCCACGACGGTGCCGAGGTGCGAGGTGAACGCCGTGGTCGGGTTGAGGCCCTTCGCGGTGACGATGCTGGTGGAGGCGGCACCCGCGAGCTCCAGGACCAGGCAGGAGACGAAGACGCCGAGCCCGGCGTACAGCCCGGTGCGGGCCTTCGAGGTCGTCGCCGGCAGGTAGCGGGTGTAGTCGGCGGCGTAGGGGTTCCAGCCGGCGGCGTAGCCGAAGGTGGCGCCGACGATGAGCAGGAACGCGCCGGGGATGGCACCGCTGCCCGAGGCGCTGTAGTCGGCCTTCACGAAGGTGATCACGCAGGCGATCGCGAAGATGAGGCACAGCACCGGCGCCGCGTAGCGCTCGAAGGTCTGCACCAGGTTGTGGCCGTAGAACGCGATCACGATCTGCAGGACGACGACGATCAGCAGGCACAGCCACGACGGCATGCTGGTCAGCGAGTTCAGCGCGAGGGCCCCGCTGACGCTGTTGACGGCGAACCAGCCGATGCCCGCGATCACGGCGTTCAGCCCGGCCGGGAGGGCGTTGCCGAACCAGCCGAACGAGATCCGCGAGAGCACCATCTGCGGCACGCCGTACTCGGGGCCGCGGGAGGACAGCACCGCGTGGCTGAACGAGCCGAGCCCGGTGCCGATCAGGATCGCCAGGGCCGCCTGGCCGAACGACAGGCCGAAGATCCCGGTGGCCAGGACGCCGAGGAAGACGGTGGCGAACTCGAGGTTCGGCGACAGCCACGTCCACAGCAGCTGGAGCGGGTTGCCGTGCCGCTCCGACGCGGACACGAACTCGGCGCCGCCCGGCTCGACGGCGATGACCTTGGCGCCGTACTCACCGGGGCGTACCTCGGCGACGACTGTCTCGGACTGCGGGGTGGTGCTGGCCATCGACGACTCCCTCTCCAGGCGCGTCCTGCGCGCGGCAACCGTAGAGCCTCCCGGGGGGATTGAGGTATCGCCCCGGTTACGACTTGTCCCGGACCTGTGCATCCTGCTCGAGCGCCACTGCCACCTGCGTCAGGTCGCCGGCCGTGCGGGTCGGGGCCGGGCCCGCGGCGTCCAGGGTGTGGCCGGGGCGCCGCAGGTGGACGGTGACGATCCCCGCCTCGAGCGCCCCACGGACGTCGCGCGCCGACGTCGCGACGTGCACGAGCTCGCCACCGGCCCGCTCCCGGGCCCGCCGGTAGATGTCGGGGCCCGGCTTGTAGGCCCGCAGCCGCTCCGAGGTGAGGACGGCGTCGTCGGCGACCAGGGGCGCGACCGCGGTGCGCGCGAAGACGTCGTCGTCCACGTTGGACAGGATCCCGACGCGGTACCGCCGCGCCAGGGCCGGAAGTCCGGCGGCGACGTCCGGCCACAGCGGCCACGTGCCCACCGAGCGCAGCAGGGCGGCCGCGTCGTCGCCGGCGTCGCCATCCAGACCGAGTTCGCCGTAGGCGCCGGCGAGCGCGCGGCGGCAGTGCTCGGCGAACGGGACCCAGGTGGGCTCGTCGCGCTGGGACGCCTTGTTGCGGGCGTCCCAGGCCGCGTAGAGGCCGGCGCCGTCGACGTTCCAGCCGCGGTCGGCGGCGAACCGGCCCAGCACCGCCGAGGCGCCGGTGCGGGAGTCGATCAGCGCGCTGAACAGATCGAACGTGACGAGCACGGCCCCAGTCTGACGGAGTGGCTCGGGAACGGTTTCCGCACCCGGGCGACTCCGGTCAGCGCAGGAGCTTCGACATCCGCCGGTCGGCGAGCGGTTTGCCACCGGTCTGGCAGGTCGGGCAGTACTGCAGCGACGTGTCGGCGAAGCTCACCTCGCGCACGGTGTCGCCGCACACCGGGCACGGCAGGCCGGTGCGGGCGTGCACCTGCAGCCCCGAGCGCTTCTCGCCCTTCATCGTGGCGGCCTTCTGCCCGGCCTGGCGGCCCAGGGCCTCGGTGAGCGTGGCCCGCATCGCGTCGTAGAGCCGGATCACCTCGTCGTCCTTGAGCTTGTCGGCGGACTTGAACGGCGAGAGCCGCGCCGCGTGCAGGATCTCGTCGGAGTACGCGTTGCCGATGCCGGCGATCAGGGTCTGGTCGGTCAGCGCGCCCTTGAGCTGCCCGCTGCGCCCGGCCAGCAGCGCCGCGAACCGCTCGCCGTCGACCTCGAGGGCGTCGGGACCGAGCCGGGCGATGCCGGGCACCTCCGCCGGCGACCGGACGACGTACACCGCCAGCCCCTTCCGCGTGCCCTGCTCGGTGAGGTCGAAGCCGTTCCCGTCATCGAGGTGCACGCGCAGCGCGAGCGGCCCCTTGCCGGGCTTCGGCGGTGCGGTCGGCAGGCCGGTGCGCCAGTGCAGCCAGCCGGCCCGCGCCAGGTGGACGACGAGGTGGATGCCGGAGACGTCGAGGTCGAGGAACTTGCCGTGCCGGCCGGCCGCCGTGACCTCGAGACCGCCGAGCGCCGACAGCGGCGGGTCGAAGGTCTTGATCGCCTGCACCGAGGCGAGGTCGGCGCGGGTCAGCACGCGGCCGACGGCGTTCTCGCGCAGGAACGCCGCCAGCGCCTCCACCTCGGGCAACTCGGGCACCCCGCCATGATCCTCGGTTCCGCGCCGCGGCGCCGTCCCCGATCGGGGGACTTCCGGTGACGGAGTGGTCGCCCGGCGGCCTCGGCGCTGCGTCCCTAGGCTCGGTCGGTGCCGACCGCAGTGCTCTGGTTCCGCCGCGACCTCCGCCTGCACGATCACCCCGCGCTGCTCGCCGCGCGCGCCGCCGCGGGCCCCGACGGCACCGTGCTGCCGGTGTTCGTGTTCGACGACCGCCTCTGGGGGCCGGCCGGCGGGCCACGCCGCCGGTTCCTGCTCGACTGCCTCACCGCCCTCGGCGACACCCTGGACGGCGCCCTGGTGCTCCGGCAGGGCGCGCCGGAGAAGGTGATCCCACGACTGGTCGCCGAGGTGGGCGCGACGAGCGTGCACGTGTCGGCCGACGCCGGCCCCTACGGACGGCGGCGGGATGCCGCGGTCGAGCGCGCCCTGGACGGCGTCCCGCTCGTGCGCACCGGTTCGCCGTACGCGGTCACCCCCGGCCGCGTCACCAAGGGCGACGGCACGCCGTACCAGGTGTTCACCCCGTTCGCCCGCGCCTGGCGGGCGCACGGCTGGCGGCCGCCGGCCGTCCGCCCCCGCGCGGTCGCGTGGCACACCGGCGTCGGGTCGCAGGAGCCCCCGCCCCCCCCGGCTCCCGACGGCGCTCGCCTGCCGCCCGCGGGGGAGGCCGCGGCCCGGGGCGCCTGGCGCCGGTTCCTCGCCGAGCGCCTCCCCGGCTACGCCGAGGGCCGCGACCGCCCCGCGACCGACGGCACCAGCCGGATGTCGGCCTACCTGAAGTACGGGTGCATCCACCCCCGCACCCTGCTGGCCGACCTCGCCGAGGCCGACGCCGGAGAGGCCGGCCGCCGGTACGCCGACGAGCTCGCCTGGCGGGAGTTCTACGCCGACGTCCTGTGGCACCGGCCCGACAGCGCGCGCGAGTACCTCAAGCCGGAGCTGCAGGCCATGGGCTACGACAGCGGTCCGGACGCCGACGAGCTCGTCGCCGCGTGGGAGCAGGGGCGGACCGGCTTCCCGATCGTCGACGCCGGCATGCGGCAGCTCCGGGGCGAGGCCTACGTGCACAACCGGGTGCGCATGATCGTCGCGTCGTTCCTGGTGAAGGACCTGCACCAGGAGTGGACCCGCGGCGC
>DASYGS010000061.1:0-36810 GCA_035999465.1 Blastococcus sp. | reverse complement strand
GTCATGTCCTTGTCCTTGCACTCCTCGAGGGACGCCTTGACGTCCTCGAAGCGCGGGTTGGAGAAGGACAGCGACATCGAGCCGCTGAAGTCCTCGATCGGAGAGATCTCCTCGAGGATCTCGGCGAGGCCGCCGACCGCGTCGGCCTGCTCCTCCGGCGAGAGGGTGGCGCGCCACTCGGGGCTGCCGATCAGCCAGTCGAAGGATGCGGTCTGCAGCGCGAGCAGGTCGGGGACCTCGAGCGGCTCCCGGATCTTGGCGAAGGAGACGCGCAGCGGAGCGCCGGGAATCTTCTGCTGGTCAGCTTCGCCCGTGCGAGCGCCGGGCTGGATGTTCTTTTCGGTGGTGCTGGTGGGCGTGCTGGTGGGGCGAGAGCCTGCCAAGATGCGTCCTTCCAAGGACCTCACGACGTGCGGGCGGGACTGTGCGGGGTCGTCGTCGGTAATGGCGGAGCTGTCCGTCTGGCCGTCAGGGCCCCGACCGTTGGCCGACCACGGGTGTCCGGGACCGCTCCCGGGCACCCCTGGTGACCCGTCTCGGCGGGCAAGCAGTCAGAGGGCAGCGCAACAGGAGACCCTACCCCTGCTCCGGCGCGCTGTCCACGTCGGGGGCACCGGTGCGACCGGCGCCACACCCCGGTGACGGGAAGCGGGCGAGCAGAGGCTGGCAGGCCGAACGCTCGCAGCCATGATGCCAGCCGGGCTGCCCGTGCGTAACTGCCACGCCGATGGTGTGTGCTCCCCGTTCCGGCGCCGGGGAGCGCGCCTCAGGTGGTGGTGAGCAGGGTCAGCTCATTGATCTTCCACGTGCCGCCGACCTTCACGACACCGACCTGCACGGTCTGCGTGCACGACTGGGCGCCGTCCGGGGTGACCTTGCACTCCGACCCCTGCGGCGCCGGCTGCTTGCCGCTGTTGACCGACTTGACCACGTACTGCCCGAAGACGACGACGGTCGCGGTGTCCTGAGCGTCGTTGATCTGCTGCAGCCCGACGTCGAGCACCTGGTAGCTCGTCGTCGCCGAGACCTGCTTGTAGGTGTCGATGATCCCGCCCTGCGAGAGGTCGGTCTTGTACTGGTCGTGCAGGTCGCCGGTCAGGACGTCGAGCTTGCGCCGCACGCTGCCCGCGGCGTCCTTGTAGTCGAAGGCGTAGAGCGCCTGGACGCCGCTGCGGGTCGCACTGAACACGCTGGCGTCGACGTAGCGCGGGTGCAGTCGCTGCCAAAACAGCAGTCCGGCGCCGGCTGCGGCCACCACGCAGAGCAGCGCGAGGACCAGGGCCAGGGCCGGCAGCCGCCGGCGGCTCGTCGACGCGGCCGCAGCCGGTCGCGTCGCCCGCGCGGGGCCGGCCGCCGAGGCATCCGCCTTCGTCAGGTCCACCTTCGGCGCGGCCGCGCCGCTCCCCGGGGGCGCGGGGCGGGCGGCCGGCGCCGGCCGGGCCGCGCGCGGGGTCTCGGCCTCGTCACGCTCGCGCCGGGCGCCGGCGACGCGCGGACGCGGGCCCGGGCTCGGGCGCGCCGCGGGGCGGGGCCGGGGGGTCGGTCGGGGCCGGTCGTCGGGGGTCTCGGTCATGCCCGGGTCACCGCCCCGTGATCCCGGACAGCAGCCATCGGCTGTTGACGTTCTTCAACTGGACCTCGATGCGGTAGCGCACGACCTGGGCCTGCGTGCTCGACTTCGTCTTGGTCGTCGACTCGATGACGAGCACGACGGTGGCACTGTCCGGGGTGGCCCGGGTGACCCCCGCACCCACGACCTTGGTGTTCACCACGGCCTGGGAGTCGGTGATGTCCTTGCGCCGCTGGTTGAGCTGGTCGATCGACTCCTTCTGCAGGTCGCCGGTCGTCACCTGTTTGATCTGCCGCAGGTCGTCGTCGAGCGTGAGGTAGTCGAAGGACGTCAGGTCGACCACCCCGGAGCGCGCGGCCTCCAGCGCGCCGACGTAGTCGCTGGTCCGGATCGAGGACGTCGCCGGGCGGGTGAACCAGAGGAACCCGACCCCGGCCAGCAGCAGGACCAGCAGCACGGTCAGCACGGGCACGACCGGGAACCGGGGACCGCCGCGCTCTCCGCCGGACACGGCGCTGCCCCGGTCCTCGGTGCTCCCCCGCTCCTCGGCACGCGCCCGGCGCTCCGCCGCGCGTGCCCGTCGTTGCTCGCGCTTCGACGGCACCGCCTCGTCGGCGGCGACCCTGTCGTCGGTCGCGCTGTCGGTGGTCACCAGCGGAATTCTCCCTGTCCTGTCGAAGTGCCGGCCTGCGGCCGGGTTCCGGTCATGCGGATCAGCCGACCGTGCTGGAGAAGGGGTTGGCGTGCAGGACCTGGCCGAGCAGGTCGGTGACGACCGACGTACTGGGCAGGCCACCGCCCGGGACCCCGCCCGTCGGGCTGGCGCCGTTGCCGCCGGAGCCGCCGATGTTCTGCGCGCCGCGGATGTCGGAGCCGTTCTCGTCCTTGCCGTCGCCGGGGTTGGGGTCGACACCGTTGTACACGCGGCAGGCCACGTTGTCGGTGTTGAGGTTGGCCACGGCACCGGGGCTGGGCGTCTGCGCGGTGGACACGTACCCGGTGGTGCACGCGCGCGGGCTGTCGGAGTTCGCCACGAGCCCGAAGTGGGCGCGCATGATCCCGTTGTCGTTGCGGACGACGCTGAAACCACCGGAGACGACGTCGGGATAGGTGATCAGCAGCTGCTCGACGCCGGGCAACCGCGGGATGGTGACCTTGTTGAGGATGTCGAGGTTGCGCACCAGCGACCCGAGCCCCGGCCCGGCGTTCTGCACCAGCGACTGCAGGGCGGCGCCGGCGTCCGGCGCGTTGACGACAAGCGTCCGCAGGTCGTGGTCGCTGGAGACCAGGGTGTCGGTGACCAGGCGCAGGTTGCTGGCCCACTTCTGGATCGCCGAGCGGCTGTCGTTCTGGGTCTTCAGCACCGTCTGGCTGTCCTTGATCAGGCTCAGCGTCTGCGGCAGCGACTGCTCGGCGCGGGTGAGCAGCAGGTCGCCGCTGTCGATCAGCCGGCCGAGGGAGTCCCCGGAGCCGGCGAACGCCTTGCCGAGCTCGTCGACGACGATGCGCAGGTGATCCTGGTCGATCGAGTTGGCCAGCGTGTCGAGGTTGAGCATCAGCTGTTCGACCGGCACCGGGATGCCGGTGCGGCTCTGCGGGATGACCGACCCGTCCTTGAGGAACGGCCCCTTGTCGACCTTGGGCTGCAGGTTCACGTACTGCTCGCCCACCGCGCTGCGCGTGGCCACGAAGGCGTCGGTGTCGGCGGGGATCGGGGCGGCGTCGGGCTTGATGGTGAGGACGACACGAACCCCGTCGTGGAGGAGCTTCATGTCGCTCACCCGGCCGACTGCGACCCCCCGGTAGGTCACCTCGGCGTTCACGAAGATGCCGCCGGAGTCCTTGAAGTCGGCGGCGACGTCGTAGCCGCTGCCGAGGACGACCCGGTCGAGGCCGACGTACTTGAACCCGAGGTAGGACATGCCCAGCACCGCGACGACGGCGAAGGCGAGCAGCTGGAGCTTGGTGCGCCGGGTGATCACTTGGTCACCCCCGGGATCTGGGGCAGCCCGGCCAGGCTGCCCTTCTGCGTCGGCACGGGCACCTGACCGACCACGTTCCCGGGCAGGCCCAGCGTGGTCGCGCCCGTGGTCGAGCCCGCGGTCGGGCCGATCAGCGCGCTCTGCTGGTTGCCGGGCGGCGTGCCGGGCTTGCCGCAGCTGTTGCCCGGTGTCGGCGGGTTCAGCTTCAGCGCGCCGCTCAGGGGGTCGATCGCGTACCGGCAGAGGGTCTGGGTGAGGTCCAGCTGCACCGCGGCGGTCATGTTGGTGAACAGGGCATATCCCCCGGTGCGCTCGTCCCGCCGGTAGTTCAGCGGCTTGTCCGGGTTCTTCGGGGAACCGATCACCGAGCTCGCGGGGAACGGGTAGGTCAGCAGCAGGTCGAGCGAGCCCGCCAGGTCGGGGCCGGCCGCTGCGAGCTGCGTGAGGATCGGCTGCAGCGATTTGAGGTCGGCGACGGTGTTCTGCGCGGACTGGTTGATGACCCGTGTGCCGACGTCCCCCAGCCGCGCGAGGCTCTTCAGCATCGTGACCAGCAGGTCGCGCTGGTCGTTGAGCACCTTCAGCCCTGGACCGATGTTGTCCAGCGCCGTCTCGATCGTGTGGGTGCGCTGGGCGAGCGAGCCCGCGAGGGCGTTGACGCTGTCCAACGCCCGGTTGATCTCCGTCTTCTGCGCATCGAGGCCGCCCACGAACGTGTCGAGCTGGGTCAGCGTGTCGCGTACCGCCGACTCGCGGCCCTGCAGCGCGTCGCCGAGCTCCTTGTTGATCGTCTGCAGCTGGGCCAGGCCGCCCCCGTTGAGCACCAGCGAGAGCGCACCGAGCAGCTCCTCGACCTCGACGTTGCGGTTGGTGCGCGACAGCGGGATGACCGACCCGTTGCCGAGCTTGCCCTGCGCCGGCTCGTTGCCCGGAGCGGCGAGCTCCACGTACTTCTCCCCCAGCAGCGAGGACTGCTGGATCATCGCGACCGCGTTGGCGGGCAGGTGGACGTTGCCGTTGACCGAGATGGTCACCACGGCGGTCCAGTCCTTGCCGAGCGCGATGTCCTCGACTCGGCCGACCGGCACGTCGGCCACGCGGACCGCCGACTGGGGCACGAGGTCGAGCACGTCGAGGAACTGCACCTTCACCGTGTAGGGGTTGTTCCCGGTGTCGGCGCCGCCGGGGAGCTGGAAGGAGTACGCCCCGCGGAAGCCGCAGCCGGCCAGCATCAGCAGGCCGAGCCCCAGGGCGAGCAGCCGCGTCAGGCGCCGGCTCATCACTTGCCTCCCGGGATGCTGGGAAGGCCCGGTAGCGAGCCACCCGGCACGCTGGAGCCGCCGCCGCCGAAGACCGCGGTCAGCAGCTCCTGCAGGTCGGGAACCCCGTTGTGGTTGAGGTCGTCCGGCTTGCCGTCGGCGTTGGCGTCGCCTGAGAGCAGCCGCGCACAGATCGACTCCGGCGTGGTGGGCAGGGGGACGGGCGGAACGCCGGGCTTCTGGACCGGGAGGTTGGCGAGCGTCACGCGACCCGTCGCGGCCAGGACCTGGCAGACGATCACCTCGGGGCTGGTCGAGCCGACCGAGTTGTCGCGGGTGTCGAGCGTGCCGTAGTCGGGGTTGTAGGCGTGCGCGAGGTTGCCCAGGGCCGCCGGAGCGACGTCCAGGATCTGCCCCAACGCCTCGCGCTGCTGCACCAGCGACAGGGTGACGTCGGCCAGGCGGTTGACGTTCGTCGTCAGCAGGGTGGTGTTGTCGCGCACGAACGTGGAGACGTCGCCCAGCGCCTTCGACAGCAGCGCGATGGCCGACGCAAGGTCCTTGCGCTCGCCGGCCAGCTGTTGGGCCACCGCCGAGAGGTTGGTGTTGAACTGGCCGACCTGGGCGTCGATCGACGCCAGCGCGGTGGTGAACACCTGCAGGTTGTCCAGGGAGGAGAAGAGGTCGTCGCGGTGCTTGGACAGCGTCTGCACCGCCTGCGAGAAGCCCTTCAGCGTGTGGTTGAGCGCCGTGCCGTTGCCCTGGAGGTTCTTCGCCCCGACGTCGACGAGGTCGGACAGGGCGCCGTTCTTGTTCGCCCCGTTCGGGCCGAGCGCCGACGACAGGGTGTTGAGCGCGCCGTACACCTGGTCGAGCTCGACCGGGGTGGCGGTGCGCTGCATCGGCACCGTGGCGCCGTCCTTCATCTTGGCGCCGCCGTCGTAGACCGGGGAGAACTGCACGTACCGGTCGGAGACCAGCGACGGCGCGAGCACGACCGCATCGGCGTCGGCCGGGACGGCGTACTGGTCGTCGAGCAGCATCCGCACCCGGACGCGGTCACCGAGCGGCGTCACGTCGGTGATGTCGCCGACCTTGATGCCCAGGATCCGGACGTCGGACCCCGGGTAGAGGCCGACGGTCTGCGTGAAGTAGGCCGTCACCTGGTACTGCCCGGCCGGACGCAGGATCGTCCACGCCACCGCCGCCACCAGGACCAGCGCGGCCGCGATCGCCACACCCCGCTGCAGCGCACCACTCATCATTTGCCCCCCGTGCAGGTCACCGGCAGCGGGGTCTGCGCGGCGCCGCCGCACAGCACGCCACCGACCACGGCAGGCAGCAGGTTGTCGACGAAGCTGTCGAACCAGCGGCCGTTGCCGAGCGTGTTCGTGAAGACGCGGACGAAGGGAGCCAGGTTGTTGATCGTCTGGCTCAGCGCCGCGCGGTTGCGGGACAGGATGTCGGTCACCGTCGACAGCTGCTGCAGGGCCGGGGTGAGCGACGCGCGGTTGTCGCTCACGAGCCCCGACAGCTGAACGGACAGCTCCTGGGTGCTCTTCAGGATCGAGTCGATCAGCGCCCGCCGGTTCTGCACCTCGGTGAGCAGCGTGTTCGAGTCGATGATCAGCTTCGTGAACTCGCCGTTGCGGTCGGCGAGCACCTGGGTCACCTTGCGCGTGGCCGCCAGCAGCGAGTTCAGCTGCGCATCCCGCGAGGCGATGGTGTCCGACAGCCGGGCCAGCCCCTGCAGGGAGGACCGCACGTCGGCCGGAGTGCCGGCGAACGTCTGCGAGAGGGTTTCGAAGGAGTTCGCGAGCTGGGTCGTGTCGATCTGGCCGACGGTCTGCGACAGGTCGGCGAACGCCTGGACGACGTCGTAGGGCGACGCCGTGCGCGACCGCGGGATCATCGTGTCCGGGTTGAGCTCGGTCTCCCCCCGCGGCACCAGCGCGAGGTACTTGGCGCCCAGCACCGTCTCGATCTTGATCGCCGCCTCGGACTGGTCGCCGACGAAGGCGCCCTTGACCCGGAACGCCACCGTGACCGCGCCGTGTTCGAGGGCCAGGCTCTCGACCTTGCCCACCTTCACGCCCGAGACGCGCACCGGGTCGTCGGGCTTGAGGCCCGCCGCCTCGGAGAACTGCGCCTTGTAGACCGTCCCGCCGCCGATCAGCGGCAGCGACTGCGCGTTGAAGGCGAGGAACACCAGCGCCGCGATGACGCTGAGGCTGACCGCCCCGATGATCACCGGGTTGCGGTCGCGGAAGGGCTTGGACTCCCGGGCCATCAGCCGCAGCCCTTCTGTCCGGTCGCGAACCCGCTGCCGGCGGGCACGGTGAGACCCGTCGGCTGCCCGTTGGCCCCGGTCACGGGCAGCACCACGTAGCCGCTCGACCCGCACATGAAGAAGTTGAACCAGCTGCCGTTGACCGCCGTCCTGGTGATCAGGTCGACCTTCATCGGCGCCAGCTTGAGGAATCCCTCGAGCGTGCTCTTGCTCTTGGCCAGGTTCGAGGACAGCTTTCCCAGCCCCTGGATGTCGGCGGCCAGCGGCGGCCGGGCGTCGGACAGGAAGCCGCTCGTCGTGGTCGCCAGGGTGTCGATCGACTGCAGCGAGTCGAAGATCGCGTTCCGGTCGGTGGAGAGGCCGGAGACGAACTGCTGCAGGTTCACGATGAGGTCCGACAGCTTCTGGTCCCGGGCGGCCACGGAGCCCAGCACGGTCGTCAGGTTGTCGATCACGCTGCCGATGACGGCGTCCTTGTTCGCGAGCGAACCGGTCAGCGAGGCGACGTGCGACAGCAGGCTCTGCACCGTGCCGCCCTCGCCCTGGAACACCTGAATGATCTCGAAGGACAGCCGGTTCATGTCGGCCGGCGACAGCGCCTGCAGCAGCGGTCGGAAGCCGCCGAAGAGGACCGTCAGGTCCAGCGCGGGGTGCGTCTGCGCCAGCGGGATCGTGCCTCCGGCGGGGAGGGTCCGGCCGGCCGACCCGCTTCCCTCGGTGAGCGCGATGTAGCGCTGGCCGACCAGGTTGCGGTAGCGGATGGTCGCCTGGACGGCCGCCGGCACCGGCACGTCGGCCTCCACCTGCAGCGCGACCCGGGCGACCGGGCGGTCCTTCTGCGGGGCCAGCGAGATGCCGGTGACCTGACCGACGCGCACGCCGGCGATCCGCACCTCGTCGCCGTTCACGAGGCCCGCCACGTCGGAGAACTGCGCCGTGTAGTCGATCTGCTTGCCGTAGCCGGCGTTGGTGATCGTGCTGATCAGCACGTAGCTGGCCAGGATCGTGACCAGCGCGAAGATCACCAACTTGGTCAGCGGGCCCACCAGGCCCCGGAGCGCCCCCTTCACGATGCCACCACCGCTCCGCGGCCGGCCGCTCCGCTCCTCGCTCGTTCCTCGCTGCGATGCTCGCTCACCGGAGCATCACCTGGGTCCCCCGCAGCAGCGGCGCCAGGGTGGCGGCCGCGAGGTCGGAGACCTTTCGCGGGTCCGTTCCGGTCTGATACCCGATGATGCTGCGCACGAAATCCAGTTCTGCTGTCGAGCCGGCCAGGGAGAAGGGCAGCGACTTGCCGGCGTTCGGGTTGCCCGCGCCCGGCGGGACGTTGTTGGGGCCGCTGCCGCCCAGGCAGTGCGGGTTGCCGGTGGTCGGGTTGTCCGGGGAGTGGACGCCGTCGGCCGGCGGGTTCGGGCAGTAGTACTCGCCGTGCTGCGCGGCCTTGATGATCGCGTCGATGTTGGTCAGTCCGCGGCAGTCGGGGCCGCTGGTGGCGGCGTACCTCGGCTGGTCACCGGGCACGTAGGGGTTGCGGGGCGGCAGGGTGACGGTGATGTTCAGTTTCAGCGCCGGATCGCCGTCGGCACCGAACGCCTGGGAGATCATCGGGTCGAACCGGGTCAGGCCGTTGAGCAGGCACGGGTACTCCGGCGAGTACTTCGCGAACACGCCGAGCACCGGGCGGGAGGTCGCCGCCAGGGAGATCAGGTTCTTCTCGTTGGTCTCCAGGAACGCGGCCGCGGTGTTCGCCGAGTTCGCCCCGACGCTGAACGTGCGCTGCAACTGCGCCTGCTGGTCGACGATGGTGCGGTTCGTCACCGACAGGTTGTCGAGCACCGCCAGCAGGTCGTTTGCCGCCGACTTGTAGGTGTCGGCGAAGTCGGCGAGGCCGGAGATGTCGGTCTTCAACTGTGGCAGCACGGTGTTGATCTGCCCGACGTAGTGACCGGTGTTGACGATGTTGTCCCCGAGGGAGTTCCCGCGGCCGCGGAGGGCGTCGGCGATCGCCCCGAGGGTGAACGCGAGGTCCTGCGGGTGGACCGCCTTGAGCAGCGGCAGCGTGTCGTCGATGACCTTCTGCAGCTCGATGGCACTCGAGGTGCGGTCCTGGCCGATCACGTCGCCGTCGGCAAGGTGCCGGGACCCCGGGTTCGCCGGTATCTGCAGCGCGACGTAGCGCTCCCCGAACAATGTCTTGGGCAGCAGCCGGGCGGTGACGTCGGCCGGGATCTCGCTCAGGTAGGCGGGGTTGATCGCGAGCTGGATCGTGGCCCCGTGGGTGGTCGCGTCGATCTTGCGCACGTCCCCGACGATCACCCCGCGCACCTTGACGTCCGAGGCCTCCTGCAGCTGGTTGCCCGCGGTGTCGGTCTGGAGGGTCACCCGGGCCACGGTGGTGAACGCCTTGTTGTAGGTGGCCACGGCCAGGCCGAGCAGCGTGGCCAGCACGAGGAGGAACGCCAACCCCTGCACCCGCGTCCGGATCACCGTCGATCGCTTGCTCATCCAGCCGTCACCCCGCGATCCGGACCGTCGTCGTCGAGCCCCAGATGGCCAGCGACAGGAAGAGATCGATGATGTTGACGGCGACGATGGAGAAGCGGACCGCCCGGCCCACCGCCAGTCCCACGCCTGCGGGACCGCCGCCGGCCCGGTACCCGTAGTAGCAGTGCGTCAGGATGATGACGACCGCGAAGACCAGCACCTTGAGGAACGACCACAGCACGTCCTGCGGCGGCAGGAACAGGTTGAAGTAGTGGTCGTAGGTGCCGCCCGACTGGCCGTAGGCCTGGGTGGCGATGGTGCGGGTGGCGAAGTAGCTGGTCAGCAGGCCCAGGACGTAGAGCGGGATGACGGCGATGAAGCCGGCGATGATCCGCGTCGTCACCAGGAACGGCAGCGAGGGCACGCCCATGACCTCGAGGGCGTCGATCTCCTCGTTGATCCGCATGGCGCCGATCTGCGCGGTGAACCCGCAGCCGACCGTGGCCGAGAGGGCCAGGCCGGCGACGAGTGGCGCGATCTCGCGGGTGTTGAAGTAGGCCGAGAGGAACCCGGTGAACGCCGAGGTGCCGAGCTGGTCCAGCGCCGCGTAGCCCTGCAGGCCGACCTCGGTGCCGGTGAAGAACGAGAGGAAGGCGATGACGCCGACCGTGCCGCCGATGACGGCCAGCGCGCCGCTGCCGAAGGTGACCTCGGCCAGCAGGCGGAAGGTCTCCTTCTTGTAGCGCTTGACCGTGCGCGGCGTCCAGGCCAGTGCCCGGCCGTAGAAGCCGAGCTGGTCGCCCAGGTCGTCGAGGGTGCCGAGCGGCTTCCGGTAGACGTTCTTGAACTTGCGCATGCCGACCTTGACGCGGTCGGTGGTCGAGAGCAGCGCCATCACTGGCCCTTCGGCGGCACGAGCTGGAAGTAGATGGCGGTGATCACGAAGTTCACCGCGAACAGCAGCAGGAACGTGATGACCACCGACTGGTTCACCGCGTCACCCACTCCCTTCGGGCCACCACCGGCACGCAGGCCCTTGTAGGCGGCCACGATCGAGGCGATCAGCCCGAAGATCAGTGCCTTCATCTCGCCGGACCAGAAGTCCTGCACCTGCGCGAGCGCGCTGAACGAGGAGAGATAGGCGCCCGGGGTGCCCCCCTGCAGGATCACGTTGAAGAAGTAGCCGCCCGCGACGCCGACCACGCTGACCAGGCCGTTGAGCAGGACGGCGACCAGCATGCAGCCGAGCACGCGGGGCACGACCAGGCGCTGGATGGGGCTGATGCCCAGCACCTCCATCGCGTCGATCTCGTCGCGGATCTTGCGGGCACCGAGGTCGGCGCAGATGGCCGAGCCGCCGGCGCCGGCGATCAGCAGCGCCGTCACGATCGGGCTGGCCTCGCGGAGCACGGCGAGCACCGACGCCGACCCGGTGAACGACTGCGCACCCAGCTGGCGGGTCAGGGAGCCGAGCTGCAGGGCGATGACCGCGCCGAACGGGATGGCGACCAGGGCCGTCGGCAGGATCGTCACGCTGGCGATGAACCAGGTCTGCTGGATGAACTCGCGGATCTGGAACGGGCGCCTGGGCAGCGCCCGCATCGTGTCGAGCGCGAAGGCGAACAGATTGCCGCTGGCCGCCAGCGGGCGCGTCGGCGAGAACCTGCCGTCGAACAGGCCGGGGGCCTTCGGCTTTTCCGTCGCCGTCACCCCCCGGCCCCCTGGCGGGGCAGCGTGGCGGTGGTGGCGCGACCGGCGTCGGCGTCCGGCGCCCAGTGCCGGCCGCCGGCCCCGGGGCTCGGCTCGAAGCTGCCGGAGTCGGCCATGGCCAGCAGGTCCTCGGGCAGCGACTTGCGGATCGCGTCGGCCGTGTCGGGATCGAACTCGTGCAGCATGCGGGCGACGCGCTCCTGGCGGCGGCGGGCACCCAGGCGCTCCGGCAGCCCCTCCGTCGGCTCGAGCTGCGGCGGCACGGCGTCCCCACCGCTGGCCCCCTTCGGGCCGACACCGTTGTGCGCGTCGCCACCGCGGGCCTCGAGGGCGGCCATCTCCGCCTCGACCTGCGCGACGTCCTTCTCCTCGCTCATCCCGATCGGCCCCTCGCGGCGGCCGTTGAGGAACTGGCGGACGACGGGCTCCTGCGAGGTGAGCAGCTGCTCGCGCGGGCCGAACATGACCAGGTTCCGGCGGAACAGCAGACCGAGGTTGTCCGGCACCGTGCGGGCCGTGCCGATGTCGTGGGTGACGATCAGGAACGTGGCGTCGATCTGCGCGTTCAGGTCGACGATGAGCTGGTTGAGGTAGGCGACGCGGACCGGGTCGAGACCGGAGTCGGGCTCGTCGAACAGGATGATCTCCGGGTCGAGGACCAGCGCGCGGGCCAGGCCGGCCCGTTTGCGCATACCGCCGGAGATCTCGCCGGGCAGCTTGCCCTCGGCACCGGCCAGGCCGACCATGTCCATCTTCTCGAGGACGATCGACTTGATCTCCGACTCGCTCTTCTTCGTGTGCTCGCGCAGCGGGAAGGCGATGTTGTCGAAGAGGTTCATCGAGCCGAACAGCGCGCCGTCCTGGAACAGGACGCCGAACAGCCGGCGGACGTCGTACAGCTTGTGCTCGCTGCAGGTGACGATGTCCGTGTCGTTGAGGATGATCGAGCCCTTCTCGGGCTTGAGCAGGCCGACCAGCGACTTCAGGAAGACCGACTTGCCGGTGCCCGAGGGGCCCAGCAGGACCGAGATCTCACCGGGCGGCAACGTCAGCGTGACGTCACTCCAGATGTTCTGGCTGCCGAACGACTTCGTCAGCCCCTCGACCTCCACGGCGACGCCCACGTGTGCCTACCCCTCCGCTCCGGCTGCTGTGCCGGCCCCCGCCCCGTCGCATTGACGGGCCCCGGCAGTCTGCGACGTGACGGGCCGCTCCGCATCCGGACGACCACGAATCGCTTACTGACGGGTAACGACAGCGCGCGGCTGAGGTTACGTGTGTCACGGAGTTTCCGTGACCTGGAGCACGGGAGTACCCGGCCCGGCGCCTGAGAATCCACCCAGAGAGGCGAACGCAGCAGGGGCCGCCCTCCCGAAGGAGGACGGCCCCTGCCGACGTGCGATGGTGCGGTCCCCGGCGCTCAGGCCGGGGAGTGGGTCACTTGACGCTGACGGTGGCGCCGGCGCCCTCGAGGGCGGCCTTGGCCTTGTCCGCGGCGTCCTTGGCGACCTTCTCCAGGACGGGCTTGGGCGCGTTGTCGACCAGGTCCTTGGCCTCCTTGAGGCCGAGCGAGGTCAGCGTGCGCACCTCCTTGATGACCTGGATCTTCTTGTCGCCGGCGCTCTCGAGGATGACGTCGAACTCGTCCTGCTCGACGGTCTCCTCGGCGGCACCGCCACCACCGGCGGCCGGGGCCGCCGCGACGGCGACGGGGGCAGCGGCGGTGACGTCGAACGTCTCCTCGAACTGCTTCACGAAGTCCGACAGCTCCAGGAGGGTCATCTCCTTGAACGCGTCGAGCAGGTCCGAGCTGGAAATCTTGGCCATGTCTGTCTCCTTCTGGGTCAGTCGTCGGCGGCCGCGTCGGCGGCAGCAGAGTCGGTCTCGGGGGTGGTGTCAGCAGCAGCGGTGCTGTCGTCGGACTCCGCGGCAGGAGTCTCGGCGGCCGGGGTCGCGTCGGACGACGCGGGGGCCTCGGCGGCCTTCTTCTCCTGCAGTGCGGCGGCCAGCCGGGCGACCTGCGACAGCGGGGCCTGGAACAGCCCGGCAGCCTTGGTCAGGTTGCCCTTCATGGCGCCGGCGAGCTTTGCCAGGAGGACCTCACGGCTCTCGACGTCGGCGAGGCGGGTGACCTCACGGGCATCGACCGTGCGGCCCTCGACGACGCCGCCCTTGACGACGAGCATCGGGTGGGCCTTGGCGAAGTCACGGATGGCCTTCGCGGCCTCGACCGGGTCGCCCTCGATGAAGGCGATCGCGGTGGGGCCGTTGAGCAGCGGGGCCAGGTCGGAGAATCCGACCGAGTCCGCCGCCCGCTTCGTCAGGGTGTTCTTGACGACGGCGTAGCTGCTGCCCTCACCGAGGGAACGGCGCAGCTGGGTCAGCTGGGCCACGGTCAGCCCGCGGTACTCGGTGAGCACGGCCGCACTGGAGTTCTGGAACCGCTCGGTGATCTCGTCGATCACCGCGGCCTTCGCCTGCGTGGGCATGGGCCTCCTCTCGTCTGTCGGGCGACCACCGGCCGGTGCACGACCTCGGGCGATCACCGGCCCCACAGACGAGGAACGCCCCGGCGCAGGGCGCACGGGGCGAGTCGGGCGACGCAGGGCGCCGCTCGATCGAACCGTCCTCCTGCGCGGGTCGTCCGGCAACTGCGGAACCTTCGATCGCACGCGGACGTGCGACGACCTGCGGTCTTGGGGGGAACAGCGGCAAGAGTACGCCATCCGCGCACCCATCCGCCGGGGGCCCGGCAGCCGAACACCAGGGAACCCCCGCCGCGACAGCGGCGCATCGCAGAACAGGAGTCCCGCGTGCCCGCTCAGGACAGGATCCACCCGTCGACCGCCGACCGGCTCGCCGCCCTCGTCGGCGACGTCTTCGGCGGCGCCCTCCCCCTGCGCCTGCGGGTGTGGGACGGCAGCGAGGCGGGCCCTCCTGCGGCGCCCGTCGTCGTCCTGCGCAGCCGGAAGGCGCTGCGGCGTCTGCTCTGGGACCCCGACGAGCTGGGCCTGGCGCGCGCCTACGTCGCCGGTGAGATCGATGTGGACGGCGATCTGGCCGAGGGGCTGGCGCGCGTGTGGGCGCTCGTGCGGAGCACCCCGCCGGCCCGCCCGGGACTGCGGGACCGGCTGCGCTGGGCCGGCACCGCTCTGCGGCTCGGCGTCGTCGGCCCCCGCCCGGCCGCGCCGCCGGAGGAGGCGGTGCTCGACGGTGAGAAGCACAGCACCGGCCGGGACAGCGACGCGATCAGCTACCACTACGACCAGAGCAACGATCTCTATGCGGCGCTGCTCGACGAGCACATGGCCTACTCGTGCGCCTACTTCCGCGCCGACCCCGCCACCGACCCCGGTGCCGCCGACGGCACGTACACCGTGACCGAGGCGCAGCGGGACAAGCTCGAACTCATCTGCCGCAAGCTGGACCTCCGGCCCGGGGCGCGACTCCTGGACGTCGGCTGCGGCTGGGGCTCGCTGATCCTGTACGCCGCCGAGCACCACGGCGTGCGCGCGACCGGCGTGACCATCTCCGCCCAGCAGCGCGACCACATCGAGAAGCTGATCGCCGAGCGCGGCCTCGCCGACCGGGTGACCGTGCGGCTGCAGGACTACCGGGAGGTGCCGGTGCCCGCCGAGGGCCCGTACGACGCGATCGCCTCGGTCGAGATGAGCGAGCACGTGGGCCAGGACCAGTACCCGGCCTACGCCGCCACGCTGCACCGCCTGGTCCGCCCCGGCGGTCGGGTGCTGATCCAGGCCATGAGCCACCCCAGCGCCCCCGGTGGCGGCGCGTTCATCGAGCGCTACGTCGCCCCCGACATGCACATGCGGCCGACGTGGGACACCGTCGCGCTGCTCGCGGCGCCCGGCCTCGAGCTGCGGGACGTCGAGAGCATCCGCGAGCACTACGCGTGGACCGTGCGCGCGTGGGCCGAACGGCTCGAGGAACGCTGGGACGAGGTGGTCGGCCTCGTCGGCGAGGCCGGCGCGCGCATCTGGCGCCTCTATCTGGCCGGCGGCGGTCTCACCTTCGCGGAGAACCGGATGGGCGTCGACCAGTTGCTGTTCGTGCGGCCGCAGGCCGACGGGCGCAGCGGCATGCCGGCCACCCGCGCCGGCTGGGTTCCCGCAGCGTGAGCGGCGTGGCCTGGGGCGCCGTCGGGGTCAACGTCGCCGCGACGCTGGTGCTGGTGTGGGTCACGCTCACGGTCACCTGGGCCGTCGGCGTGCGCACCCGCCGGCACGCGGTCGTCGACGTGGTCTGGGGCGCCGGCTTCGCCCTGGTCGCGGTGGTCAGCCTCCTGCTGGCCCGGGCACAGGGTGAGGGGAACGCGGCCCGCGGCGTCCTGGTCGTCGTCCTCACCGCCGTGTGGGGGCTGCGGCTGTCGGTGCACATCGCGCGGCGCAACCGCGGGAAGGGCGAGGACCCGCGCTACGCCGAGATCCAGGACCGCGCACCCGGCTCCCCCGCGGCCCACATGTACCGGCGCGTCTACCTGACCCAGACCGCCGCGCTCTGGTTCGTCTCGCTGCCGGTGCAGGTCGCCATGTACCAGCGCGGCCCGCTGTGGTCGGGCGTCTCGGCGGTCGTGACCGTGCTCGGCGTGCTCGTCTGGGCCGTGGGGCTGTTCTTCGAGGCGGTCGGCGACTGGCAGCTCGAGCGGTTCAAGGCCGATCCGGCCAACGCCGGCGTCGTCAACGACCGCGGCCTCTGGCGATACACGCGGCACCCGAACTACTTCGGCGACGCCTGCGTGTGGTGGGGGCTGTTCCTGCTCGCCGCGTCCGACTGGTCGGGCCTGGTGTTCGTGCTGTCGCCGGTGCTGATGACCTGGACGCTGGCGAAGGGCACCGGGGCGCCGCTCACGGAGAAGCGGATGGCGAGCTCCCGGCGGGGCTACGCCGACTACGTGCGACGGACCAACGGCTTCCTGCCGGGCCCCCGGAAGAAGGCCTGACCAACGACGAGGGCCCCGCAGCGACGTGCGCTGCGGGGCCCTCGTTCAGATGCGACTCAGTTGGTCGGCTCGTCGACCAGCAGGTTGCGCGTGCGGTTCGGGTCGACCTGGATGCCGGGGCCCATCGTCGTGGAGACGGTGACCTTCTTCAGGTAGCGGCCCTTGGCGGCGGCGGGCTTGGCGCGGAGCACCTCGTCGAGCGCGGCGGCATAGTTCTCGACCAGCTTGGCCTCGTCGAAGGACGCCTTGCCGATCACCAGGTGCAGGTTGGCCTGCTTGTCGACGCGGAAGTTGATCTTTCCGCCCTTGATGTCGTTCACGGCCTTGGTCACGTCGGGGGTGACCGTGCCGGTCTTCGGGTTCGGCATCAGGCCACGAGGGCCGAGGATGCGGGCGATCCGGCCGACCTTCGCCATCTGGTCGGGCGTGGCGATCGCGGCGTCGAAGTCCAGGAAACCGCCCTGGATGCGCTCGATCAGGTCGTCGGAGCCGACCACGTCGGCGCCGGCGGCCTCGGCCTCGGCGGCCTTGTCGCCGGTCGCGAACACGATGACGCGGGCGGTCTTGCCGGTGCCGTGGGGAAGGTTGACCGTGCCGCGGACCATCTGGTCGGCCTTGCGCGGGTCGACGCCCAGGCGCATGGCCACCTCGACGGTGGCGTCGTACTTGACCGGTGACGTCGTCTTCGCCAGGCCGGCAGCCTGGAGCGGGGTGTACAGCCGGTCGCGGTCGACCTGCTCGGCCGCCTTGCGGTAGTTCTTGCCGTGCTTCGCCATGGGACTGTCCTGTTCCGGAGCCGCTCGGGCTCCTGGTCGTGTGGTGCACGGGCCCGGCGACAGGCCCTCCCACGTGGTGCTGGGGTACTGCTTACTTGACCGTGATGCCCATCGAGCGGGCGGTGCCGGCGATGATCTTCTCGGCCTGGTCGAGGTCGTTGGCGTTGAGGTCGGCCATCTTGGTCTGGGCGATCTCGCGGACCTGGTCACGGGTGACCGAGGCGACCTTGGTCTTGTGCGGCTCGCCCGAGCCCTTCTCGACACCGGCGGCCTTGAGCAGCATGCGCGCAGCCGGCGGGGTCTTGGTGACGAAGGTGAACGAGCGGTCTTCGAAGACCGAGATCTCGACCGGGATGACGTTGCCGCGCTGCGACTCGGTCGCGGCGTTGTAGGCCTTGCAGAACTCCATGATGTTGACGCCGTGCTGGCCGAGCGCCGGACCGACGGGCGGCGCGGGGGTGGCCGCACCGGCGTTGATCTGGAGCTTGATGACCGCGGTCAACCGCTTCCTGGGGGGCATGACTTCCTTCTTCTTCTCTGCGGATCAGCTCGTACTCGGGGCCGCCGGGCAGTGCCCGGCGACCGATCAGATCTTGCTGACCTGGGTGAACGACAGCTCGACGGGCGTCTCGCGGCCGAAGATCGAGACCAGCACCTGCAGCTTCTGCTGCTCGGCGTTGATCTCGTTGATCGTGGCGGGCAACGTGGCGAACGGCCCGTCCATGACGGTGACGGACTCGCCGACCTCGAAGTCGACGACCGCGGCCGGCGCCGACGGGGAGGCCGCGGCCTCCCCGCCGCCGGTCCGGGCCGCCTGCGGCGCGATGGCCGGCGCGAGGATCTTGACGACCTCGTCGATGGTCAGCGGCGAGGGGCGCGAGGTCGCGCCCACGAAACCCGTGACGCCGGGGGTGTTGCGGACCGCACCCCACGACTCGTCGTTGAGCTCCATGCGGACCAGCAGGTAGCCCGGCAGCACCTTGCGGTTGACCTGCGCGCGCTTGCCGTTCTTGATCTCGGTGACCTCTTCGGTCGGGACCTCGATCTGATAGATGTAGTCCTCGACGTCCAGGCTCTGGATGCGGGCCTCGAGGTTGGTCTTCACCTTGTTCTCGTAGCCGGCGTAGGAGTGCACGACGTACCAGTCGCCGGGGGCGATGCGCAGCGCCTTGCGCAGCGCCTCCACCGGGTCCTCGTCCTCCTCCGGCTCGGCGGGCGCCGCCGGGGCGGCGTCCTCGTCGGCGTCGACGGCGACCTCGGCGTCCAGCGTGTCGACCGAGTCGGACGAGCCCTCGGCCGCACCGGTCTCGCCGGCACCGGTCTCGAGGTCGGCCGCACCCTCGGCGTCCATGCGGGCGTCGTCGAGGTCGGTGGCGAGCGGGCTGGCGGCGCCTTCGACCGGACTGTCGGTCTCGAAGGGCTCGCGAGGGTCTGTCACAGGGATCTCTTCCTTGTCAGAGTGTGGTGCGGCGCGGGCGAAGGATCAGCCGAAGACGGCGATCACGCCCTTGGCGAAGAGCAGGTCGAGGCCGGCCACGAGCGCGACGATGAACGCCACGAAGACGATGACCACCGTGGTGTAGGTGATCAGCTCGCGCCGCCCGGGCCAGATGACCTTGCGCAGCTCGGCGACCACCTCGCGGAGGAACCGGCGGACCGAACGCTTCTGCCGCGCCTCCGCCCGCTCCCGCTCGGCGGCGGCGCGGGACCGGGTGCCGGTGCCCTCACGGACGGCGGGGGCCGAGGCGCTGCGGGCCGCACGGCGGGTACGGGCCGGCGCGACGTCGTCGTCCTCGTCGTCGCCGGCGGTGATCCGGGCGCGACGACGCCGTGCCGGCGTGGCCACGACCTTGTCCTCGTCGGCCGCGGCCTCCTCGGCGACCTCGTCCTCGGCCGCTTCCAGCTCGGCGGCGTCGTCGACGCCGGGTGCCTCGCGGTCGAGCTGCTCGTCGGTCAGCTCGGCGTCGGAGACGGCATCGGGCCCGGAGGCAGCCGCACTGTCCTCGCGTCCCGGCTTCTCGTCGCTCACTGCGCCTCGCTCGCCTCGTGGTGGTGACCGCTCGGCTGAGCGGCCCTCTGGTCGATACCTGCAGTGGCAGGGGTGACAGGACTTGAACCTGCAGCCTGCGGTTTTGGAGACCGCTGCTCTGCCAATTGAGCTACACCCCTAGATGCCCTGGAAGGGGCCCGGGACCGCCCGCCTCGCCACGGCAGCGCCGCGCCCGAGAGGATCCGGGGCACGCCGGTGGCGGGGTCAGCTGCCCCAGGACGGCAAGTGTACGGGACGGCGCGCTCCGACAGCCAACCTCCCTGGACGCCCTCCGGGCAGCCCGCCCGCGCGGCCTCGACCTTTGACACGATGGACGGCATGACCGCCGCCTCCCCCACGGAGTCCGCCCCGTCCACCCTCACGCCCGCGCAGCGGCGCATCTCCCGCCGCATCGCCGCGATCGCCGAGTCGGCGACGCTGGCCGTCGACGCGAAGGCCAAGGCGCTCAAGGCGGCGGGCAAGCCGGTGATCGGCTTCGGCGCCGGGGAGCCGGACTTCCCGACGCCGGACTACATCGTCGAGGCCGCCGTCGCCGCCTGCCGTCAGCCGGCCATGCACCGGTACACCCCGGCCGGGGGCCTGCCGGCGCTGAAGGAGGCGATCGTCACCAAGACGGCGCGCGACTCCGGGCTGCAGGCCACCCCCGCGAACGTGCTGGTCACCAACGGCGGCAAGCAGGCCGTCTACGAGGCGATGGCCACGATGCTCGACCCGGGCGACGAGGTGCTGCTCCCGGCGCCGTACTGGACCACGTACCCGGAGGCCATCCGGCTGGCCGGGGGTGTGCCGGTGCCGGTGGTCGCCGACGAGCAGAGCGGCTACCTCGTCTCGGTCGGCCAACTCGAGGCCGCCCGCACGCCGCGGACCAAGGTGCTGCTGTTCTGCTCGCCGTCCAACCCCACCGGCGCGGTCTACCCGCCCGAGCAGGTCGAGGAGATCGGCCGCTGGGCGCTGGAGAGCGGCCTGTGGGTGCTGACCGACGAGATCTACGAGCACCTGACCTACGGCGGGGTCACCGCACCGTCGATGCCGGTCCTCGTGCCCGAGCTCGCCGACCGCTGCGTCGTCGTCAACGGTGTCGCCAAGACCTACGCGATGACCGGCTGGCGCGTCGGGTGGATGCTCGGCCCGGCCGACGTCGTCAAGGCCGCGACCAACCTGCAGTCGCACGCCACGTCCAACGTCGCCAACGTGTCGCAGGCGGCCGCCGTCGCAGCACTGACCGGCGACCTGTCGGCGGTGGCGACGATGCGCGAGGCCTTCGACCGCCGCCGGACGACGATCGTCTCGATGCTGCGCGAGATCCCGGGGATCGCCTGCCCGGAGCCCCAGGGCGCGTTCTACGTCTACCCGTCGGTCAAGGGCCTGCTGGGCCGCCCGATCGCGGGGCGGACCGCGGAGACGAGCGTGGAGCTCGCCGAGCTGATCCTCGAGGAGGCGGAGGTGGCCGTCGTCCCCGGTGAGGCGTTCGGGACGCCCGGCTACGTCCGGATGTCCTACGCACTGGGCGACGACGACCTGGCCGAGGGCGTTGGCCGCCTCCAGCGGCTGCTCGGCTCGGCCGGATAGCCGCTGCGCGGGGCAGGTCGCCCGCGCCTCAGGGCAGAGCGACCGTCGCACGGGCCAGGGAGAGCACCTTCTCGCCGTTGCTGGTGACGGTGAGATCGACGCGGGCGCGGTGGTCGTCGAGCAGGGCGCCGACCGTGCCGCGCACGGTCACCTCGGCGCCGACGCCGTCGTCCGGGACGACGACCGGACGGCCGAACCGCACCTGGTACTCCACCAGGGCGCCGGGATCGCCGGTCCAGTCGCTGACCGCGCGGGCGGCCAGGGCCATGGTGAACATGCCGTGCGCGATCACGCCGGGCAGCCCGACCTCGATGGCGACCCGCTCGTTCCAGTGGATCGGGTTGAAGTCGCCGGAGGCGCCGGCGTAGCGCACCAGGTCGGCGCGGGTGACCCGGTACACCTGCTCGGGCAGCTCGGTGCCGACGGCGACGTCGGCCGGGAGCGTCACGACTCCCCCCGCGCGACGAGCATCGACGTCGCCGTGCAGACGGCCTCGCCGTCCTCGGTCTCGAGATCGACGCGGACGGTCAGCAGGTCGTTGCCCGCCACGCTGCGCGCCGCCTCGATGGTGGTGGTGGCGACCAGCCGGTCGCCCGCCCGGATCGGGCGGTGGTGGGTGAACCGCTGCTCACCGTGCACGACCCGGCTGTAGTCGATGCCGACGTCGGGATCGTCGAGGACGATCATCGCCGCCTCGAGGCTGACCGTGATGGCGAAGGTCGGCGGCGCGATGACGTCGGGATATCCGGCCGCGCGGGCGGCCTCGGGATCGCGGTGGACCGGGTCGTCGGAGCCGATCGCGGTGGCGAACTCGGCGAGCTTGGCCCGGCCGACCTCGTAGACGGCGGAGGGCGGGTAGCTGCGCCCGACCAGTGCCCGGTCCAGCGCCATGCTCCCGCCCTCTCGCGTGTGTGGCTGACCAGGTGTCAGCGGGTCTCGCGGTGCAGCGTGTGCTTGCGCTCCCGCGGGCAGTACTTCATCAGCTCGAGCCGGTCGGGGTCGTTGCGCCGGTTCTTGCGGGTGATGTAGTTGCGGTTCTTGCACTCCTGGCAGGCCAGGGTGATCTTCGGACGGACGTCGGTGGCTGCCATGGAGCGCTCCTAGCCTTGTACGGACAGTTGCCTTGCGTGGTGTGCCGGCGGATGCCGACACGGTGACGGACCCCGGAATGCGGGGTCCGTCAGGAGTAGCGGTGACCGGACTTGAACCGGTGACACAGCGATTATGAGCCGCTTGCTCTACCAGGCTGAGCTACACCGCCAGGACGACCGGACGACCCGGTCTTTCGACCGGGCCAGCCTCAGAGCCCCTTTACGGAATCGAACCGTAGACCTTCTCCTTACCATGGAGACGCTCTGCCGACTGAGCTAAAGGGGCGTGCTCGAAGAGCCGTCGGAGACTCTACCTCGCCGGCGCCCGCAGCCTCGGCAGGGGGTCGCCCCGGCGGGTCAGGTGCGGACGAACAGCCGCCGGTGGGTCGCGCCGGGTGCGGCCGACCGGACGCCGGTGCGGGCCAGCAGCCAGCTCTCCAGCCGGTCGTCGGCCAGCGGGCGGCTGACCAGGAAGCCCTGGAGCTTGTCGCAGCCCATCTCGGTGAGCAGGTTGCGGGTGAGCTCGTCCTCGACGCCCTCGGCCACCACCCGCAGGCCCAGGTTGTGCGCCAGTTCGATGATCGAGCGGGCGATGAAGGACTCGCCCTGGCTGGTGGACATGCCCAGCACGAAGGACTTGTCGATCTTGACCTCGTCGATCGGCAGCTGCCGCAGCTGCGAGAGCGAGGAGTAGCCGGTGCCGAAGTCGTCCATCGACAGCCGCAGGCCCAGCGCGTGCAGGTCGGCGAGGACCGTGCTGTCGCGCACGGAGTCGTCGACCACGCTGCCCTCGGTGAGCTCCAGGGTCAGCAGCTCACCGGGGACGCCGTGCCGCTGGAGGGCGCGCCGCACGCGGGCCACCAGGTCGGGCTCGGTCAGGCAGTGCACCGACAGGTTGACCGCCACCGAGAGCGCGATGTCGTCGTCCAGCCAGCGCCGGCACCGCGCGAGAGCAAGGTCGAGGACGTGGTCGGTGAGCGGGCCGATCCGACCGATCTGCTCGGCGAGGTGGATGAAGTCCTCGGGCGGGATCGCCCCGTAGCGCGGGTGGGCCCAGCGGACCAGGGTCTCCACCGACACGATCTCCGAGGACTGCGCCTCGATGATCGGCTGGAACACGACGCTGATCTGCCCGTCGGCCATGGCCTGCTCGAGCTCGGTGCCGAGCTGGAGCCGGCGCAGACTCTGCTGGTCGAGGACCGGGTGGTAGCTGGCCACGCCGCCCGAGTCGGCGGCGGCGAGCAGGGCGACGTCGGCGCGCTGCATGAGCATCCCGGAATCGGCGCCGTGCACCGGCGCCGCGGCGACACCGATGGTCAGCGTGACCTCGAGGTCGAGGCCGGCGACCCGCACGCGGGTCGCGGCGGCCTCGCGCAGCCGCCGGGCGGCACGCTCGGCGGCGGCCAGGGACAGCCCGGGCAGCAGGACGGCGAACTGCTCGCCCTCCATCCGGGCCAGCAGGGCCGTGGGCGGCGCGTGCTCACGCAGCAGGCCGGCGGTGACCAGCAGCAGCTCGTCACTGGCGGCATGCCCGAGCGTGTCGGTGACCTCCGTGTAGTTGCCCAGGGCCGCGAGGATGAGGCCGGCGCGGGCGGTGACCGGGTCCGCGGACAGCAGCTGGTCCAGTTCGGCCGCCAGACGCTGCCGGTTGGGGAGACCGGTGAGCCGGTCGTGGTCGGCGTCGTAGCGGATCTGGGTCAGCAGCTGCTGCTGGCGGATGGCGGCGTTGACGTGCGTCAGCATCGAGTCCAGGGCCGCGCGGTCGCTGTCGGCGAAGGAGACGACGTCGCTGCGCCGGTCGCACACCTCGAGGTAGCCCGGCTCCCCCGCGGCCGTGGTGACCGAGGCGCCGAGCAGGTCGGAGACCCCGCGGCGGGCCAGCGCGGCCGCCTCGGCCTCGTCGGCCCGAGCGGCCGACACCCGGACGGTGCCCTCCCCCGCGGCGACCGCGCGGCGGCGGAAGACGTCGTCGGGGTCGCCGGGGCCGTCGTACCAGACGGCGCCGTTCTCGGCGGAGACGACCAGGCGCGGTTCCTCGTCGAGGTAGGGGGGCAACCATAGGGCCACCCGCTCGGCGTTGAGCAGCTCGCGGACCGCCTCCACGATCTGCAGCGTGCCGGCCTCGTCGGGAGGCACCTGCTCGACGCGACGGGCGAAGTCGTACACCCGCTCGACGCTGTTGCCCTCGCGCGCGACCGCGCCGAAGCGCCGGAACAGCAGGCCGACGACCGAGAGGATCGGGAGGATCAGCACCCACGACCAGGCGCTCAGCGACGACAGCAGCAGCGCGACGATGCCGACGGAGACGATGACCGGCGAGACGACGGCGATGGGGACCAGCTGCTCACGCCAGAGCTGCGGCCCCGGATAGCCGGCCGTGCTGATGATGGCGATCGTGACCATCAGGGCGCCGACCAGGTCGGAGACGAGCACGGCCACGATCAGCTCGACCCAGCGCAACGGCTCGGTGACGGCAGCGGCCGGCAGGTGGTGGAGGACGGCCACGGCGACCGAGCCGTGGAGCAGCGCGGTCGCGACGTTGAAGACGAACTTGGGCGGCGGGTACTTCTGCACCGCCAGGAGGCCGGCCAGACCCAGGACCCAGGCCAGCGTGGTCCAGGCGCCGCCGACCTCGATCAGGCCGATGGTGAGCGCCAGTTCGGCGAGCGACCAGGAGTAGGTCTGCCGGCGGAACTCGACGTGCATCGAGATCGACTCGCTGACCAGGAACAGGACGGCGATGACGGCGACGGTCAGCGGATGGATCGGTGGGGCCGCGGTGGGGAGCACCGCCGACGCGACGGCCACGGCGAGCACGGTGCCACCCGCGGCCACGGTCCAGGCGCGCCGGACCGCCGACCGCGTCGGCGGCAGGGTGTCGTTCACGGGCTCGGCCACGGTGACCCGGTTTTCTCGCAGTGGGAAGGGCGGCGCCGAGGCTAACAGCGGGCGGTCGCCCTACCGAGGGATTGAGCCCGAAGCGGGGCAGGTGGCGAGCCACCCGCCCCGCCCGATCGGGACGGAGCTCAGCTCCAGCGGGCGCTCCGGCTCCACCGGGCGCTCCGGCTCCACCGGGCACTGCGGCTCCAGCGGGCGCTACGGGTCGAAACGGCGGTGCTGTGCGTGCTCATGACGCCTCCTTGTGGGCATGACTGACTGTCGTGACAGCGGCAGTCACCTACGCGCGGGGGCAGAGCGTCGTTCAGTACGGACCGCGCAGGAGACATTGCTTCCCGTCACCCGTCCGAACAAGCATGGAAGATCACGATGGTGTGACGCCCCCACGCGTCGTCACTCTCCGTCGACCGAATCCGACCATCTGTCATCATTTCGGGTTACCTGTCACTGTCGTGCTCCGGCCGGCCGAGGCCGTGGTGCTTCCTCAGGAGCTCGTCCGGGCCCGACTCGACCGCGTTGGCCAGCGGGGTCCACCAGTGCGACACCGGGGATTCGGGCGGCTCGGGCACGCCGAGTACCCGCGCCGTCCGGTCGTACGCGCTCCCCGCCTGTCCGGCCACCTCCCGGACGGCACTCAGCTCGTCGCGAGCACGACCGTCGGACACCGTGGCCACCGCGTCCGCACGGGCGAAGACCAGACCACGGTCCGGCCCGTTGTCCCACGTGCCGTCCGTCCCGGCCCGCATGGCGAGGTAGTCCGCAGCGATCCCTCCTGCCATGCCGGCTCGCTCAGGCAGGACGTTGACGGCGAGCCCGACCGTCAGGTTCCAGATCAGGGCCCTGCGCTCCGCACTCGCCTTCTCCGCGTACCCGTGCAGTGCGTAGGCCAGCCGCTGGCCGTACTCCTCCACGGCCACGAAAGCGGCCGGGACGACGACCCCGGGGAGCAACGGCGGCGGCCCGCCGTCCCCCACCGGGCGGGGCTGGACGCGGGACCACCCGGCCAGCGCCCGGTAGACGGCGACCGCCGCCCCCTCGTCGAGGGTGAGGTAGCCGAGCCCGCGCAGCGCGTCGGCGGCACCGGCACCGGCCTGGCCGCGCACCCCCTCCCACAGCACCTCGGCCGCGACCGACACGTGCCCGGCCAGGGCCGGACCGAGCACGGGCGCCACGGCGGCCGCGGTCCGGCGGTCGACCCGCCAGTCCGTGGGATCGCCGTCGTCGAGGCCGGTCCCGAGCGCCTCGAGGGCCGCCCGCACCGCCACATCGCCCACGTGCCCCGGCGCGCCGGCGCCCCGGGCGACGAGCCCGACGAGCGCCGCCCCGCCGTCGTCCCACGGTCGGGCGAGGAGCTCCGTCCAGGCGAGCCGGTCGCCGAGCAGCGCCGCGGCGAAGTCCGGATCCTCGGCGCACGCGAGCCGCTCGGCGACCAGGGCCACCGGGTCGTCGCGTGGCGGGGAACCGTCGCGCGGCCCGTTCCGGTCGACGGCGCGGCCGCCGACGAAGGTTCCCGATTTCGCGTGCTCGCGGGCGAGCATCTGCTGCCCCCAGGCGGCGACCGTGCGCAGCGGCGGGCCGTCGGCGGCCCGGGTCGCCGCGAGGACCATCCCCATGCCGAGCACCACCTGGTCCGCGGCGACGCCGGGGTCGGCGGGATCGACGTAGCCGGCCGTGAGCAGCTCGGCGACCGGGTCGTACGCCGCTCCCGTCGTCCGCCCGCACGCGAAGGCGCGGGCCAGCAGCAGGACGACGGCGGGGCCCGTGGAGAGATCGGAATCGCCGAGGCGGCACAACATCTCCCGGATGCCGTCGAGACCGAGGCCGAGGAGCAGCGCGGTGGCGAAGGACGCCTGCCCGGCGTACGGCGCCGCGGCGCGGGCGGCCGCCGCCAGCTCGCGGGCCCCGAGACCGTCGTCGAGCGCCTGCGCGAAGGCGAGCCCGCGTGCGGTCAGCTCCTGATCGCCCCAGCCCGGGAGCTCGGCGGCGAGGAAGGCGACCACCCTGGTCGTGTCGCCGGGAGCGCCGCGGCCGCCCACGACCGCACTGGACTCCGCCAGCAGGCGGGCGGTTCCCGCGCCGTCGGCGGCGACATCCTCGAGCAGGGCGGCGTGCGCGCGCCTGCGGGCCTCCTCGGCCAGCCGCAGGTCCTCGACCAGCGCCACCGCCTCGGGCGCGTCGGTGCGGACCGCCGTTCCGAGGTCGTCGAGGTGGGACAGCCGCGCCCACGTCGCGGCGAAGTCCTCGGCCTGCTCGGCCCGGAGGGCGGCGATCGCGTGACGGGCGGCCGTGACGACCTCCGCATGCGCCGAGACCCGGCCGGCCGCCGCCAGCACGGCCGCCGAGCAGCCTCGCACCAGGGTCGCCACGGCACCGATCTGCGCGGCCGCGGCACCGGCGTCCGCGCCGAGCCAGTCGGGTGCGGCGGAGGCCGCACCGGACAGGTCGCCGTCGACGGTGGCCAGGCAGTCGGCCGCGCCGGCGACGGCGCGGACCAGCGCGGCGAGCGCGCCGGGATCCTCGGGCGGCAGGTCCAACGGGAGCGGCTCCGGCACGACGACGGTCACCGGAGATCGACCCGCCTCCGGTCGGCCAGTAGCTCCCGGTCCAGGCCCAGCCATGAGTCGGCCACCGCCGCGACCGTGCCGCCCAGCCACAGGAGCTCCCCGGCGAGCGCCCGGCCGGCGACCCGGTGCGCGGCCAGGAACCCCTCGACCGCCGCCTGCAGGCCGCCGCCCACGTGCGGCGTGTGCGCCAGCCGGGTGCCGATCTCCTCGGCGGCACCGGCCGACCGCCGCAGCGTGTCCGCCAGCGCGTACACCTCCGGCGGGTCGATCTCGATCGTCATGGGCGCAGTCTGACGGCACGGGGCACTCCCCCGCTCCCGTCGTCCACAGGCCCCACCCGCGGGACCGGGGGCCACCCGATCGGGTGTCCACAGTGTCCACAGGCGCCGTCCACAGGCCGTGGACAACCGTCGGCGCGCTTACGCTGCCCGGCGTGCGATCGGACCGGGACGACGGCGAGCGGGGCTCGACCCTGCCGTTCGTCCTGGTCGCCTGGACCGTCGCCGCGCTCATGGCGTTCGGCGCCGTCGCCGCCTCCGACGCCTTCCTCGAACAGCAGTCGGTGCAGTCGGTGTGCGACGGGGCCGCGCTCGCGGCTGCCAACCGGGCCGACGAGGCGGTCGTCTACACCAGCGGCGTCGGCGCGCAGGTGCCGCTGACCCGGGCCGGCGCGCAGGCCGCGGTCGCCGAGCAGCTGGCCGCGGGGGGCGCCCTGCTGGACTCCTGGTCGGCCGAGACCGACGGCGCCGAGGTGACCGTGCGGTGCACGCGCGACGTGGACATCGCGTTCGGCTGGCTGTTCCTCGGCGGAGCCCCGCTGGAGCGGACGGCGACGGCGAGCGCGCGGGCCCCGACGGCCCCCTGACGTGCGAACGGCCCCCAACCTGGAAAGGTCGGGGGCCGTCGTACCGGGCGTGGCGGGTGAAGGATTCGAACCTTCGTAGGCTAAGCCGACGGATTTACAGTCCGCTCCCATTGGCCACTCGGGCAACCCGCCGTGCGGTGGTACCGGAGCAGCGTACAAGAACGGCGGACGGCGATCTCGGAAGCCCCGAGGCCGGTCCGCCTCAGCGGAAGGGAAGAGCCATGGCCGACGCATCTTTCGACGTCGTGAGCAAGGTCGACCGCCAGGAGGTCGACAACGCCCTGAACCAGGCGGGCAAGGAGCTGTCGCAGCGGTTCGACTTCCGGGGCACCAACGCCACGATCGCGTGGGCCGGCGAGGAGGGCGTCACCCTGTCGGCCGACACCGAGGAGCGGGTGGCGGCCGCTCTCGAGGTGTTCAAGGAGAAGCTGATCAAGCGCGGCATCTCGCTGAAGTCCCTCGACGCCGACGAACCGCAGTCCTCCGGCAAGTCCTACAAGATCTCCGCCCGCATCAAGCAGGGCATCGAGTCGGACAAGGCCAAGCAGATCGCCAAGCTCATCCGCGACGAGGGCCCCAAGGGCGTGCAGGCCCAGATCCAGGGCGACCAGCTGCGGGTCAGCGGCAAGAAGCGGGACGACCTGCAGGCGGTCCAGCAGCTACTGCGGGGCGCCGACCTCGACATCGCGGTCCAGTTCGACAACTACCGCTGAATCGACCTCCGGACACGGAGCGGAACGGCTCCGGCGGTCGATTCAGCGTGCGAGGCAGCGCGTGGCCAGTGCGGCGTCCGCGAGGTCGATGACCATCCAGTGGGGCGTGTGCCGCACGGGCATGCAGCCGAGCGCCCACCGAACGATGCGCCCGGCGTCGCCCCCCGCCCGGGCGTCGGCGGAGTCGACGACGAGGTAGCGGACCTGGCCGTGGGCCACTGCCGCGAGGAACTCCGGCACCGTCGGGTGTGGATCGTTCCCGGAGTAGCCGCCGAGGGCGAGGACCGGGGCTCCACTGGACAGTTGCAGGTCGGCGGCACGATGACCGACCACCGCGGCCGCCCAGCGGGAACCGGCCGCGGCCGCCCGGACCTCGGCGCTGATGGTCCGGTCGAAGCCGTCGCCGGGCGCGCTGCCGGGGCTGACGTCCGGCGGCGTGAGGTAGGCGGCCGGCCCGACGCCGCTCGCGACGTTCGGGCCGCGGTGGGCGGCCTGCGCCGTCGTCACCGACCACGCGGCCGGGAAGAGGAGCAGTCCGGTCACCGCCGTGGCCAGGACGACGGCTCGGGTGCGGCCGGGTTGCCGGCCGAGCCGCAGCCGGGCGACGCCCAGGTCGTCGAGCCGCGCCGCCCGGCGTACGACCGCGCTGGTCGACGCCACGGCCAGGGCGCCGACGATCGCCGTCGCGGCGACCACGCCGATGACCACCACGGGCGGCGACGAGTGCCGGTGGACCATCAGCAGGGTCCCCCAGGCCGCGTTGCCGAGGAGCCCGAGGATCAGCAGCACCCGGGGCCAGCGCACCCCCGCCGCTCCCCAGCTGTGCTGCCACAGGACGCCTGCCCCGAGGGCCAGCGAGCCGGCGATCGCGGGCGCGAGCTGCACGGTGTAGTAGCCGTGGGCGATCCCGTGCAGCGAGCCGAGCACGAGCGCGACCACGACCAGCCACGCCCCCCAGAGGAGCAGGCCGGCGCGCAGCGGGTCGCGGCGGTCGCGACCGCGGGTGAGCACCGCGGCGACCAGCAGGGCCACGGCCGCGGCCGGCAGGAGCCAGCCGGCTTCGGTGCCCCACGCGCCCACCAGGCGCAGCAGGGACCCCGGTCGGGGAACGTCCGAGGCGCCACCGCCGGCCTCCTGGCCGGTCAGCCGGCCGATGCCGTTGTAACCGAGGGCGAGTTCCAGGACGTTGTTGCCCTGGGTGCCGCCGACCCACGGGCGCTGCGTCGCGGGTGTCAGCTGGACGACCGCGATCCACCACCCGGCCGACGCGAGCATGACGCCCCCGGCGAGGCCGCTGCGAGCGAGGCGGCGCCCGAGACTTCCGGCACCCGCCAGGGCGGCGACCACGAGGAAGGCCGGGAGCACCAGCCAGGCCTGCAGCATCTTGGTGAGGAAGGCGAAACCCAGGAGCGCGCCGGACAGCGCGAGCCACGCGCCTCCCCCCGACGGTTGCCCGATCGACCGCGTGAGGGCGTAGGCGGCGCCGACCAGCAGGAGAAGCATCAGCTCGTCGGGATTGTCATAGCGCGCCATGAGCGTGGCCACCGGCGTCACGGCGAGCGCGGCCGCGGCCAGCAACCCGATCGCCGCGGCTCGCGCCTCGCGACCGCCCGACGGGTGCCGCACGGACGCCGCGCGCCGACGGGTCTCGGGTCGGGGGTCGAGGGCGAGCGCCTGCCGGCGCACCGTCGCGTAGAGCAGGGCCACCGACGCCACGCCGGCCACGGCCTGGGGGACGAGGATCGCCAGCGGCGAGAGGCCGAAGAGGCGGACCGAGACGTCGATCAGCCACAGCGCCGCAGGTGGCTTGTCGACGGTGATCCCGCCCGAGGGATCGAGGCCGCCGAAGAGCATGGCCCGCCAGCTCTGCGCACCGGCCTGCGCCGCGGCCGCGTAGTACGAGTTCGCCCACCCCGAGGCCGTGAGGCCGACCGTGTACAGCGTGGTCGCGGCGGCCAGGAGCAGCGTCAGTGCCGTCGCCCGTCGACCGGGGGTACCGAGCGGGCCGGGATCCGGTCGCCGGTCGGTCTCCTCGGCGACGACCCGGAGGCGTCCGGTGGCCGGCGACGTGCCGGCCGGCTGCGCCAGCAGCGCCATGGGCCCTCCGTCTCCGCTCATCGTCCGCGTCGCCGGGTCGGCGGCACGGGCTGACCCTCCGTTACTGAATCGCAACATTCGCACACGACCCGCCGAGCGCTTCCCAACGTCGGGGCGGATGGGGCAGGAGGTGGTCAGTGAGGGCCGAGAGCCGGCCGGATCAGCGCAGACCGGACTCCCGGGCCATGCGCTCCAGCCGCGCGATCCGCTCGGGCATCGGCGGGTGGCTGGCGAACAGCGTCGCCATGCCCTGGCCGCGGAACGGGTTGGCGATCATCAGATGGCTCTGGGTGACCAGCCGGTCGTCCTGCGGCAGCGGCAGCGCGCTGACGCCGCTCTCGATCTTGCGCAGGGCGGAGGCGAGGGCGAGCGGGTCGTGCGAGAGCTGCGCGCCCGAGGCGTCGGCCTGGTACTCGCGGCTGCGGCTCACCGCCATCTGGACCATTCCCGCGGCGACCGGCCCGAGCAGCATCAGCAGCAGGCCGCCCAGCGGGTTGCCGCCGCGGTCGTCGGACCGGCCGCCGAACACCGAGGCGAACATCGCCATGTGCGCGAGGTAGGTGATGACGGTGGCCATCGCGCCGGCGACCGAGCTGATCAGGATGTCGCGGTTGTAGACGTGGGAGAGCTCGTGGCCGAGCACGCCGCGCAGCTCGCGCCGGTCGAGCAGCTCGAGGATCCCCTGGGTGACGCAGACGGCCGCGTTGCGCGGGTTCCGGCCGGTCGCGAAGGCGTTGGGCTGGTTGGTGGGGCTCACGTAGATGCGCGGCATCGGCTGGCGCGCGGTGGTGGCCAGCTCGCGCACGATCGCGTACAGCTGCGGCGCCTGCGTCTCGGTCACCGGGAACGCCCGCATCGCGCGCAGTGCGAGCTTGTCGGAGTTGAAGTAGGCGAAGCCGTTGACGCCCAGCGCGATCACCAGGGCGATCACCAGGCCGCCACGGCCGCCGAGGAGCGCGCCCGCGGTGAGGATGAGACCGCCCATGAGGCCGAGCAGGACGGCCGTCTTGAGTCCGTTGTTCCAGCGCTGCACGTCCCCTCCAACGCCACCGCGGGGAGCGCCGTTCCCTGCCGGAATGAGGACTGCACCCCATAGGTTGCCTTCGGGGAGATCATGGTGTCGGGGACCACAACCCGGCCGTGGACACACGCACGTAACCTCGGCCGGTGGAGGTAGACCACTGATGACAGGCAGCAACCCGCCCAGCTCCGCGCCGGGCGGCCTCGTGAAGAGCGTCGTCGAGCTCGACCGCGTCGTCATCCGGCTCGCGGGCGACTCCGGCGACGGCATGCAGCTGACCGGCAACCGGTTCACCAGCGAGACGGCGTCCTTCGGCAACGACCTGTCGACGCTGCCCAACTTCCCGGCCGAGATCCGGGCGCCGACGGGGACCCTGCCGGGTGTCAGCTCCTTCCAGCTGCACTTCGCCGACCACGACATCATGACGCCGGGCGACGCGCCCGACGTGCTCGTCGTGATGAACCCGGCCGCGCTGAAGGCCAACCTCGCCGACCTTCCCGGTGGCGGCCTGCTGATCGCCGACGCCGACGAGTTCACGCCGCGGAACCTGGCGAAGGTCGGCTACGCGACCAACCCCCTCGAGGACGGCTCGCTGGAGGGCTGGCAGCTGGTCAGCGTGCCGCTGACCAGCATGACCCTCGACGCGCTCGCCGACTCCGGCCTCGGCAAGAAGGAGGCCGAGCGCTCGAAGAACATGTTCACCCTCGGCCTGCTCTCCTGGATGTACCACCGGCCCACCGAGGGCACGATCCGCTTCCTCGAGCGCCAGTTCCGCCGCAAGCCCGAGATCGCCGCGGCCAACATCGCCGCCTTCCGCGCGGGCTACAACTACGGCGAGACGACGGAGGCCTTCGCCGTCTCCTACGAGATCAAGCCCGCCCCGATGGCGCCGGGCCGGTACCGCAACATCTCCGGCAACCAGGCGCTCGCGCTCGGCATCGTGGCGGCCGGGCAGCGGTCGGGGCTGCCGGTGTTCCTCGGCGCGTACCCGATCACGCCGGCCTCGGACATCCTCCACGAGCTGTCCAAGCACAAGGCCTTCGGCGTGCGCACCTTCCAGGCCGAGGACGAGATCGCCGGCATCGGCGCAGCGCTCGGCGCCTCGTTCGGCGGCGCCCTGGGCGTGACGACGACGTCCGGGCCCGGCATCTCGCTGAAGTCCGAGGCGATCGGCCTGGCCGTGATGATCGAGCTGCCGCTGGTCATCGTCGACGTGCAGCGCGGCGGTCCGTCCACCGGGCTGCCCACCAAGACCGAGCAGTCGGACCTGCTGCAGGCCATGTTCGGGCGCAACGGCGAGGCACCGGTGCCGGTGATCGCCCCCCGCTCCCCCGGCGACTGCTTCGACGCCGCCGTGGAGGCCGCCCGGATCGCGCTGACCTACCGGACGCCGGTCATCCTGCTGTCCGACGGGTACCTCGCCAACGGCGCCGAGCCGTGGCTGGTGCCCTCCACCGAGACGCTCCCCGATCTGCGGGTCGACTTCGCCACCGGCCCCAACGGGCCCGACGGCGAGTTCCTGCCCTACCAGCGCGACCCGGAGACCCTGGCCCGCGCCTGGGCGGTGCCGGGCACGGCCGGCCTGCAGCACCGGGTCGGCGGTCTGGAGAAGGCCGACCTGACCGGCAACATCTCCTACGACCCGGCCAACCACGACTTCATGGTGCGCACGCGCCAGGCCAAGATCGACGGGATCGCCGCGACCCTGCCGCCGACCGAGGTCCACGACCCGGACGGGGACGCACGTGTCGCGGTCATCGGGTGGGGCTCGACGTACGGGCCGATCGGCGCCGCCTGCCGCCAGGTCCGGAACTCCGGCCGGTCGGTGGCCCAGATCCACCTGCGGCACATCAACCCGATGCCGGCCGACCTGGGCGAGATCCTGCGGCGCTACGACCGGGTGGTCTGCCCCGAGATGAACCTGGGCCAGCTGGCGCTGCTGCTGCGGGCCAGGTACCTGGTCGACGTCGAGAGCCACACCCAGGTGCGCGGGCTGCCCTTCCGGGCGGCCGAGCTGGCCGGCGTGATCCACGAGGTGATCGACCGGTCGGCCGCGCCGTCGGCCGCCGGCGCGAACGGAGAGGCACTGTGAGTACCGACAGCGCGAGCATCGGCCACGTCCACGACCTGGGCATGCCGGGCGGCCCCATCGGCGACGCGATCGCGCGGTCGGTCGAGCTGGCCGGCGACAAGCAGACCGAGCTCAAGGCCAAGGACCTCAAGACCGACCAGGAGGTGCGCTGGTGCCCCGGGTGCGGTGACTACGTCATCCTCAACGCCGTCCAGAGCTTCCTGCCGAGCCTGGGCATCGCCCGCGAGGACATGGTCATCGTGTCGGGCATCGGCTGCTCGTCCCGGTTCCCGTACTACCTCAACACCTACGGCATGCACTCGATCCACGGCCGTGCGCCGGCGATCGCCACCGGCCTGGCCGCCTCGCGCCCCGACCTGTCGGTCTGGGTCGTGACCGGCGACGGCGACGCGCTGTCGATCGGTGGCAACCACCTGATCCACGCGCTGCGCCGCAACGTGAACATGACGATCCTCCTGTTCAACAACCGGATCTACGGGCTCACCAAGGGCCAGTACTCGCCGACGTCGGAGGTCGGCAAGATCACCAAGTCCACGCCGATGGGCTCGCTGGACCACCCTTTCAACCCGGTGTCGCTGGCCCTGGGTGCCGACGCGACCTTCGTGGGCCGCGCGATGGACTCCGACCGCAAGGGCCTCACCGACGTGCTGCGGCAGGCCGCCGAGCACCAGGGCACCGCACTGGTCGAGATCTACCAGAACTGCAACATCTTCAACGACGGCGCCTTCGACCTGCTCAAGGACCCGTCGACCGGCGCCCAGTGGACGATCCCGCTCGTGCACGGCAAGCCCCTGGTCTTCGGTCCGGACGGCGCCTCGTGCGTGGTCCGCGATGAGGTCGGTGGCCTGCGGATCGCCGAGACCAACCAGGTCGACGCCGCCGACATCGTCGTCCACGACGCGCAGCGCCAGGACCCGTCGTACGCGTTCGCGCTCTCGCGGCTCTCCCACCAGGACCTGCGGTACACCCCCATGGGCGTCTTCCGGTCGGTGTCGAAGCCGACGTACGACGCGATGATGGCCGAGCAGCTCGACGTCGCGAAGGCCGAGCGCGCGCCGGATCTCGACGCGCTCCTGGTCGGCGGCGACTCGTGGACGGTCGGGGCTACGCCGATCCCCGGCTGACCCTGGTGCCGGCGATGCAGCGCGCCACGCCCGGGACCCGGACCGCCCCGTCCTTCGCGTAGGCGCGTGCGTCCGACAGGACCCTCGCCCGGATCCGCTCCCGCGCCGGCTCGTCGACCTGCCGGAACGCCGCCACCGCGAGCGAGACGTGCTCGCTCATCATCTGCCAGTACTCGTCCGGCGACGACGTCACCAGCTCGACGCCGACGTCCCACTCCACGACGTCGTGCAGGCCCGCGGCCTCGTACACGGCACCGACCTGCCCCGGGGCCGCGTACCGGAACATGCTCGGCGCGTCCGGGTCGGGTGGCGGCAGCACCACCTCGGTCTCGATGGCCCGCATGAGGATCGTCGTCCACGGGTTCTCGTCGGGCCCGGCCCACACCGACGCGCAGAGGCGTCCGCCCGGCCGGAGCACGCGGGCGAACTCAGCCGTCGCTGTGGCCGGGTCGGGGAAGAACATGTACCCGAAGCGCACGGACACGCTGTCGAACACGGCGTCCCCGAAGGGGAGCGCGTCGGCGCTGCACACCGCCGCCTCGACGTCGGGGACCGCCTGCGCCTCGGCCCGCCGCACCGCCACGGCCAGCATCTCCGGTGCGAGGTCGGTGAGCACGACACGGCCCCGCGGCGCGCGTCGGGCGATGCTCAGCCCCGGCTCGCCCGTGCCCGAGGCGATGTCCAGGTGCTGCTGGTCCTCGGCGACGTCGAGACGCTCGATCATCGCTGCGCCGACCGGGCCCAGCTGGTCCATGATGACCCGGTCCCACTTCTCCCACCCGCCGGAGAGCCCTGCCCAGGTCGCTCGCTGGGCATCCCGGATGGCGTCGGCGCTCGGCATCGGCCCCTCCCACTGTCGCTCGGCCCTTCCTACCGGAAGTCGCGGGCGCGGCGTGACCCGCAGCACCTGGTCGGCGACGCCACCGTTGTCCGTCGTCACGTAGAGGGCGCCGTCCGACCCCTGCTGCACCGTGCGGATCCGGCCGTGGGTGCCCTCGAACCCCGGCAGCCGGAACTGGTCGGTCAGCCGCCCGTCGGCGGTCAGCCGGAGGGCGAGGATGCCATCCCCCTTGAGGACGCCGAGCAGCAGCAGCCCGTCGTAGCCGCCCCAGTGACGACCGGAGAGGAACGTGCCGCCGCAGGTCGCGATCGTGGCCGGACCCGACGACCACACCGCCGGCACCGCGCCGGGGATCGCCGGGTCGGTCATGGGCACGCTCTCGTCGTAGCGCCCCCGGCCGACCGGGTCGTAGCCGTAGTTCGCACCCGCGCGCAGCAGGTTGACCTCGTCGTCCCGGAAGGTGCCCTGCTCGACCGCGTAGACCTGGCTGCCGCCCGGGCGCACGGCCAGGCCCTGCACGTTGCGATGGCCGTACGTGTAGACGTACGGCGAACCCGCGCCCGGCCGGGGGAGGAACGGATTGCCGGCCGCCGGCCGCCCGGTGGCCGCGTCGATCCGGAGGACCTTGCCCGCGAGCGAGTGGGTGTCCTGAGGGTTGGTGCCGACGGCGTTGTCGCCGGTGCTGACCAGCAGCGCGCCGGTGGGGTCGAACCGCGCTCCGCCAGGTGCGGTCGACGGTCCAGGCGACGACGGCGATGGACGCCGAGCCATCGCGGATGCGTCCCTGGCAGGTGTAGAAGCGCCGGTTGCCCGCGAAGCCGGGGTCCAGCACCAGCCCCATCAGCCCGGTCTCA
>DASYGS010000047.1:0-36101 GCA_035999465.1 Blastococcus sp. | reverse complement strand
CCGCGGCCGCCGTGGCGGGTCAAGCGGAACACCGCCGACCGGTTTTCCGGTCCGGGTGCCCGGGCTGCGCGGCCGGCCGCCCACCGGGAACGATGGGGGCATGAGCTACCGCGCAGCCGACGACCGCTACGACTCGATGACCTACCGGCGCACCGGCCGGAGCGGCCTGGACCTGCCGGCCGTCAGCCTCGGCCTCTGGCACAACTTCGGGGACGACGTCCCGTTCGAGCGCCAGCAGGAGATCCTGCGCCGCGCCTTCGACCTCGGCGTCACCCACTTCGATCTCGCGAACAATTACGGACCGCCGTACGGGTCGGCGGAGACCAACTTCGGCCGGCACCTGGCCGACGACTTCGCCCCGTACCGCGACGAGCTGGTCATCTCCACCAAGGCCGGCTGGGACATGTGGCCCGGCCCGTACGGCCAGGGCGGCGGCGGCCGGAAGTACGTGCTCGCCAGCCTCGACCAGTCGCTGACCCGCCTGGGCCTGGACTACGTCGACATCTTCTACTCCCACCGGCCCGACCCGAGCACGCCGCTGGAGGAGACGATGGGCGCGCTGGACACCGCCGTCCGCAGCGGGAAGGCGCTCTACGCCGGCATCTCCTCCTACTCGCCGGCCGACACCGCGAAGGCCGCCGCGATCCTCGCCGGCCTCGGCACGCCGCTGCTGATCCACCAGCCCTCGTACTCCATGCTCAACCGCTGGATCGAGACCGAGGGCCTGCTCGACACGCTCGAGGAGGTCGGTGCCGGCTGCATCGCGTTCTCCCCGCTGGCCCAGGGCATGCTCACCGGCAAGTACCTCGACGGCATCCCCGAGGGCTCGCGCGCCAGCCAGGACAAGTCCCTGTCGACCGAACTGCTCAGCGACGAGGCGCTCGGCCACGTCCGGGCGCTCGACGAGATCGCCCGGGGCCGCGGGCAGGGGCTGGCCCAGTTGGCGCTTGCGTGGGCGCTGCGCGATCCGCGGGTGACGTCGGTGCTGATCGGCGCGAGCAGCGTCGGCCAGCTCGAGCAGAACCTCGGCGCGCTCGGCAATCTCGCGTTCACCGACGACGAGCTCGCGGCTATCGACGAACACGCCGTCGACACCGGCATCGACCTGTGGGCCCAGGCCCGCGCCGGGCAGGTCTGACGGGCCCGCGCCGGGCAGGTCTGAGCCGGGCAGGTCCCGCCGCGGCGGGACCTTGGGCACCTCCGGCTCCGCCCCGGCGCCGCGAGACTCGGCGGCACGCGGGCAGGGGGTGGCGATGATCGTGCGGGACGGCGGAACGTGACCGCGGTGGGGCGCACCGCCGGTGCGCTCACCGTGGCCGGGCTGGCGGCTCTCGCCGGCCGGTACGCGCGCTGGGCACCGCGCTCGTGCCGCAGGCCGTGCTCGGCAATCCGCACTGGCCGTGGCGCCCCATCGGCGAGCGGGACGCCGGGGAGGTGATCGAGCAGATCCGCCCGGGGGGCCGCGGCTCGTCGCGCTGTCGGGCCACGACAGCACCGCGTGGACGTTCGGCGCGTTCGAGCGGGCCTTCGGCGACGGCTACCGCACCCTGCGGGTGGGTGGCGAACTGAGGATCGCCGGCGGCTGAGTTGCCGGTGCCGTCGTGAACCGACACTCTCGGGTCCTGCCGCGACGAGGGGAGGGGCGATGCGGACGGACGAGGTCCGAGGCATGTCCCAGCTCGCGGCGGTGACCCTCCGCGGGGGGACGACGCGGGTGTTCGAGATGCACCGCGGCATCGCCGACCGGGCCTTCGGTGCGCTCGGACCGGTGGGCGCTCCGGTCCGGGTCGTGCACGACGCGATCACCGGTGTCACCTACTCGACCGTGCGCGCCGCGCTCGGGGCCGGTGCGCGCGCCGCGGGTGCGGTCGCCGAGCTGGGCGCCGGCGGTCGGGACCTCGACGCCGACCGCGCCGGGCGGGTCGCGCTGGCGATCCTCAACGGTGCACACGGCGACCTCGTCCGGCGCGAGGCGCCGGGGCTCGCGCTGGGCATGACCGTGCGGGTCGACGGCCGCGCGGTGCCGGTCGACACGGCCGGTCTCGCGGCGGCGTTCCCCGAGGCGGGCGGGCGGCTCGCGGTGTTCCTGCACGGCCTCACCGAGACCGAGAGCTCGTGGTGCCTGGGGGCCGAGAAGCACCACGGCCGGCCCGACGTCAGCTTCGGCACCCAGCTGCGCGACGACCTCGGGCTCACCCCGGTGTACCTGCGCTACAACACCGGGCTGCACATCTCCGACAACGGCCGGTCGCTCGACGAGCTGATGACCGCGCTCGTCGACGCGTGGCCGGTGGCCGTGCAGGACGTCGTCCTCGTCGGGCACTCCATGGGCGGCCTGGTCGCCCGCAGTGCGCTGCACCAGGCCGGCGGTGGCCGCCCGGACGCCGCCCGCTGGACGACGCTCGTCCGCGACACCGTCACCCTCGGCTCCCCGCACCTGGGTGCACCGCTCGAACGGGGCGTGCACCGGCTGGCCGGCGTCCTCGCCCGGTTCCCCGAGACGGCCCCGCTGGCGCGGCTCCTCGCGCTGCGCAGCGTCGGCATCAAGGACCTCCGCCGCGGCACCCTCGTCGAGGCCGACTGGAGCGGCCGCGACCTCGACGCCCTCGCCCCGGACGCGCACACGCACGTGCCCCTGCACGACGGCGCACGCCACTTCGTCGTCCTCGGCACCGTGAGCCGGAACCCGGCCGGACCGGTGGCGGAGCTCGTCGGCGACCTCCTGGTCCAGCCCCGCAGCGCCTCCGGCGACACGGGGGACGACGACCGGCTGGCCTTCCCGCCCGACCACGTGCACCGCATCGGCGGCCTGCACCATCTCGACCTGCTCGACCACCCGCTGGTCTACGAACGCATCCGCGACTGGCTCGTGGACCGGCCCGAGGGTCCGCGGCCGGCCGCGCCGGAGGGCGCCGTCGGCAGCTGAAGGAGAGCTCGCCCACGCGGGCGTGACCTGCGGCGACGCGCCGCGTTACTCAACGGACGAGGGAGGCAACGTGGCCGACAGCGCCCCGAACGACGCCGGAAAGACCACAGCCAAGAGGACCACCGGTACGACCGCGGCGAAGAAGACCGCGGCGAAGAAGACCACCGCCAGGAAGACGACCGCCAGGAAGACGGCGGCCGAGAAGACCACCGCAGCCGGCACGAAGGCGGCGGCGAAGACGGCGACCACGCGGGCGCCGGCGAAGAAGACCGCGCCGAGGAAGACCGCGGCCGCGCGCACGGCTCCCGCCCCCGCGCCGTCCACCCAGCAGCCGAACCCGATCCAGCGGCTGATCAACTGGCGGGTCGGTGCGGCCATGGAGCCGCACCCGCCGAACGAGACGCTGCTCAAGGTGCAGCAGCCCCTCTACGACCTGCTGAACAAGTACTACTTCCGGCTCGAGGTCGAGGGCTGGGAGCACGTACCGGCCGAGCCCAGCCTGGTCGTCGGCGTCCACTCCGGCGGGGCCCTCACCATGGACGCCTGGACCCTGGTCAACGCCTGGCACGTGCACTTCGAGGGCACGCGGCACCTGCACGGCACCGCGCACGACGTGCTGATGGCCACGCCCGGCCTCGGTGACTACTTCCGCGCGGTCGGGGTCATCGCCGCCAACCCGAAGAGCGTCGGCGCGGCCCTCGCGCAGGGCGAGGACGTCGTCGTCTGGCCCGGTGGTGAGGTCGACGCGATGCGCAGCTGGCGCAACCGCGACGTCGCGACCCTCGGTGGCCGCACCGGATTCGTGCGGCAGGCCATCCGGTCCGGCGTCCCGATCCTGCCGGTGGCCACCGTCGGCGGGCACGACACCGTGTTCGTGCTCTCCGAGGGCAAGTGGCTGGCCAACGCGCTCGACAAGGTGCTGGGTCTGAAGAAGACCCTGCGAGGCTCCAACCTGCCGATCATCGCCGGGTTCCCGTTCCCGCTCGCGGTCGAGGTGCTGCCGGCGCACGTGCCGCTGCCCGCGAAGATCCGCACCGAGCTGCTCGAGCCGATCGAGGTCGACCACGACCCCGACCGCGTCGACGACGAGGCCTACGTGCAGCGGATCTACGACCGGGTCGCGGCCGAGATCCAGGTGGGCATGGACCGGCTGGCCGCCAAGCGGACCGTGCCGATCCTGGGATGAGGACGATCGATGACCGTGGCGCCGAGCGCTGGCTCGGCGTGCACAGCGGCGGCGTGTCACCGGAGGAGGCGCTGGCCTTCTTCGACTCCCTGCCGGCGGTGACGACGGCGGAGATGCGCGGGCGCTGGCGGGGGAGCGGCCTGCGAACGGGCTCGCCGCTGGACGGGCTGCTGGAGAGCTACGGCTGGTACGGCAAGGAGTTCGTCGACGACGAGTCGGTGCACCCGCTGCTGGTCACCGGCCGGTCGGGCGCACCCCGGCCGATCGACCCGGGGCTGCTGCCGATCGGCGTGCTGCGCGACTGGGCCGGGTTCCTGCAGTTCTGGCCGTTCCGTGCCGCGTTCGCCGTGATCCGGCCGCTGCTGCACACCGAGAAGCCGAAGGCGCGGCTGCGCGAGATCAGCCACCGCGGGGTGGTCACCGCGGCCCTGGTCTACGACGGGCTGCCGGTCATCGACGTCTTCCGGAGGGTCTCTGACGACGTGCGGCTCGGTGCCATGGACATGCGGGGCCTGCCGGCGCCCTTCCTGTTCCGCCTGGACCGGGATGCTCCGTACCGGAACTCCGCTGAGCATTCCGGCTAGCGCCCTCCGTCACGCCGCGCGGGCCGGCTGACTTCCCGGGGCCGGACGACTCCGGCGTCTCGCCGCGGACGGCCGCGCGGACCCCACCATGCGGGTGCCCGGAGGCCGTCGGAGGGGGACGCCGCATGCGCAAGGCGCTGCTGTGGGTTGCTGGTGGGTTGCTGGTGGCCGGATGTTCTCCCCTGGGCGGCCCGCCGAGCGCCGGGTCGACACCTCCGGCCGCCCTCCCTTCTGTGCCCACACCTGCCACCTCGACCTCGTCAGCGGACGGCGTGGCAGGGGCCGTCACGTCGGCCTCGACGTCGGCGCAGTCGACGCCGCCCGCGATGCTGCAGCAGTCCTTCGAGAAGGTGCGGTCCGGCGTCGTCCGCTTCGAGGTGGCCGACTGCGGGAGCACGTGGCAGGGCTCGGGCTTCCAGCTGTCCCCGGATCTGGTGGTGACGGTCGCGCACGTCGTCGACCAGGGGCAGGTGGTCCGCGTCATCGAGGGGACGACGTCGACCGCGGGCACGGTGATCGGGCTGGATCAGGGCACCGACGTTGCGCTGGTCCGCACAGCCGTGCCGCTGCACGGACAGGCGCTCACGTTCGCCGACTCCGCCCCTCGGGTCGGTGACCAGGTCGCCGCCCTCGGCTTTCCGCGGGGCGAGCCGCTCGGCTTCAACCCGGGCACGGTCAACGGCCTGGGCCGCAAGGCCGACATCGACGGATATCTGCGCCATGACCTGCTGGAGATGGATGCCGCGACCAATCCCGGTAGCAGTGGCGGCCCGGTCATCCGCGCCGACGGCGCGGTCGTCGGCCTGGTCGATGCGGGGCCGCAGGGCGGTGACCAGGGGGAGCGGCTGGCGGTCTCCAGCGCCACGGCGCGCCCGCTCGTCCAGGGCTGGAGCGCTGCCCCGCAGCCCGCGCCGCCCGGGGACTGCACCGGTGCCGTCTACCCGGACGGCACCCCGGTGCCGCCGGAGGTGTTCCCCACCCGTGAGGGGATGCAGGTCGTCACCACCCTGAGCGTGTACTTCGACGCGATCAACGGCGGGGACTTCCCGACCGCACTGGCCCAGCTGGTCCACCCCGGATCCCTGGAGGCGTTCAGCACCGACGTCGCGAGTTCCTTCGACGACCACATCCGCTACCAGGAGTTGCAGACCGAGGGGCCGACACGGGTCGTCTGGGTGACCTTCACCAGTCACCAGGACCCCGGCAAGGGCCCGGCGGAGCGACCGCAGGAGACGTGCACGGAGTGGTCCCTGGACTACGTGATGGCACCCGCCAACGGTCTCTGGCTGATCGACGCCACCCGCCCGCACGACGGCGCAGCCCCAGCGCCGTGCGCCGGCTCGGCATCCGGAACCGGGGCGACCGACGGGTCCGGGTCGACGTCGCCGCCCAGCTGATCCCCCCGGGACGTGGTCAGGGCAGGGCGGGAGACCGGCCGAAGCCGGGCGCGGCCGCCGTGCGCAGCAGGGGCAGCGTGCGCCAGGGGACGAGCTCAGACAGGACGACGACGCTGGTCGACCGCACCACCGCGGCCGACCGGCTGATCTCCAGCAGCACCTGCTGCAGACCCTCGTGGGAGGCGGCGGCGACCCGGCAGAGGACGTCGCCGCTGCCCGTGGTCGCGTGCGCCGCGAGGACGCCGGGGATCGCCTGCAGGTCGGCGCGGACGGCGTCGAGCGCACCCTGCGCGATCTCGAGGGTGACGAACGCCTGGACGCCGAAGCCGGCCGCCTCGACGTCGATGTCGGCGCCGTAGCCGGTGACGATCCCGGCCTCCTCCAGCCGCTGCATGCGGGTGGCCACCGTCGCCCGGGCGACCCCGGTGATCCGCGACAGCTCCAGGAACCCGGCCCGGGGGTGCTCCTCCAGGGCGGTGAGCAGGGCCATGTCCAGGTCGTCGGGAGCGCGGTTGACGGCCATGCGGGCCTCTTCTGTCTCGGTGAGTGTCTCGGCGGATAGCTGTGCACATTGTGCAGCAGAACGCCCCGCGAGCTGGCCGATACCGACACCCTGGTCATCACGAGGGGGGTTACTTGCGCAGCAGGGGTTCCCCGGTGTGCAGTGTGGTCCACGCCATACGACTTCCGAGGAGGGCCCGTGAGCCTCGACCAGACGCTGAACGACGAGGAGCGCCTCGCCGACCTGGACCTCGACCAGCTCAAGCAGCTGGTCGGCCTGGTCGAGTACGACCCGTCCGGTGACCCGTTCCCCGTCAGCGGGTGGGACGCCCTGGTCTGGATCGCGGGCAACGCGACGCAGACGGCGCACTTCTTCCAGTCGGCCTTCGGCATGGAGCTCATCGCCTACTCCGGCCCCGAGACCGGCAACCGCGACCACCGCGCCTACGTGCTGAAGTCCGGGGCCGCGCGGTTCGTCGTCCAGGGTGCCTACGACCCGGCCAGCACGCTGGCCGACCACCACCGCCGGCACGGTGACGGCATCGTCGACATCGCGCTCGCGGTGCCCGACGTCGACCGCTGCGTCGCGCACGCGGCGGCGCAGGGCGCGACCGTGCTGGAGCAGCCGCACGACGTCACCGACGAGCACGGCACGGTGCGCATGGCCGCGATCGCGGCCTACGGCGACACCCGGCACACCCTGGTCGACCGGTCCGCCTACAGCGGCGTCTACCTGCCCGGCTACGTGGAGAAGACCTCGACGCTCGTCCGGCGGCCGGGCGCGCCGAAGCGGCTGTTCCAGGCCGTCGACCACGTCGTCGGCAACGTCGAGCTCGGCGAGATGGACCACTGGGTCGACTTCTACAACCGCGTCATGGGCTTCACCAACATGGCCGAGTTCATCGGCGAGGACATCGCCACCGACTACTCGGCGCTGATGAGCAAGGTCGTGGCCAACGGCAACCACCGGGTCAAGTTCCCGCTCAACGAGCCGGCCCCGGGCAAGAAGAAGTCGCAGATCGACGAGTACCTCGAGTTCTACTGCGGGCCCGGCGCCCAGCACGTCGCGCTGGCGACCAACGACATCGTCGCCACCGTCGACGCGATGGTGGCCGAGGGCGTGGAGTTCCTGTCGACGCCTGACTCCTACTACGAGGACCCGGAGCTGCGCGCCCGCATCGGCAACGTGCGGGTGCCGATCGAGGAGTTGCAGCGCCGCGGCATCCTGGTCGACCGCGACGAGGACGGCTATCTCCTGCAGATCTTCACCCGGCCCACCGGCGACCGGCCGACGGTCTTCTTCGAACTCATCGAGCGACACGGCTCGCTGGGCTTCGGCAAGGGCAACTTCAAGGCACTCTTCGAGGCGATCGAGCGCGAGCAGGCCCGGCGCGGCAACTTCTGACGGCGATGATCATCGGCACGTGGCTGCCCCCGGCGGCGTGTCGAGCAGCCATATGCCGATGATCAACGCCGTCGCCCGCGAGATGGTCGTGAGGGAAGGGGAGTCCGATGGCGCACTACCGGCAGGTGGGCGAGGTCCCGCCCAAGCGGCACACGCAGTTCCGCCGTCCCGACGGTGGGCTGTACGCCGAGGAGCTGATGGGGGAGGAGGGCTTCTCCTCCGACGCCTCGCTGCTCTACCACCGCGGCATCCCCTCGGCGCTGGTCGACGTCCGGCCGTGGGAGCTGGCCGACCAGACGCTGACGCCCAACAGCCCGCTCCTGCCGCGGCACCTGAAGCTGCACGACCTGTTCCCCGGCGAGGAGCACAAGGCGACCGACGCGGTCACCGGCCGGCGCCTGGTGCTGGGCAACGCCGACGTCCGCATCTCCTACGCGGTGAGCAGCCTGCCGAGCCCGCTCTACCGCAACGCGACCGGCGACGAGTGCGTCTACGTCGAGCGCGGCAGCGCCACGGTCGAGACGGTGTTCGGGGAGCTGGAGGTCTCGCAGGGCGACTACGTCGTGCTGCCGCGGGCGACCACGCACCGCTGGCTGCCCACCGGCACCGAGCCGCTGCGCACCTACGCGATCGAGGCGAACAGCCACATCACCCCGCCGCGGCGCTACCTGTCGAAGTTCGGGCAGTTTCTCGAGCACGCGCCCTACTGCGAGCGTGACCTGCGCGGTCCCGCCGAACCGATGCTCGAGAGTGGCACCGACATCGAGGTCTACGTCAAGCACCGCGGCGAGGGCCCGGGCGGGCTGGCGGGCACCGTGCACGTGGTGCCGGAGCACCCGTTCGACGTCGTCGGCTGGGACGGCTGCCTGTACCCCTACGCCTTCAACGTCGCCGACTTCGAGCCGATCACCGGCCGCGTGCACCAGCCGCCGCCGGTGCACCAGGTGTTCGAGGGGCAGAACTTCGTCATCTGCAATTTCGTGCCGCGCAAGGTCGACTACCACCCGCTCGCCGTGCCGGTGCCCTACTACCACTCGAACGTCGACTCCGACGAGGTCATGTTCTACGTCGACGGCGACTACGAGGCGCGCAAGGGCTCGGGCATCGGCAAGGGGTCGGTCAGCCTGCACCCCGGCGGCCACTCCCACGGCCCGCAGCCGGGCGCGGTCGAGCGCTCGCTGGGCGCGGAGTTCTTCGACGAGCTCGCCGTCATGGTCGACACGTTCCGCCCGCTGTCGCTCGGCGAGGGCGGCACGGCCACGGACGACGGCAGGTACGCGTGGTCGTGGTCGGGCCGGGGCCCGTCCTCGTGAGCTGGCTGGACCTGTCCGACGGCACCGGTTTCGGCCTGGCCAACCTGCCGTACGGCATCTTCTCCGCCGGCCGCCGCACCCCGCGCACGGGCATCGCGATCGGCGACTCCGTGCTCGACCTCGCGGCGGTGACCGGCGATCCCGTGCACGCCACCGGCTCGCTCAACGCGTTCATGGCGCTCGGTCCGCGCGCGTGGGCCAGGGTGCGCGAGCAGGTGACCGGCTGGCTCACCGACGAGCGGCACGCCGCCCGGGTGCAGCCGCACCTGGTGCCGCGCGCCGGGGTCGCGCTGCACCTGCCGATCGCCGTCGCCGACTACGTCGACTTCTACAGCTCCGAGCACCACGCGGCCAACGTCGGCCGCATCTTCCGGCCCGGGTCGCCGCCGCTGACCCCGAACTGGAAGCACCTGCCGATCGGCTACCACGGCCGCGCCGGCACGGTGGCCGTCTCGGGGACGCCGGTCGTGCGCCCCTGCGGGCAGCGCAAGGCACCCGACGACGAGGCGCCCACGTACGGCCCGAGCCGCCGGCTGGACATCGAGGCCGAGGTCGGCTTCGTCGTCGGCACGCCTTCGGCGCTGGGTGAGGCCGTGCCGGTCGGCGCGTTCGCCGAGCACGTGTTCGGCGTCTGCCTGGTCAACGACTGGTCCGCGCGCGACCTGCAGGCCTGGGAGTACGTGCCCCTGGGGCCCTTCCTCGGCAAGTCGTTCCTCACCTCGGTCTCGCCCTGGGTGGTGCCGCTCGCGGCGCTCGGCGCGGCGCGCGTGTCCCCGCCCGCGCGCGACCCCGAGCCGCTGCCCTACCTGCGCGACGACGACGACCCCTGGGGCCTCGACCTCACCCTCGAGGTCCGGCTCAACGGGCAGCTGATCAGCCGGCCGCCGTTCGCCGGCATGTACTGGACGGCGCCCCAGCAGCTCGCGCACCTCACCGTGAACGGGGCGAGCCTGCGCACCGGCGACCTGTTCGCCTCCGGCACCGTGAGCGGCCCCGAGCGCGACCAGCGCGGCTCCCTGCTCGAGCTCTCCTGGGGCGGCACCGAACCGCTGACGCTGGCCGACGGCTCGACGCGCACGTTCCTCGAGGACGGCGACGTCGTCACCGTCAGCGCCTCGGCGCCCGGGCCGGGCACCGAGCGGATCTGCTTCGGCGAGGTGACCGGCCGGGTCAGCCCCGCGACGGCGGGTTGACGCCGCCGCACAGCCCGTCGAGGGGCACCGCATGCCCGTCGGTGTCCCGGACCTCGGCGGCGAGGTCGGGACCGCACCCGGCATGACGCCTTACGTCGTGGCCGGGGCCTTCGGTCTCCTGGATCGCATGCTCATGCCGATGTCCGGGAGGGGCGCGGGACCAGACGCACGCGTGCCTGCCATCATCCGTTGGATGGCCGAACTGTCCGCGAGCTACTTCGACGACTGGTACTCCGCCTCCCTGGCCTCGCCGCACGACGGACGGTCGTCCCGCTTCCTCCAGTTGCCGGAGGGGGTGTGCAGCAACAGTTCTCTGCCTGGCCCGGGTCTCGACGACGTGGTTCGAGAACTCGAGTCGATCTCCGGAGGCCATGTGGTCGACCTCGGTTGCGGACGTGGTCACTTGAGCGTGGAGATTGCGCGTCGGGTCGGCTGCCGCGTCACCGGGATCGATTTCTCGAGGATTGCCATCGAGGCTGCACGAAGGCGAGGTGCGTCCGCCGCTGTGGACGCAGCGTTCCAGGTAGCGGACATGCGATCGACCGGCCTGCCTGACCATTGCGCGGACGCAGTGGTCAGCATCGACGCGATGTACTTCCCCCGCCCGCTTTCTGCCGTTACCGCGGAGTGCGGCCGTCTCCTGCGTGGTGGTGGACGGCTGATCGCCACGGGTTGGGAACCAGTTGACCGCGAGCCCCGGTTACCAGCCGCGCTACAGGCCGCCGGCTTCATCAACGTGCGGGTACACGACCGTCCTGCATGGTCTGCCATCGAGCGCGAGCGATGGATCGGCCTTCTCGAAGTGAGCAACTCGACAGGTGACCCGAGCCTGGCGGCCGACCAGACCGAGGCGACGTCAGTGCTGGCCGAGTTCGACCAGCGGCGGCGAGTGATGGTGACCGCTGTGACGGTTCCGCGATCGCTGTAGGGGTGTTGTGCGTGCTCCAGGGGTCCTGCAGGACCCCTGGAGCGCGGACAACACCCCCGGAGCATCAGGACGACGCGACCCTCGGGCGGCCGGCCCCGCTCACATGCGGTGGGCGACGGTCGCCGCGGTGACGATCACGGCGCCGAGCGCGACCAGCTGCAGCACCGGCGCGAGCATCGGCACCAGCAGGACGAGGGCGGTGCCCGCCGCGGCGCCGGCCACGAGGCCCAGCAGGATCTCGATGCTGTGCCACACCTCGCGCACGCCGCGGCCGCTGGCCAGCCGGATGACGACGGTCGTCAGGGTGCCGGTGAGGTAGGTGGTCGACATGCCGCTGACGCCGAACCGCTGCACGGTGCTGCTCTGGATGCCGAGCGCCACCGCGGTCGAGAGCAGCAGCGCGAGCCCGAGGCCGGCGCCGGGCGCGCCCCCGGTGACCCACCAGCCGACGGCGTAGGCGACGAAGAACAGCAGTTCCACCACGAGGGCGACCGTGACGCGGCGCGGCCAGATCGGGTCGTCCGGTCGCGGGTTGCCGGCCAGCCGTGCGCCCAACGCCGCGCCGGCGCAGTAGGCGACGATCGCGAGGCCCGAAGACAGGGCGCGCGCGCCGTCGCCGGAGCTCGCCGAGACGCCGAGGATGACCAGGTTGCCGGTCATGACGCTGGTGAAGGCGCCCCCGAGGCCGACCAGACCGATGGCGTCGGTCGCCCCACTGACCACGGCGAGGGTCACCACCAGCGACTGGCGCAGCCGGTTCGCCCGCCGGCGGTGCAGGTCGGCGGAGGCGGTCGCGGGGGAAAGAACCGGCGCGGGCGGCACGGCGCCGCCGTCCGCCGGTGGCGCGGAGGGCAGAGGGGTGGCAGGCACCGCTGAAGGATGCCGGGGACGGAGGCCGGCTGCGTTGGTCCATGTGCACAGGGAATGGTCGGAGCCGTGTGCAGGATGACCCTCGGGGACGATGGATCGCACCCCTAGCTTTGGGCCTACGACACCGAGCCGACTCGCCCGATCAGGGAAGGCATGACATGACTGCAACCCTCAGCCCCACCACCGAACTGCTCAGCCACGACGACTTCCGCGTCGCCCTCCAGGACGCGATCAAGGGCCGCGAGGCCAAGAACGCCTCCTTCAGCAAGGCCTGGGCCGACGGCAAGCTCGAGCGCCACCACTTCGCCCGCTGGGCCGAGAACCACTACCAGTACGTCGGCCCCTTCGCCGACTACCTGGGCATCGTCTACGCCAACACCCCGGACACCTGCACCGAGGCCAAGGACTTCCTGCTCCAGAACATGTACGAGGAGGAGCTGGCCGACATCCGTCACACCGACCTGCTCATCCGCTTCGGCGAGGTGTGCGGCACCACCCGCGAGCGCATCGAGGACCCGAACAACGCCAACGCGGTGACCCGCGGCCTGCAGGCCTGGTGCTACGCGACGGCGCTGCGCGAGCACTTCGTCGTCGCCACGGCGGCCCTGGTCGTCGGCCTGGAGTCCCAGGTGCCGGAGATCTACAAGAAGCAGATCATCCCGCTGCGGGAGACCTACGGCTTCACCGAGGACGAGATCGAGTTCTTCGACCTGCACATCACCTCCGACGTGGTGCACGGCGAGCGCGGCTACCAGATCGTGCTCGAGAACGCGAACACCCCGGAGCTGCAGCAGCGCTGCCTGCAGTTCGTCCGGTGGGGTGCGGAGATGCGCTACTCCTACACCCGCTCGCTCTACGACACCTACGTCGCCCCCGACCTCGATTGCGCCACGCAGGCCTGATCGCAGGCGAACCGATCGGGGTGCCGGGTGCCGCCCGGCACCCCGATCCGTTCCCGGGCATCGCCCCGCTCCGCACAGCGCCACCTTCCGCACAGCGCCACCTCCTGCACATCGCGGCACCGCCGTCCGCACGACCGACCGGAGAACCCCCGTGAGCGAGCCCACCGCCCCCTCCTCCACGCCCGGCGCCGGCCGGCCGGACGACGGCAGCCCCTGGGTGCACGTCGCCGAGATGAAGGACCTCGCCCGCCGTAAGCGCAAGCAGGTCGACGTCCGCGGCTGCCCCATCGCCCTCTTCCTCGTCGACGACGAGGTCTTCGCCGTCGACGACGTGTGCATCCACCAGGAGCGCTCGCTGGCCAAGGGCACCCTGCTCAACGGCCAGGTGATCTGCCCCGGACACCAGTGGAAGTTCGACCCCCGCACCGGGGAGCCCGAGGACCAGGACGGGTGCCTGGCCACCTACGCCGTGCAGGTCACCGAGGAGGGCGCGGTGCTGGTCGCCCCCGAGCCGCTCACCCCGCGCCGGGCCACCAGCAACGACTCGTCCACCCACCCCGCCGCCGAAGTGCGGTGAGCGCGATGACCGATCAGACCCTCGTCGTCGTCGGCGCCGGCCATGTCGCGGCGTCGGCCGCCCGCGCCCTGCGCCGCCGCGGCTTCGCCGGTCCCGTCGTCCTCGTCGGTGACGAGCCGGTCGGGCCCTACCAGCGGCCGCACCTGTCCAAGGAGCGCCTGACCGAGGGTGGGGACGACGGTCTGTGGCTGCTCGACCCGGCCTGGTGCGCGGCCAACGACGTCACCGTGCGCACCGGCAGCCCGGTGGAGCGGGTCGCCGCCGACACCGGCTCGGTTCTGCTCGCCGACGGCACGGCCATCGCCGCCGACCTGGTCGTGCTGGCCACCGGCGGACGCCCCCGGCAGCTGCCCGGCGTCGCCGGCGACCGGGTGCACACCATCCGCACCCTCGCCGACAGCGACCGGCTCCGCGAGCGCCTGCAGCCCGGACGGCGGATCGGCGTCCTCGGTGGCGGCTTCCTCGGCACCGAGGTCGCGGCCGCGGCGCTGGCCCGCGGCGCCGAGGTCGTCGTCCTCGACCGCGACCCGGTGCTCCTGGCCCGCGTCATGGGGGCCGACATCGGCGCCGCCGTCACGGCCCTGCACCGCAGGCAGGGGGTCGACCTGCGCCTCGGCCAGGCGATCAGCGAGATCCGGCCCGGCGCCGGGGGCGTCACCGTGGTCACCGATGCGGGCGCCGAGACCGTCGACGACCTCGTCGTCTGCATCGGCATCGAGCCGAACACCGACGTCGCCGTCCGCTCCGGGCTGGTCGTCGGCAACGGCGTCGAGGTCGACGCCCAGTGCCGCACCTCGCTGCCCACGGTCTTCGCCGCCGGCGACGTCGCCGCACACGACCACCCCCTCTACGGCCGGGTGCGGGTCGAGCACGTCGACGTCGCCCAGCGGCAGGCCGCGGCCATCGCGGCGACGATCGCCGGCCGGCCGTCGTCGTTCGGCGACGCCCACTGGTTCTGGACCGACCAGTACGACGTCAACGTCCAGGGCCTGGGCATGACCGGCGTGCTGCCCTCCGACGAGGTGGTGACGCGCGGGAACCTTGCCGACCTCGACGGCACCGTGTTCTGGCTGCGCGACGGACTGCTGGTCGGCGGCGCCTCCATCGAGCGGGGCGAGGACCTCTCCGTGGCCCGCGAACTGATGGACCTCGAGATCCCGGTCAGCGCCGCGGCGCTGGCCGACGAATCGGTCGAACTGGAAGAACTCCTGGAAGAGGAAGAGGTGCCGGTCTGATGACCGCTCGCACGGTGCGCAACCTCGTCGACGGCGAGTGGGTCGAGTCGGTCACCGGCCGCACGCAGGAACGGCGCAACCCCGCGGACACCCGCGACGTGGTCAGCACGTTCCCCGAGTCGGACGCGAAGGACGCCGACGCGGCCGTCTCGGCGGTGTCGGCCGGCTGGCAGGAGTGGGCCGACACCGGGCCCGAGCAGCGCGCCCGGGTGCTCGAGCAGGCCGCCGGGGTGCTGGAGCGCCAGCGCGACCAGCTGATCGACGAGCTGGTGCGTGAGGAGGGCAAGACCCGCGCGGAGGCCACCATGGAGGTCTCGCGCACCCCGATGAACCTGCGCTTCTACGCGGGCGAGGCGATGCGCACCGCCGGCGTGACCCTGCCGACCGGCGACGGCAGCCTGGTGTTCACCCTCCGCGCGCCGGTCGGCGTCGTCGCCGCCATCACGCCGTGGAACTTCCCGCTCAACATCCCCTCGCGCAAGCTCGGCCCCGCCCTGGCGGCCGGCAACGGCGTCGTGTTCAAGCCCAGCGAGGTCACCCCGCTGCTCGGCCAGCGGCTGGTCGACGCGCTGATCGAGGGCGGCCTGCCGGGCGGTGCCATCGCCGTCCTGCACGGCGGGGCCGAGGTCGCCTCGGCCCTGGTCACCGACGAGCGGGTCGACGCGGTCACGTTCACCGGCTCGACCAACGTCGGCGAGGCGATCCACCGCGCCTCGCGCGCCAGCCAGCGCACCCAGCTGGAGATGGGCGGCAAGAACCCCGTCGTCGTCCTGGAGGACGCCGACCTCGACCGGGCCGCCACCCTGATCGCCAAGGGCGCCTTCGGGCTCTCCGGCCAGGCCTGCACCGGCACCAGCCGGGTGATCGTGCACGACGCCGTGCACGACGCGCTGGTCGAGCGGATCGCGGCCAAGGCGCGGGCGCTGCGCGTCGGCCCCGGCCTCGCCGCCGGCGTCGACCTCGGACCGCAGGCCACCGAGCGGCAGCGGGACACCGTGCTGGGCTACGTGGCGCGGGCCCTCGACGACGGCGCGCAGCTGGTCGCCGGCGGCCCCGGCGACGACACCCAGGACCTCACCGCCGGCGACCTGGCGCACGGGCTCTACGTGCGGCCGACCGTCTTCACCGGCGTCGACCCGGCGTCGGAGCTCGCCACCCAGGAGGTGTTCGGCCCGGTGCTCGCCGTGCTGCGGGTGCACTCGTTCGACGAGGCGCTGCAGGTCGCCGACGCCACCCGCTTCGGCCTGTCGGCCGGCATCGTCACCAGCGACATCGGCCGGGCCATGAGCTTCGCCCGCCGGGTGAACTCCGGCCTGGTGAAGGTCAACCAGCCCACCACCGGCCAGGCGATGAACGCCCCCTTCGGTGGCCTGAAGGACAGCAGCACCCAGACGTCGAAGGAGCAGGCAGGCGACTCGATGATGGCCTTCTACACGGTCGACAAGACCGTCTACCTGAGCGCATGAGCACCCCGGAGGAAACCGTGACCGACCCCCAGACCGTGACCCCCGCGTCGGAGGAGGAACTGGCCGCCGCCGGTACCGAGTGCGCCTTCGTGCGCATCTGCCGCGCCGGCCAGGTGCCCGAGGGGTACGTCCGCCGCTTCTACGCCGACACCGAGCACGGGCAGGTGGAGCTCGCGGTCGCCCGCCTCGACGGCAAGGCCTACGCGACGTCCAACTACTGCACGCACCTCGACTGTCTGCTCAGCTCCGGCAAGCTGCAGGACGACGGCATCCGCTGCTCGTGCCACAACAGCGTGTTCGACCTCCAGACCGGCGAGCCGATCCAGCCGCCGGCGACCGAGGCCATCCGCACCTACCCGGTGCGCGAGGAGGACGGCCAGGTCATGGTCGGGCTCTCCCATCGCGACGTCCTCGAGGGTGGTCCGCGCCGGCGCCGTCCACCGTCGGCATGATCGCGGGCGGGGCTGCCCCGGGGGAGTGGCCGGCGTCGTGGGGTCCGCTGCGGACCTCGACGCTGGCCACCGGCGGCATGGTCAGCAGCAGCTCGCCGGCGGTCAGCTCGCTGGGCGCGCGCGTGCTCGCCGACGGCGGCAACGCTGTCGACGCCGCCCTCGCCATGACCGCGATGTCGTGGCTGGCGCTGCCCGGGCAGTGCGGGATCGGCGGTGACTTCTTCGCCGTCGTCCGCGAGCCCGACGGCCGGGTCTGGACCGTCAACGGCAGCGGCTTCGGCCCCGACGGCGCAACGGCGGAGGACTACCTCGACCGCGGGCTCACCGCGGTCCCGCTCACCGGCGCCCGGGCGGTGGCGACCCCCGGCGCGATCGGCGCGCTGGCCACCCTGCACCGCCACGGCGGCACCCGGAGCCTGGCGGAGCTGTGGGCGCCCACCGCGGCGGCCGCGCGCGCCGGCGTCCCGTGCACGGCCAAGAACCGGCGGGACATCACCGAGCACGCCGACTCCCTGGCCCGCGACGCGGACCTGGCCGAGTGGCTGCTGCCCACCGGGCACGTCCCGGCCGTCGGTGACCTGCTCTCCTCCGGCCGGCTCGCCGACAGCATCGAACTGCTGGCCCGGCGGCCGCAGGCGCTCTACCGGGGCGAGCTCGCCGAGCGGGCGGTGGAGACCCTCCGGGCCGGCGGTGCGGAGTTCTCCGGCGACGAGTGGGTGCTCGGCGGCGACATGCCGGCGGAGGCCGCGATCAGCGCGCCCTACGGCGACGTCGTCGTCCACCAGACGCCGCCGCCGTCGCCGGGCTGGATGTTGCTGCAGCAGGCCGGCCTGCTCGACGGGCTGCTGACCGGCCTGCCGACGGCGGGTGCGGAGTCGGTGCACCTGCTCGCGCTCGCCGCCCGCCGGGCGTTCCGCGACCGCTACGAGCGCTGCGCGTCGGACAACGACGCCTGGCGCGACCTGCTCGCCGACGTCGAGCTCGACCGCGCCCGGCGCGAGCTGGGGCGCGAGCCCGCGGTCTCCGGGGCACCGACGGGGACGGCCGGTGACACCACGAGCTGCCTCGCCGTGGACGGCGACGGGCGGGCGGTCAGCGCGATCTCCTCGCTGGCCTTCACGTTCGGCGCGCGCATCTCGATCCCCGGCACCGGTATCGCGCTGAACAACCGGCTGGCCCGCGGCGCCTACCTGCTGCCGGGCCATCCCAACGCCCTCGCCCCGCGGCGAAAGCCGCTGCACACGCTCAACGCCTGGCTCGCCACCGACGCCCGTGGCCGGCTCCGGCACGTGGGCAACACCCCCGGCGGCGACGGCCAGGTGCAGTGGAACATGCAGCTGCTCTCGCACCTCGTCGACGGCGGGCTGGATCCGCAGGAGGCGGTGTCGGCGCCGCGCACCAGCGTGCATCCCGGCAGCGACGCCGACGCGCTCGGCACGCCCGAAACCCTGCAGTGCGAGAGCCGGCTGGGCGCCGACGTGCTGGCCGAGCTCACCGCGCGCGGGCACGACGTGCGCGACGTGGGGGAGTGGGGCGGCGGCGGCAGCGCGCTGGTGATCTCGGTGGACGCCGAGCGCGGGCTCCTGGCCGGCGCGGCCGACCCGCGGATGGACGGCGTGGCGCTCGGTGTCTGAGCCGCGGGTGTCCGAGTCGCAGGGCACCGCCGTCCCGCCGCAGGGGGCCTACGTGCCCGTCGTGGTGCACGCGGGCGTCGCCCACACGGCCGGGATGACCCCGCGCCGGCAGGGCGAGCTGGTCGTCTCCGGCGTCGTCGGGCGCGATCTCGACCTCGACGCGGCGCGCGCGGCGGCGGCCATGGCCGCGGGCAACGCGCTCACTGCCGTCGTGGAGGCGGTCGGGGAGGAAGGCATCGTGCGGTGCCTGTCGATGACCGTCTACATCGCCGCCGCCGACGGCTTCACCGCGCACTCCGCGGTCGCCGACGGCGCCTCGGTGGTGCTGCGCGAGCGGCTGGGGGAGCGGGGCGCCGTGGCCCGCAGCGCGATCGGCGTGGCCTCGCTGCCCTCGGGGGCGCCGGTCGAGGTCGCGCTCGTCGCCGCCGTCCGCTCCTGACCCGAGCTTTTTCCCACGAAAGCGCGGTGCCTTCGTGGGAAAAAGCTCGGGTTGCTGGCGGTCAGGCGACGGGCTGGGCCGCCACGAGCTCGGCGAAGGCCTGCAGCGCGGCGGCGCCCACGGCCTTGTCCTGCTCGCCGTTGCCACCGCTGACGCCGACCGCGCCGACGATCTGGCCCTCGTGCACGATCGGGAAGCCGCCGACGAAGATCGCGAACTTGCCGGGCAGCATGTGCGCGATGCCGAAGGCCTCGTTACCCGGCAGCGCCGGGCCGTTCGGCGGCTCGTTGAACAGGTGGGTGGCGCGCTCGTGACCGGCCGCCGTGAAGGCCTTGGCCATCGAGATCTCCACGCCGGTCAGCCGCGCGCCCGGCAGCCGGTGCAGGCCGAGGACGTTGCCGCCGTCGTCGCAGACACAGATGGTCTGCTTGACGCCGAGTTCCTCCGCCTTGGCCCGGGCCGCCGCCAGCATCGGCAGCGCATCGTCGAGGGTGATCCGGAAGACCTGGTGCACGGGGTACTCCTCCTCCGGCCAGCGGCCGGCATCGACGGCGACCGGGCTTCTCGGGACGGAAGCCGGCCGGTTACCACCTTCGGGGCTGGACGGGAGCTCCGACAATGGTGACACTGCAGTGACAAACCCGCCGGCGGTTGTGCACTGTGACCCAGGGAGCGACATGCCGCACGCCTATTCGGACGACGCGCTGACCCTCGCGCGCCTGCTCCAGGAGCCTGCCCTGCGCCGGGGCCGGATCCACGCCGGCCGGGCCGGCGCGGTCACCCGGCTGGAGTGGGTGGCGCCGTGGTCGGTCGCGGCCGAGCAGGACGACGAACTGTCGGGTGTGCTCGTGCACGCGCACGCCGAGGAGCTGGTGCGCGAGCAGATCACCGTCACGCGGGCCGCCGAGCGGCTGGCGGCCCGGGGTGCGGCGGCGCTGCTGGTCGACGGGCACCAGCCCGAGTCCGCCGACGCGGTGGCCGCCTGCCAGCTGCCGCTGGTCACGATGGCCGACGTCGTCCCGTTCGCCGTCCTCAACCGGCTGGTGGCCGACCTGACCCTGGCGCGCGAGACGCACGTGCTGCGCTACGGGCTGACGGTGCACCGGGCGCTGGCCGAGCTGCTCTACCGCGGCGCGGAGTTGACGGCGCTGTGCAGCCAGATGTCGCGCATGTCGCAGCGTCCGGTGGCGGTGTTCGACAGCCAGGGGCAGCTGGCCGCCCTCGAGCAGCGGCAGCCGCGGTCGGTGGAGCCGGCCGATCTCGTCCGGGCCTTCGCCGAGCAGGCCGACACCCTGGGCACCGGGGAGCTGCCGGAGGACCTGCACCCGCGGGTCGCCGGCATCCGGCTCGGGGGGACCGACCTCGCCTGCATCGTCACCCCGATCGTGCTCGGTGGCCGGCACGACGGCTGGATCGTGCTGCTGGAGGAGTCCGACGATCCGCATCCGCACGACCTGGCCGAGCACCGCGTGCTCGTCGAGCAGGCCGCGCCGATCGTCGGCACCGAGATGCTGCGCCTGCGCAGCGTCCAGCGGGCCAAGGAGCAGGCGCGCGGCGACTTCGTGCACGGCCTGCTGCACGGGCGGTTCGCCACCGCCGACGACATCAGCGCGCGGGCCGCGCACTACGAGTTCCCGGTGCGCTCGTGGTTCGGGGTGCTGGTCGCGTCCGGGATCCCGGTGCCGGGCGACGCCGACTCGCCGGCCCGGCTGCAGCAGGTCGCCGTCCAGGCCGCGCGCCTGATGCCCGAGCAGGAGCGGCACACGCAGGCGGCGATGGTCGGTGACGTGCTGGTCGTCGTCCGCGAGGCCGCGCGCCGCGGCACCATGGGGACGCCGGAGGCCGCCGTCGCCGCGATCGGCGACTACGCCACCGCGCTGCAGCAGTACCTGAGCCGGCGCAAGGACCAGGCCGGGCGGCCCGTCCGCGTGACGTACGGCCGGCCGGTGGTCGGCGCGCTGGCGATCCCCGACAGCTACCGCGAGGCCCGCATGGCCCACGGCCTGCAGCAGCGCCTCGGGCTGCCGCCGGTCTGTGGCTACCAGGAGCTGCGGGTGCACGCCGTGCTCGAGGACGTCGCCGGCAGCCGCGCGGGTCAGTCGTTCGCCGCGGACATCCTCGCGCCGCTGCGCGACCCGAACGTGGGCGACCTGGAGTCGGCGGTGCTGGCCTACGTCTCCAGCGGCGGCAACGTCAACGCCGCCTCCCGCGACCTGCACATCCACCGCAACACGATGCTCTACAAGCTCGACCGGGCCTCGCGGCTGCTCGGCATGGACCTGCGGCAGGCCGACAACCAGTTCGCGGTGTGGCTGGCGCACACCGTCGACCTGCTGGCCAAGACCACCGCCGAGGTCGACCGGGTGATCAGCCCGGCCTGAATGCGGCAGCGCGATGAGTTGGTGGGTACACATCGGGCTCCCGGCAGTTCCCATGACGATGAGCGGTGTGCCAACTGGACCCGCCCTGAAGGGGGCCTCGAGGGCGGCGGCGATTGTGCACTTGTCGGGGTCTCAGGGCCCGCTGAGGCCCCAACAACTGCACATCGACCAGGGTGTCCAGCCGGGCTCGATGATCGTTGCGCACCCATCCACCCCTCGAAGCGCTTGATTCGTGGCGCCCTGAGGGGCCGTTACGGGCGACGCGTGTCCCACCTCTAGAACGCGCTGACGTTCCGGCGGGAACGTCTAGCAAGTCAGTCGCCTTGTCGGCGTTCCCGCGGGAACGCCGGCAGCGTGCGGGCTCGGGTAGCCGGGAGCCGCGCTGCGTGAAGCGTCGCCAGGCACGGCCCACGGCCTGTGCACGTCAACTCACGTTGCTGCCGTACTCGGCCCGGCTAAGTCCGGGCCGCCGAGATGCGCCTGAGGCCGGTCTCCGGACCGGTGGTGACCGGCCTCAGGCCGATCTCGACGGGGTTCCCGGCTCCGGCGGCTCAGCACGACTGCCCGGAGTCCACCTGCCAGGTCCGGTCCGGACCCTGGATGACGTGCACCGTCGCCCGACTCGAGCGAAGGACGACGCCCATCCCGTCCCGCCCTTCCTGGTGCCAGCCGGACCGTGGCACGTCATCCACCCCTCCGTGTGCGGCGAACCAGACGGCGGCTGCCACGGGTGTCGGCTGCCCGCCGCGGTCCGACACGAGGGAAAGGGAGAAACCGCGGCAGTCAGCGTGCACCGGGGCCGGCGCAGCGCAACACCCCGGACGGACGCGTCATGCGCGCACCCTCCCACTTCCGGGCCGTGGCTGCCCTACGCGTCGGGCATCTCGCGGCCGAGGAAGCTGAGCACCAGCCCGCCGACGGCGACCACGGCGCACCCGCCGAACAGCCAGACGAGGCCGTCGGGCCAGGTGGCGGCGACCGCGGCGGTGCCGGAGGCCGCGCCCACGAACCGCATCATGTTGAACAGCCCGAGGCCGGTGCCCCGCTGGCCGGCGGGGGAGCGGGTCGCGCCGGTCAGCGCCGGGGTCTGCACCAGGGCGATCGCCGCACCCGCCGCGAGCAGCAGCGCGATCACGGGCAGCAGCCGGTGGGTGCCGCTGCCCAGCACGATCCCGAGCCCGGCGTCGACGACGACCAGCAGGCCGAGTCCGGTGCGCAGGACCGGCCGGGGCCCTACCCGGTCGGCGAGCACCCCGACGAGGGGTGCGAGCACCGCCCACACCACCGGGAGGATGAAGACGATCAGCCCCGTGACCGACGCCGAGAGGCCGACGACGCCGGTCAGGTAGAGCGGAACGGCCACGAGGACGGCGGCGAGGCTGCCCTGCTGCACGAACACCGCGGTGGCGCTGCGCAGCCAGCGCATCTCGACCAGCAGACGGGGATCGATGAACGGGGCGCGGCTGCGCAGGCCGGTCAGCACGAACACCACCAGCGCCCCGGCGCCGAGCACCGCCCCGAGCACCGGCAGCCAGCCCGGCACGCCCGCCTGAGGGGCCGCGGTCGCCGCCGTCATCAGCAGTGCGACACCCACGGTGATCGACCCGGCGCCGGTCCAGTTCATCCGGGTGTCGTGGCCGGAGTCGCGCGGCACCACGCGCAGGGCCAGCACGAGGACGCCGAGGGTGATCGGCACCAGGCCGCCGAAGATCGCGCGCCAGCCGAACGCGTCGGCCACGAAGCCGCCGATCGGGGGCCCGATCGCCTGGCCGATCCCGTTCGCGGCACCCCACGCGCCCATCACCCGGCTGCGCTGCTCGGGCGGAAAGGTGCGGGCCAGCATGCCCATGACCGCCGTCGGCAGCGCCGCGCAGCCGAGGCCCTGCAGGGCCCGGCTGCCCACCATCAGGCCCAGGTTCGGTGCCAGCGCCGCGCCGAGCGTGCCCGTCGAGAGGATCAGGAGGGCGAGCACGAGGGTCCTGCGGCGGCCCAGCCGGTCGCTCACCCAGCCGGTCAGGGGCATCGCGACGGAGAGGACGAGCACCGACGCCGAGGCGATCAGGACGCCCTGGGTGACCGGGACGCCGAGGTCGGCGGTGATCCGCCGCAGCGGGACGTTGACGATGTTGTTGCTGATCGTGCCGAGCGCCGTCGCCGCGAGCAGCGTGCCCAGCAGCCAGCCCCGGCCGGTGCCGTCGCGTCCCGCGGCCGGACGTGCGACCGTCGCTGCCGAGGTATTCGGCGCCGTTCCCGTCGCTTCCGGCACACCTGTCCCTTCGTTACTCCTATTGGTTGAAGCGTTACACCGGGTGCACGGCTCGCCTACGGCATGCTGCACATTCGTGACGGGCGCCACTGTGCACATCGTTCATGGACTGCGGTTCCCAGATCCGGGACGTTCTGCGACATCACATCGAGCTCTCCCGTATAGGGGCAACCATGCATCTGACAGCAGCGCACTGGATCTTCCTGGCCGGGGTGGTCGTCATCCTCGCCACGATGATCATGCGCAAGAACATCGTGGTGCCGGCCGTGGTCGCCACCTTCCTCACGGCACTCGTCTACACCGGGAACCTCGCCACCGGACTCTCGTCGGTGTTCAACGCCAGCCTCACGGCCGCGACCAGCCTGTTCAGCATCTTCCTGATCATCGCGATGGTCACGGCGATGCTGCGCTCGCTGGAGGGCCTGGGCGCCGACCGGCGCATGGTGGCGCCGTTCCGCAAGGTCATGCGCAACGGCCACCTGGCCTTCTGGACGCTGGTCATCGTCACGTACTTCATCTCGCTGTTCTTCTGGCCCACCCCGGCCGTGCCGCTCATCGGTGCGGTGCTGATCCCGGTGGCGATCCGGGCCGGCCTGCGCCCGCTGGCGGCCGGCTTCACGGTCGCGATCGCCGGTCAGGGCATGGCGCTGTCCTCGGACTACGTCATCCGCGTGGCGCCCGGCCTGTCGGCGAAGGCCGCCAGCGCCGACCCGGCCGTCGTCGCCGACCGGGCGTTCGTGCTGTCGCTGATCGTCGGCGGCATCGCGCTGGCCATCGGTTACGCGATGGAGGTCCGCAAGATGCGGGCCCCGTCGGACGAGTGGCTCAATGACTGGGACTCGGCTGCCGACCGCACCTCGGTGAGCGCGGACGCCGAGGAGATCATCGACGAGGACCCGCTGGGTGGCGTCGGTGCCGGCGGTCGCGGCGGCGTTACGGCGGGCCCCACCGGGCCTGGCGGCAGCGGCTCGGCCGGCGAGCGCGAGCTGGTCGGTGCCGGTGCCCGAAGCAGCGTCTCCGCGCCCGTCGAGGCACCGATCGTCGGTCACGGCATGGCGCTGCGCGGCACCCCCGCCGGGGAGCCCGTGCCGGCGTCGGCGCACACGATCACCCCGACCGAGAAGCCGATGGCCTCGAAGTTCTTCGCGATCTTCGTGCCCGTGGCCTACGCGGCGCTGATCGTCTACCTCGTCGTCGCCGCGGTGTCCGACGCGGTGCCCGACCTCAAGGGCGGCGACGCCGCGGCCCTGGTCGGCGGGATCGCGCTGCTCACCATGTTCGGTGCGGCGTTCGCCCGTGACCGCAACAACTTCATGGAGACCGCCGCCGAGCACATCGTCGACGGTCTGGTGTTCGCCTTCAAGGCCATGGGTGTCGTGCTGCCGATCGCCGGGTTCTTCTTCCTCGGCAACGGCGACTTCTCGGCGACGATCATGAGCCTTGGCGACGGCGTCAAGGGCCCGGCGTTCCTGTACGACGTCGTGGTCGCCGGCCAGTCGCACCTGCCGACCAGCGGCATCGTCACGGCCCTCGGCATCCTGGTCGTCGGCATGATCGCCGGTCTCGAGGGCTCCGGCTTCTCGGGCCTGCCGCTCACCGGCTCCCTGGCCGGCTCCCTGGCCCACGGCGCGGGCGTCAGCAGCCCGACGCTGGCGGCCATCGGCCAGATGGGCAACATCTGGTCCGGCGGCGGCACGCTGGTCGCCTGGTCCTCGCTGCTCGCGGTGGCCGGCTTCGCCCGGGTTCCGGTGGTCGAGCTCGCCCGGCGGTGCTTCGTGCCGGTCGTGTCCGGGCTGGTCGTCGCGACGATCCTCGCGGTGATCATCTTCGGCTAGCTCCGCCCCGCCAGACGCGCAGCCCCGGACCGCACCAGCGGTCCGGGGCTGTTGCACGTCCGATCTCAGCCGGCCGTGCCGAGGTGGCGGGATCCGGTGCTGAAGGCGTCGCGCCAGAGCAACCGAAGGGTGCGGACGACGAGGGCTCCCGAGAGCGCCGGACCGAGCACCCGCCACACCTCGGAGGTGTGCGCCACGAAGGGCAGCACGCCCAGGACGGCGACGATCACGGCGGTGTTGACCAGGTGCGGACGACGACGGGCCTGCGGCGGGGGGACGACGTCGTGCATGGCACCCAGTGTCACCGACGCCGGCCGGGATCGAATACCGGGGGGTCCGGATCCGGAGCTCAGCCGGACGGGAGCAGCTCGGCCAGCAGCGTGCGCACGCGGGCCTCGATCTCGTCGCGGATCGGCCGGACCGCGTCCACGCCCTTGCCCGCCGGGTCCTCGAGCTGCCAGTCGAGGTAGCGGGTGCCCGGGAAGACCGGGCAGGCATCGCCGCACCCCATGGTGATCACGACGTCGGAGGCCTCGACCGCGTCGGCGGTGAGCACCTTCGGTCGCTGGTCGGAGATGTCGATGCCGGCCTCGGCCATCGCGGCGACCGCGGCCGGGTTGACCTGGTCGCCGGGGATCGATCCGGCCGAGCGCACCTCGACGGCGTCGCCGGCCAGGTGGCGCAGCCAGCCCGCGGCCATCTGCGAGCGGCCCGCGTTGTGCACGCAGACGAAGAGCACGCTCGGCACGCTCATCGGGAGACCTCCGGGTAGAAGCGGCGGCGGATCCACAGCGCGACGTAGACGAGCGCGACCAGGGCGGGCACCTCGATCAGCGGCCCCACCACGCCGGCCAGCGCCTGCCCGCTGGTCACCCCGAACGTGCTGATCGCGACCGCGATGGCGAGCTCGAAGTTGTTGCCCGCGGCGGTGAACGCGAGCGTCGCTGTCTTCGCATAGCCCAGCCGCAACCGGACGCCGAGGACGAACGCGCCGCCGAACATCAGCGCGAAGTAGGCCAGCAGGGGGAGCGCGATCCGGGCGACGTCCCAGGGGTTCGAGGTGATCGCGGCGCCCTGCAGCGCGAACAGCAGCACGATCGTGAACAGCAGCCCGTAGAGCGCGATCGGCCCGATGCGGGGGAGGAAGCGCCCCTCGTACCAGGCGCGGCCGCGGGCGCGTTCGCCCAGCGTGCGGGTCAGGAAACCGGCCAGCAGGGGGATGCCGAGGAAGGCCAGCACGGAGAGCACGATCGCCCAGACGCTGAACTGCGCCGACGTCGTCGACAGGCCCAGCCACGCGGGCAGCACCTGGAGGTAGAACCAGCCCAGCGCCGCGAACGCGACGATCTGGAAGACCGAGTTGAGAGCCACCAGGACGGCGGCGGCCTCGCGATCACCGCAGGACAGGTCGTTCCAGATCAGCACCATCGCGATGCACCGGGCCAGGCCGACGATGACCAACCCGGTGCGGTACTCGGGCAGGTCGGGCAGCAGCAGCCACGCCAGGGCGAACATCAGCGCCGGCCCGACCAGCCAGTTGAGCACCAGGCTCGCGCCGAGCATCCGCCGGTCGCCGGTCACCCGGCCCAGCTCGGAGTACCGCACCTTGGCCAGCACCGGGTACATCATCAGCAGCAGACCGATCGCGATCGGCAGGCTGACGTGCCCGATCTCGACCGCCGACAGCGCGCCGTCCAGACCCGGCACCCAGCGGCCGAGGCCGAGACCGAGCGCCATCGCGGCGAGGATCCAGACCGGCAGGAACCGGTCGAGGGTGGACAGTCGCTGCAGGACCGGGGCGTCGACGGGGCGGGCGGTCTCGCGGACGGCGTCGCTCATGCGGGGGTGAGGGTGGCGGCCGGCGTCGCCGTGTCGAAGAGCGTGGCCACCGCGGTGAGGGCGGCCGGCCGGACGGCGTAGTAGACCCAGACGCCGCGCTTTTCGCGGTCGAGCAGCCCGGCCGAGTGCAGCACCTTGAGGTGGTGGCTGATCGTGGCCTGGGTGAGGTCGAAGGCGTCGTTGAGGTCGCAGACGCACGCCTCGCCGCCGTCGCTCGCCGTGATCAGGCTGACCAGCCGCAGGCGCACGGGGTCGGCGAGGGCCTTGAGCAGGGGGGCCACCTGCTCGGCCTGCTCGACCGACATCGGCGTGCCGGTCAGGGGCGTGCAGCACGCCAGGCCGGGATCGGTCATCGTGGTCTCCTCGCAGGTGTCGATACCGAGAGCATAACGATGGTCATCGAATAGACAAGCATCGATCCCTTGTGTCGATGGGGCAGTGCGACGAAGTCGCAGGACGCGGAGGAGGTGGACCCGGCCATGGATCTCGACGAGGTCGCCGACGAGCTGTACGACGTCCCGCCCGAGGAGTTCGTCGCCCTGCGCAAGGCGCGGCAGGACGACGCCCGGGCGGACGGCGACAGGGCGCTGGCCGCCGACATCGGGGCGCTGGCCAAGCCGTCGGTCGCCGCGTGGGTCTGCAACCTGCTGGTGCGGGCGCACCGGGAGGAGATCGGCGGGCTCGTCGAGCTCGGCGAGCTGCTCCGCGAGGCCCAGCAGAACCTCGCCGGCGAGCAGTTGCGGGCGCTGAACACGCAGCGCTCCCAGCTGATCGCGGCCCTCAGCCGGCAGGCGGCGTCCCTCGCCCGGGCGCGGGGCCGCGCGGTCGGCAGCGCCGTCTCCGGCCAGGTCGAGGACACCCTGCGCGCCGCGCTGGCCGACCCGGAGGCCGCCGAGGCGCTGCTCACCGGCCGGCTCACCGCCCCGATGTCCTACAGCGGCGGTCTCGGCACGACCCGGCGTCCGGACCTGCGGCTGGTCCGCTCGCCCAGGCCCGAGCCTGGGCCGGCCCGCGAACGCGCGACGTCCCCGCGTCCGACGTCGGCCGACGAGCGGCGCGCGGCCCGGCAGCGGGCGCAGGAGGAGGCGCAGCGAGCGGCCGAGGAGCGCCGCCGGCGGGCGCTGGAGGAGGCCCGGCAGGCGGCCGACGAGGCGATCCGGAACGCCGACGAGGCACGCGAGGCCGCGGCGGAGGAGCGTCGCCGGGTCGACGAGCTCGACCAGCAGCGCGCCGAGCTGCAGGCGCGCGCCGCCACGCTGTCCGACGAGCTGGCGGAGGCCGAGCGCGCGGCGGCCGACGCCACGGCCCGGCTGAAGTCGGCCGAGCGGCGCCGGAAGGCCGCCGACCACGAGGCCGCCGACGCCGAGGCGGCGCGCGACCGCGCCGTCGCCCATGCCGAAGAGCTCGCCGCGGAGTGACGCGCCCTTGCCCATGCCCGGGGCCGGGTCGAGACTCCGGGCCACGGTGCACCCCCAGCGGAGGAGATCCCCATGCATCCCGCCTCGGCGGAGCCACCGATCGAGCTCCCGATCGGTCCGCACGCCCACGGCTCCGATCCCCGCTGGCCGACCCGGCGCATCTTCGGCGCCGCGTTCACGGCGGGCACGGCGGTGGTCCTCGCCTACGTGCTGCTCACCGCCGTCGGTCGCGTCGCCGGCGTCCTGCTCCTGATCGTGCTCGCGCTCGTCTTCGCACTCGGCCTGGACCCGGTCGTCCGATGGCTGATCCGCCAGGGGCTGCGCCGCATCTACGGGGTGGCCGTGGTGACGGCGGCGTTCCTGCTCGTCCTGGCCGGCGTCGCGGCGGCGATCGTTCCGCCGATCGTGACCCAGATCGGGGAGCTCATCCGGGCAGCCCCAGGGCTCATCCAGCAACTGCAGGACCGCAGCAGCCTGGCCGGCCGCCTGAACGCGCGCTTCCACATCCTCGACGCGCTCAAGGCCCAGTTCGCCGGCGGATCGGGGAAGCTGCCCCTCGGCGGCGTCCTGAACATCGGGCTGGCCGTGCTCGGCACGTTCACCGCGGCGGTCACCGTCGTGGTGCTCACCATCTACTTCCTCGCCAACCTGCCCTCCATCCGGCGCGCGCTCTACCGGACGGTCCCGGCCAGCCGGCGTGAGCGCGTGCAGGGACTGGGCGACGAGATCAGCGCCCGCGTCGGCGGCTACGTGCTCGGCAACCTGCTGACCTCCGCGGTCGCGGGCGTCGGCACCTTCGTCTTCCTCGAGATCGTGCGGGTGCCCTACGCGCTCGCCCTCGGCGTCCTCGTCGCGGTGCTGGACCTGATCCCCGTCGTCGGCTCGACCATCGGCGGCATCCTGGTCACGCTGGTGGCCCTCAGCGTCTCCACCACGGTGGCGATCGCCAGCCTGGTGTTCTACGTCGTCTACCGGCTGCTCGAGGACTACCTCCTGGTTCCCCGGGTGATGGACCGCGCCGTGGACGTGCCGCCCGTCGTCACGATCGTGGCGCTGATCATGGGCGGGGCGCTGCTCGGGATCATCGGTGCCTTCCTCGCGATCCCCGCCGCGGCAGCCGCCCAGCTGGTGCTCACCCGGGTGGTGTGGCCCCGGCTGGACGCGGCCTGAGCACTCCGTGGCCCGGTGGCTCCGGGGTCAGCTCCACAGCTCCACGCGCACCGTCGGCCGGGCGCGGTCGGGGCGGACCGGCCGCGCCAGCAGGGCGGTGGTCGCGTCGGGCGTGGTCAGGAACTGCTGCAGGGCCTGGGCCGCGCTGGTCGCCCGGCCCTCGCCCGGCACGCTGGCCCACCACAGCCCGGTGACCGGCGTGCCCTCGACAGGCAGGCGCACGAGCGTGCCCCGGCGGACGTCGTCCTCCACGGCGTGGGTCAGGGCGAGGAGCACGCCCTGCCCGGCGCGGGCCGCGGCCAGCGCGTCGCTCTCACTGGCCCGCCGGTCGACGTCGAAGCCCCGTGGCGCGCGCCCGGCCCAGCGGGCCTCCTCGCTGCCCCGCTCGATCCCGCCCGGGCCGGCCAGCCACCGGTGCGCGGCGACGTCGGTCACGCGCAACCGGGTGTGGCCGCCGACCGCGCTCCTCCGGGCGAGGGGATGGCACGGGGCGCTCACCACCACCCGCTGGTAGCGCAGGAAGGGCACCGACTCGACGGTCTGGCCGGCCGAGGGCACCGGCCGCAGCCCCAGCACGATGTCGGCGACGTCGTCGGCCAGCGCGGCCGCGACGTCCTCGGTGGTGTCGACCGCGAGGTCCACGTCGGCATGGGGCACGCGCCGGCCGAACGCCGACACGACGGCACCGCCGACGTGCTCGGCGCAGGCCGCCGTCGCCAGGACCCGGAGCCGGCCGGTCGACGTCGCCTGCGCGACCTCCCGCCGGGTGCGGTCGGCCAGCCGCACCAGTTCGCGCGCCCGGCCGGCCAGTGCGCGGCCGCCGGGGGTCAGCACGATGCCGCTTCCGCAGCGCTGGAACAGGGGGTCGCCGAGGTCGGTGCGCAGCGCGGTGACCGCGGCCGAGACGGCCGGCTCGCTCACGCCGAGCGCCGCCGCGGCGGCGCGCAGCGATCCCAGCTCGGCGACGAGTGCAAACGTTCGGAGCTGGGTGAACGTCATCGGCTCGACCCTCATAACCGGTGGGTTATCGGGATGTTGACACGCCCGGGAGCGGGGGACAAGCGTCGTCGGCACCAGGGCGCCTGCGTCGGGCCCCGTCGGTCAGGGGGTGCCCCGTGCAGGTGCCGGCTCCTTTCGACTACGTCCGTGCGACCAGCGTGGGGAACGCGCTGGAGCTGCTCGAACGCCACGGCCCCGAGGCCAGGGTCGTCGCCGGCGGGCACAGCCTGCTGCCGATGATGAAGCTCCGGCTGGCCCGCCCCGAGTGGCTGATCGACATCAACGACGTCGCCGATCTCGACCACGTCACCGAGGACGGCGACTGGTTGCGCATCGGCGCGCTGACCCGGCACGCCACCCTGCTCGCCTCCGACGTCGTCGGCCGGCACTTCCCGATCGTGCACGACGCCGAGCGGGTGATCGCCGACCCCGTGGTGCGCAACCGCGGCACGATCGGTGGCTCGCTCGGCCAGGCCGATCCGGCGGAGGACCTCACGACGGTCTGCGACGTCCTCCGCGCCCGGGTGGTGATCGCCGGCCGGGGCGGGGAGCGGGTGCTCGACATCGCCGACCTACACCGCGGCCCCTACGAGACCGCCTGCGAGCAGGACGAACTGCTCACCGAGGTCCGCTTCCCGATCCGGGCCCGCTCCGGCAGCGCCTATGAGAAGGTCGAGCGCCGGGTGGGTGACTGGGCGGTCGCGGCGGCCGGTGCGGCGCTCACCATGAGCCCCGACGGCACGATCGAGGACGCCGCGATCGGCCTCACCGCCCTCGGGCTCGAGGGCTGCGCCACCGACGCCATGGCCGTGCTCACCGGGCAGCGCCCCAGCGAGGACCTGTTCGACGAGGCGGCCCGGGCGTCCGCGGCGGCCAGCCGGCCGGTCGAGGACCAGCGCGGCCCGGTCGACTACAAGCGACACCTCGCCGAGGAACTCACCCGGCGGGTCCTCCGGCGCGCGCTCGACCGCGCGGCCCACTCCACCGACGTCCAGGGAGGCTGACCGTGCAGGTCACGATGACCGTCAACGGGACCGAGGTCACCCGCGACGTCGAACCCCGGCTGCTGCTCGTGCACTTCCTGCGCGAGACGCTCGGCCTCACCGGCACGCACTGGGGGTGCGACACCAGCAACTGCGGCACCTGCGTCGTCCTCGTCGACGGCGTCCCGGTCAAGTCCTGCACCGCGCTGGCCGCCATGACCGACGGGCACGAGGTGCGCACCGTGGAGGGGCTGGCCACCGGCGGCACGCTCGACCCCGTGCAGCAGGGGTTCATGGAGGAGCACGGCCTGCAGTGCGGCTTCTGCACCCCCGGCATGATGCTCACCGCCCGCGCCCTGCTCGACCGCGATCCCGACCCGGACGAGGACGTGATCCGGGAGGCCATCTCCGGCCAGATCTGCCGGTGCACCGGCTACGCCACCATCGTGCGGTCGATCCGCTGGGCCGCCGAGCATCCCGCGACCGACGGCGCCGAGGCCGCCGCGGCGCCCGCCGAGGAGGTACCGGCATGACCGCCGTCGAGGACCGCCCGGCCCGCGAGTCCAACCCCGCCACCACGTCGCCGGACCGGCCGATCGGGTTCGGCCGCATCCAGCGCAAGGAGGACCCGCGGTTCATCCGCGGGAAGGGTCACTACGTCGACGACCTCGTGCTGCCCGGGATGCTGCACGGCGCGATCCTGCGCTCGCCCCTGGCGCACGCGCGGCTGGTCTCGATCGACACCACCGAGGCCCTCGCCCACCCGAAGGTGCACGCCGTCATCACCGGAAAGGACCTCGAGGGGCTGAACCTGGCGTGGGCGCCGACGCTGTCGGCCGACGTGATGGCCGTGCTGGCCACCGACAAGGTGCGCTTCCAGGGCCAGGAGGTCGCCTTCGTCGTCGCCGAGGACCGTTACTCCGCCCGCGACGCGCTCGAGCTGATCGACGTCGAGTACGAGGAGCTGCCCGTCGTCGTCGACGCCCGGCACGCCCTGGACCCGGGGACGGCGGTCATCCGCGACGACCTGGTCGGCCGCACCGACAACCACATCTTCGACTGGGAGGCCGGGGACGCGGCCGCGACCGACGCCGTGTTCGCCTCCGCCGACGTCGTCGTCTCGCAGGAGGTCGTCTACCCGCGGGTGCACCCGGCGCCGATGGAGACGTGCGGAGCGGTCGCCGATTTCGAGCCGATCGACGGCAAGCTGACGCTGTACGAGACCTCGCAGGCCCCGCACGCCCACCGCACGCTGTTCGCGATGGTCGCGGGCATCCCCGAGCACAAGATCCGGATCGTCTCGCCCGACATCGGCGGCGGCTTCGGCAACAAGGTCGGCATCTACCCGGGCTACATCTGCGCCGTCGTCGGCTCGATCGTGACCGGCCGGCCGGTGAAGTGGGTGGAGGACCGGTCGGAGAACCTGATGTCGACCTCGTTCGCCCGCGACTACATCATGACCGGCGAGATCGCGGCGACGAAGGACGGCAAGATCCTCGCCGTCCGCACGAACGTGCTGGCCGACCACGGCGCCTTCAACGCCACCGCGCAGCCGACCAAGTACCCGGCCGGCTTCTTCTCGATCTTCACCGGCAGCTACGACCTCGCCGCCGCCCACTGCAAGGTCACCGGCGTCTACACCAACAAGGCACCCGGCGGGGTCGCCTACGCCTGCTCGTTCCGGGTCACCGAGGCGGTCTACCTGGTCGAGCGGATGGTCGACGTGCTCGCCGACAGGCTGCACATGGACCCGGCCGAGCTGCGCCTCGCGAACTTCATCCGGCCCGACCAGTTCCCGTACGCGAACAAGACCGGCTGGGAGTACGACTCCGGCGACTACGAGCCGACGATGCGCAAGGCGCTGCAGATGGCCGGCTACGACGACCTTCGCCGAGAGCAGGCGGAGAAGCGGGCCCGGGGCGAGCTCATGGGCATCGGGGTGTCGTTCTTCACCGAGACCGTCGGCGCCGGCCCCCGCAAGCACATGGACATCGTCGGCCTCGGCATGGCCGACGGCGCCGAGGTGCGGGTGCACCCCACGGGCAAGGCGGTGGTCCGGCTCTCGGTGCAGAGCCAGGGGCAGGGCCACGAGACGACGTTCGCCCAGATCCTCTCCGAGGAACTGGGCATCCCGCCCGAGGACATCGACGTCGTGCACGGCGACACCGACCAGACGCCGTTCGGGCTGGGCACCTACGGCAGCCGGTCGACCCCGGTCAGCGGGGCGGCGGTGGCGCTGGCCGCCCGGAAGGTCAAGGACAAGGCCCGCGCGATCGCCGCGGCCATGCTCGAGACGCGCCCCGAGGACCTGGAGTGGGAGAAGGGCCGCTGGTTCGTGAAAGGCGACCCCAGCGTGGGCAAGACGATGCCCGAGATCGCGCTCGGCGCCCACGGCACGGTCGCGCTGCCCGAGGGGATCGACGGCAACCTCGACGCCGAGGTCACCTACGACCCGCCGAACCTGACGTTCCCCTTCGGCGCGTACGTCTGCGTCGTCGACATCGACCCGGGCACCGGCAAGGTGAAGGTGCGCCGGTTCGTCGCCGTCGACGACTGCGGCACCCGGATCAACCCGATGATCATCGAGGGCCAGGTGCACGGCGGGCTGACCGACGGCGTGGGCATGGCGCTGATGGAGTTCATCGGCTTCGACGAGCAGGGCAACTGCCTCGGCGGGTCGTTCATGGACTACCTGATCCCGACCGCCATGGAGGTGCCCGACTGGGAGACCGGGCACACCGTGACCCCGTCGCCGCACCATCCGATCGGCGCCAAGGGCATCGGGGAGTCGGCCACCGTCGGGTCGCCGCCGGCCGTGGTCAACGCCGTCGTCGACGCGCTGGAACCCTTCGGCGTCACCCACATGGACATGCCCTGCACGCCGGCGCGCGTCTGGGCGGCGATGCACGGGCGGGCCGCCCCGCCGATCTGACCGCCATGGAGTCGCGCGGCGACGGGGAGACCGAGCGACTCCGCTCGACGAAGGAAGGTGCCCGTGTCGGTGACCGATACGGCGGCCGAGCTGATCCGCGGCCGCGTCCCGTTCGTGCACGCCACGGTCGTGCGCGCGCAGAAGCCGGCCAGCGCGCACGCCGGTGACACCGCGCTGATCCGGGCCGACGGCGTCATCGACGGGTTCGTGGGCGGTACGTGCGCGGAGTCCTCGGTGCGCGAGTACGGGCTGATGGCGCTGTCGAGCAACGAGCCGCTGCTGCTGCGGATCGTGCCCGGCGCGCCGGCCGGCAACGCCGAGGAGGGCGCGGTCACGGTGGCCAACCCGTGCCTGTCGGGCGGCTCGATGGAGATCTTCCTGGAGCCGCGGGTGCCCGCGCCGCGGATGCTCGTGGTCGGCGACAGTCCCATCGCCGAGGCGCTGGCGGCGCTCGGCGGTCCGCTCGGCTTCGCCGTCGACCTGGTGCCGGGGGAGGACGCGCGCCCGAGCGCCGACGACGCGGCCCTCGTCGTCGCCTCGCACGGCCGGGGCGAGGAGCCGGCACTGACGGCGGCGCTGCGGCTGGGGGTGCCCTACGTGGCGCTGATCGCCAGCCGCATCCGCGGGGCCGCCGTCCTCGCCTCGCTGGACGTGACCGACGAGCAGCGCGCGCGGGTGCACTCACCGGCCGGCCTCGACATCGGGGCCCGGACAGCGGCCGAGATCGCGCTGTCGGTGCTCACCCAGCTGGTGGCCGAGCGCCGGGCGGGGGAGCGGTCCGCACCCGCGCCCGCCGCCCCCGCGGCCCGCGACATCGACCCGGTCTGCGGCATGACCGTGGCGGCGGTCGACGCGTCGCCGCACGCCACCGTCGACGGCGTCACGACCTGGTTCTGCTGCCCGGGCTGCCGCACCGCCTTCCTCGAGGACCCGGCCCGGTATGCCGCCGCCTCCTGACGGTCCCCGGGGGACGCCGTGACGGCGGCCGCTCGGACGGGCGCCGAGGAGGAGGTGCGGGAACGCGTCCCGGACGTCGCGTCGCTGGCCGCCGCCCTCGACCGCGTCGACTACCTCGCCGACCCGGGCCTGGCCACGGCCCTGTTCCTCGCCGTCCGGCTGCCGCAGCCGCTGCTGCTCGAGGGTGAGCCCGGCGTCGGCAAGACCGAGGCGGCCAAGGCGCTGGCCCGGGTGCTGGACACGCCGCTGTACCGGCTGCAGTGCTTCGAGGGCATCGACGCCGCCGAGGCGCTCTACGAGTGGAACCACCCCC
>DASYGS010000042.1:0-13929 GCA_035999465.1 Blastococcus sp. | reverse complement strand
GGTCGATGACGATCCGGCGGCCGATGAGGTGCGGGCCGCTGTCGACGAGGGAAGCGCTCTGCCGGAGCAACTGGGGGCGGCCCCCCGTCACCTTGCGGCCGAGCTGGCGCAGGGCGCGCATGGTCGCCGGGCCGCAGGTGCCGTCGGAGGTCAGGCCGTAGTCGCGCTGGAAGGCCCGCAGACCGACCTCGGTCTCCGGCCCCAGGATCCCATCGGCCCGCCCGGCGTCGTAGCCGAGCTCGAGCAGCCGCTCCTGAAGGGCGGTGACGTCGTCGCCGCGCATCAGCCGCTCGGGGTCGTACCGGAGCAGCCGGTCCCCCAGCGACCAGCGGGCCTCCGAGAGTGCCCGGTAGGTCTCCTCACCGACCCGCCCGTCCACCGACAGCCCGCGGACCTGCTGGAAGTGGCGGACGGCCAGCTCGGTAGCGGGATCGAACACCGCGCCGTCGGCTCCGTCGGCGGCTACGCCAGGTGACGTCGACGGAGCCACGGCGAGCAGCCCCAGCCCGAGCAGGGCGGCCTGCACATCGGTCACGGCCGGTCCGCGGTCCCCGAGCCTCAGAGGCTGCATGTGGCTGTCGGCTCCCATTGTGTCGCTGATTGTCGCCCCTGGGCCGTGCTGCGGGCGCAAGGGGGTCGCCCGTCCGGCTACCGACGAACGAGGGCCCGCCGGTCCGGGGACGGGCGGGCCCTCAGCCGCGTGAGCGCGGCTGCGTCAGTGCTGGCTCAGATGTAGTCGGCCAGGTCGTTGAGGATGGCACCCTTGGGCTTGGCGCCGATGATGCTCTTGACCGGCTTGCCGCCCTGGAACACCGTCATCGTCGGGATCGACATGACCTGGTAGTCGCGGGCGATCTGGGGGTTCTCGTCGATGTTCAGCTTCGCGACGGTGAGCTTCTCCGCGTGCTCGGTGGCGATCTCCTCGAGCACCGGGGCGACCATCTTGCACGGGCCGCACCATTCCGCCCAGAAATCGACCAGCACGGGCTTGTCACTGCCCAGCACGTCACTGGCGAAGCTGGCGTCGGTGACCGTCACGGTGTTGCCTGCCATGGAAGTTCTGCCTCTCGGTCGACTGGCTCAGAATGAGCCCGGCTGGTTAACGGGCGGAGCTGCGGATGTATGCCCGGCGGAGCGGGTCAGCGCTCGTCGAAGGTCTCGGCGAGCCAGCGCTCGGCGTCGATGGCCGCGGCCGCGCCGGTGCCGGCCGACGTGATCGCCTGGCGGTAGATGTGGTCGACCACGTCGCCGCAGGCGAAGACGCCGTCGACGTTGGTGCGGGTGCTCGGGTGCTCGACCTGGATGTAGCCCTCGTCGTCGAGCTTGAGCTGCCCGGCGAACAGCTCGCTGCGGGGGTCGTGGCCGATGGCCACGAACAGGCCGCTGACCGGCATCGTCTCGGTGACGCCGCTGGCGACGTCGGTGAGCTCGACGGCGGAGACGGTGTTCTCCCCGAGGACGTCGGTGACCTGCTTGCCGAGCGCCCAGCGGATCTTCTCGTTGTCCTGGGCGCGCTTCTGCATGATCTTCGACGCGCGCAGCTCGTTCCGCCGGTGGACGACGGTCACGCTCCTGGCGAAGCGGGTGAGGAAGGTGGCCTCCTCCATCGCGGAGTCGCCACCACCTACCACCACGATGTCCTGGTCGCGGAAGAAGAAGCCGTCGCAGGTGGCGCAGGCGCTGACGCCGCGGCCGAGCAGGCGCTGCTCGTTGGCGAGGTCGAGGTAGCGGTACTTCGAGCCGGTGGCGACGATGACGGCGTGGGCGAGGTGCACCTCGCTGCCCACCTTCACGACCTTCGGGGTCGCGGTGAGGTCGACCTCGGTGACGTCGCGTGCGACGAGCTCGGCCCCGAAGCGCTCGGCCTGGGTGCGCATGTCGTCCATGAGTGCCGGGCCCTGGATGCCCTCGGGGAAGCCCGGGAAGTTCTCCACCTCGGTGGTGGTCATCAGTGCGCCGCCGAACTGCGAGCCCTCGAACACCAGGGGGTGGAGGTTCGCGCGGGCGGCGTACGTGGCGGCGGTGTAACCGGCCGGGCCGGACCCGATGATGATCAGGTCACGGACGCCGTCGTGCTCGGCCGGCGGGATCGCGGGGTTCCCGTCGGTGGTCACGACAGGGCCGGGGGTCACGTGGCTCCCCACGTTCGATTGCTCAGTCACTGGCGGCACAACGAGGATCGTAGGGGCGGCATTCCGCCCGCGTCGGCCGGGACGCGCCCCGGGCCCTCGCGCGGCGCCGGTCAGCCCGCGGCGTGGACGACTCAGCCCGCAGCGTGGACGACGACCTCGGCGAGGTCGGCGGAGAACGAGCCGTTGCTGGACACCAGGCCGGTGACCCACACCAGCACGTACCGGCTCGTCACCGGCTTGCTGAAGGTGAAGTCGGTGGCGCCCTTGACGGTGCCCGAGGCCACCGGGGTGAAGCTGTCGAGCGTGCCGTGGGGGTCGGCGCCGGTGCGGATCTCCAGCGCCGCGCCGGGCTGCAGGGAGGTCACCGTGACCGCCGAGATCGGGGTCGGGCTGCCGAGGTCGTAGACGATCCCGACGCCCTTCTTGAGGTTGCCGAAGGCGGCCGACCCGCGGTACTCGAGGGTCTTCCACGCCGTCGACGGGTTGCCGTCGTAGGACAGCGGGGCCTGGCGGTCGTTCTCCGGCTGGCCGTCGCCCTGCGGGTCGAACACCGAGGCCGTCACGATCTTGACCGGGGACCCGGCGGGCGGGGCCTTCGCCGGCGACGCGGAGCCGCCTACGGACGCGCTCACCGGCGGGCTGGACCCCTGGTTCCCGTCGACCGACCCGGCCACCGACAGCAGGCTGGACCCGACCCACCAGGCCAGCGCGATCACGACGGCCAGGGCGAGCAGCGGGAGGCCGACGACGACCGCCCGGTGCCGCCTGGCCTCCTCGGGGGCCGGCGCCGCCGGAGCGACGTCGTCGACGTAGTTCCGGCCGGAGAACGTGTCGTCGGGGCCGGCCGCCGACAGGACCCCGAACGGCCCGTCGTCGTAGCCGTCGTCCTCGTAGCCGTCGTCCTCGTAGCCGTCGTCGGCAGCCGGCACGTCGGACCGCGTGGTGTGCCGTCCGGGCGGCACGGCGGCCCCGGCGTAGGCGCCGGAGTCGGGAGCCACGGTGCCGGCGTCGATGGTGTCGCCGCCCAGGGCGACCGGGCTGACGGTGGTGTCGCGGGAGGTCACCGGGCGGACGGCGGGCACCGGCGGGAGGGCCTGGTGGTCCAGCCGCACCGGCTTCCCGTCGTCAGACCCGTCGCCGCCCGCGTCGCCCCGCTTGTCGCGGCGGCGTCGCAGCCAGCCGTTGTCGGGCTCCTCGGGGCGCGCCGGCGCCACCCGGGCCGTCGGCCCGGTGTGCGGGCGTTCGGCGAGCAGGGTGGCCATCGCGGCGACGCTGGACAGCCCCTGCCCGGGCTCGGTGGAGCGGGCGCGCCGGACGAGGGCCACCAGGTCCGACGGGCCGGTGAGCGGACGGGGGGCGGTGTCGTCCGGCCCGTCGGGCAGCCCGGTCAGCGCGGCCTCCAGCAGGGCACCCAGCGCGGCGATGTCGCCGTCGACGGTGCCGGTCGCGGCGGGCACCGCGCGCAGGCCGACGAGGCCGTTGGGGCGCAACACGACGTTGTCCGGGGTGAGGCCGCCCACGGCCAGCCCGACCCGGTGCGCCTCGGCGACCCCGTCGGCCAGCCGGCGCAGCACGGTGCGGACGTCGCGTTCGGGGAGCGGGCCGCGGGTCAGCCGCTCGGCGAGGGTCTCGCCCTCGATCCACTCGTTGACGACGTAGGCGGCGCCGCCGGGGCTCTGCGGATCGCCGGTGCCCTCGGAGGCGTCGTAGACCATCGCCAGCGCCGGGGTCGCGAGACCGCCGGCGGCGAGGGCGCGCGTGATCCAGGCGTGCGCGGCCGGGCCGGCGGGGTCGTGCACGCGGATCGCGACGTCGCGGTTGAGCACGCGGTCCTTGGCGCGCCAGCAGCGGATGACACCCGTCGCGGTCGGCTCGTCCGGGCCGACCTGGTCCAGTGGCCGGTAGCGGTCGGGAAGGCCGGTGGTCGTGGATGTCATCGACACTGTCGACCCCCTGTCCTGCGCCGGCCGCCGGCGCGAGCGCTCCGGCGAGGGCGCCGCGTCCTCGTCGGGACCGGTCATCCGCGCCCCACGCGAGCCCTGACGGCTGCCAGGGGCTCCCGGATCTCGGGTACGCGGGCGACCACGAGACCTGCGAGAGCTGCGGCGCCGATCACCACGGTACCGATGAGCACGCTGGCGAGCGACCCTGCGGTGGTCGTGCCGAGCAGGGGATCGGTCACGTTCAGCACCGCCCACCCCACGAGCGCCGCCGCGGCCGAGACGACAGCGATCCTGAGGACCGGCAGCAGCGTCTCGCGGGTGCGCAACGAGCCCAGCCGGCGGCGCAGCGCGATGTCGCCGATCACCCAGCCGGCGACGTAGGTCACGCTCGTCACGAACATCAGGCCGGCGACGACGTCCCGCGGCGACGCGACGACGGGCACGAGCAGCAGCAGCGGCACCCGGACGGCGACCATGCCGAGCTGGATGAGCGTCGGCGTCTTCGCGTCCTTCATGGAGTAGAAGACCCGGAGCTGCAGCAGGGTCACCGCCATCGGCAGCAGCCCGAACGCCCCGATCGCCAGCGCCGTCCCCATCGTGGCGGCGTCCTCGGCCGAGGTGTTCCCCCGGGCGAAGGCCAGCATCGTCAGCGGCGGGCCCAGCACGATCAGCGCCGCGGTCACGGGCAGGAGCCCCAGCGCCGACAGGCGGGTGCCGAGGGAGAGGTCGTCGATGACGCCGGGGACGTCGTGCCGCGCCGCCGCCCGGCTCATCCGGGGCAGCAGCGCGGTCAGCAGGGCCACGCCGATGATCCCGTAGGGCATCTGGAACAGCAGGCTGACGGTGGCGAAGGCGCTGGGGCCGAGCCCGCCGGGCTGGTGGCTGGCTGCGTTCGCGATCCGGGTCGCCACCAGGACGCCGACCTGGCTGACGGCGACGTAGCCCATCACCCACAGGCCGAGGCCGCCCGCCTCCCGCAGGCCGGTGTTCCGGAGCCCCCAGCGCGGCCGGAACGGCACCCCGGCCCGGCGCAGGTACGGGAGCAGGACGACGGCCTGGACGACGATGCCGAGGGTGGTGCCGACGCCCAGCAGCCACACCTGGGTGTCGGTGATGGTGACCGGGGTGAGCCTGCCCGCACCGCCGGCGCCCATGAACAGCACGCCGGTGGCGATGACGACGACGTTGTTGAGCACCGGCGCCCAGGCGGGCGGCCCGAACACGTCCCGCGAGTTGAGGATGGCCTGCGCCAGGGCGCCGATCCCGTAGAACACGATCTCGATCAGCAGGATGCGGGCCAGCCAGTTGGCCAGGGAGATCTGGTGCGGATCGCCGGTGATGTTGTAGAGCCGGGTGAGCACCGGGGCCGCGAGGATCGCCAGCAGCGTCACCACCGTCAGCCCGGCGATCGCGACGGTCGTCAGCCGCTGCGCGTACGCGGTTCCGCCGTCCCTGTCCCGCTTCTGGGCGTGCACCAGCAGCGGCACGATGACCGACGTGAGCACGCCGCCGAGCAGCAACTCGTAGACGATGTTCGGCAGCGTGTTGACCGTCGTGTAGGCGTCGTTGACCAGCCCCACGCCCAGGGCGGACACCAGCACCATGGTCCGGACCAGACCGGTCACCCGGGAGACCAGCGTCGCGACCGCCATCGTGCCTGCGGCGCGGAGGATCCCGCCGCTGGAGCCGGGCGAGCCCTCCCGCCGCTCCAGGACGTCGTCCGTGCCGCCCATCGGGTGCGGCACCCGGGGCACCGGCGGCAGGGTGGTCATCAGCTGGGTGTCGTCGGCGGCGGGCTCCCAGCGGTTCCGCGCCGCCAGCGGCGGCAGGGGCGGCAGGGGCGGCAGCGGAGTACGCCGCGGCGGCGCGGGCGGCGGGGGCGGCGGTATCGGCGACGGCCCCCGGTCCCGGACGACGTCGTCGACGTGGGGGGCGCCGTTCATCCGTGCCTCGTCGGAGAACGGCGCGGAGGGCGGAGGGGCCGCGAGGTAGGGCGGCGGCGGCAGCGGGGCGGCCCGCTGGGCGCGCGCGCCGTCGTGCCGGGCCTCGTCGCGTGGGCGCTCGGGCACGGGCTGACGGTCGTCGGGGTCGGTGCTCACACCGGGCTCCGGGTGGGCGGCAGGACGACGGTGGGCTCCTCGGGCAGGGCGGCGGACCGCCGGCGGCGCAGCACGAACAGGATCAGCCGGCGCAGGAACAGCAGCGCGAGCAGCCCGGCGGCGCCGAACGTGATGAGCAGAGAGATCGAACCGTAGGCGGTGCTCTTGACGTGCATCTCCACCCGGTCGCCGAGCGGGCCACCGGTCGGCGTCGTGAGGGCGGCCAGCACGGCGAACCCGCCGGACTGCCGCACGTGGGTGGGCACCTGCAGCGTGGTCCGCTGCCCGGGGGCGAGCGTCCGGGCGCCGATGTCGGAGATCGTCAGCCCCCGCTTGCCCAGCGTCCGCAGGTCGAGGCGCACCGAGACCGCGAACGGCAGGTCGTTGCGCACGGTGAGCACCAGGGGGGAGTCGCTGGAGGCCAGGCTGTAGGTGCCGTCGGCCGGGGAGAGCAGCGTCACCCGCCCGCGCAGCCGCTCCAGCGTCGTCCGCATGGCCGACGCCGCGGCGCGGAAGCCCGCGGCGTCGCCCCGCCACTGGGCCGACGCCGTGCGCGAGATCGCGGCGTCGTAGGCGGCCATCGCGCTGCCGGCATCGCCGACCACGGCGCCGGCGAGGTCGTCGCGGACGGCGACGCCGTGGGCGAGCTCGGCCAGACCGGCGGGGTCGAGACGGACGGCGTCCGCGGGGTCGGCCGGCTTCCCGGCCGGTGCCGGGGCGCTCGCGGACAGCCCGGCCAGCGAACCGGGCCGCAGCCAGGGCAGGCCAGGGCTGGCTGTGTCGGCCATCATCGCGCCGGCACCCTCGGGGCCGGCGTCGACGGTGCGGGGCGGCGCGACCAGCACCGTCTGGTCGGTACCGGGCGGGGCCTGCAGACCGAGGACGGCCAGCTCGGCGAGGTAGCGCTGCTCGGCCATGCGCGGGCCGCCGGCGGTCTTCTCGGCCGAGCCCACGATGTCGCCGAGCGCCGGATCGGCGACCAGCACGTCCAGCGGGCCGGTCGGGGTGGTCACGGTGGTCCGCGCCGAGGCGCGGCCGCCCCGGAGGCCGACGGCCCGGTCGCCCTCGGTGAGCCCGGCGCTGCCGAGCACCAGCTCCCGGACCCCGCCGGCCTGCAGGTCGGTGATGGTGTGCGGGCGCAGGGAACCGCCCGCGGCCCAGTACAGGTCGGTCCGTGGCTGCACGTGCAGCGCCTCGGCGAGAATCCGGGCCCCCGCGCCCGTGACCGGCGGCACCGGGTCGCTCGGGGCCGCCGAGCCGGTCGTGCCGGTGGCCGGCGTCGTCGGCGCGGCCGCCGGGGCACCGCCCGGCGGGTCCTGGGCGGTGCCGTCCGCGGTGCCGGGCAGGCTGCGGGTGAGGACGCCGGAGAGCCCGGCCGTGTCGAGCGCGTCGGCGTCGACGTCGCCGTAGGACAGGGCCACGACCGGGTGGACGGCGGCGAGGGCCCGCAGCCGCGCGAGGAACGCCGTGGCCGCGTCGGTGCCCTTCCCCGCCCCGGCGACACCGCGGACGGCGTAGGGGCCGGCGGCCATGATCGTGAGTTCCTCGACCAGCGCGGGATCGATGGCGAGGGTCACCGGCAGCGCGGGGACGGGCTCGGTCGCCCCCGACGGGAGCGTGCGGGGCAGGCGCTCGAGGGTGGACAGCAGCCGGTCGAGCCGGCCGTCGGGGCTGATGGCGCGGGTGAGGTCGTCGTCGAGGAAACCGCCGGTGGGCCCCCGGTGGCTGCGTTCGGCCACGGGCCACAGCCACGCCACGGTGGTGTGGGCCTTCGGCGCGACCGGCTCGCTGACGATGAAGGTCGACAGCTCGCCGACCCGGCGGATCTGGTCGCCGCCCACGGTGCCGTTGACGTTGAGCAGCACCGGGTAGACGCCGTCCGTGTCGAGGTGGAGCGCCGCCGAGGGGAGGGTGTAGCTGAACGGAAGCACGCCGCCGGGGGCGAGGGTGCCGGGGACGTTCTGGAACGTGGTGACGACGGTCGTGGCGGGGTCGGCGGCGCGGAGCGCGGCGGCCAGCTCCTCGCGGGTGGTGCGCACCTCGCCGCGCTGCAACCGGACCCCGAGCTCGGTGATGGGCTGCTTGCCGGTGTTGGTGAGCGTGCCGGTGACGGTGATCGTGGCGCCGGGGGTCACCGTGCGGGGGTCGAAGCGACCGATGTGAATGGCGACGGGACGGTCGGAGCTCGTCGCGTGGTCCTGACCGGGGGCGGACGCGAGCACGGGCGCCGACCGGGCCACGAGCGGGGCTGCCTGCGCCGCGGGCGCGAGGACCGCCGGGGCCACGATGGCGAGGGCCGCCGCGATCAGGGCGATGCGCAGCAGCGCCGTCCGCCGGACGGGGCGGCCGCCGGCGCGACCGGCAGCCGTCCGGGTCACGCGCTGTCGGCCAGCAGTGCCGGCGCGCGCTCGACCAGGGCTCGTTCGTCGGCGTAGGCCAGCCGGCCGCTCAGTTCGTCGAGGGGCACCCAGGCGACCTCGGTGACCTCGATGTCGGCGTCGGAGAGTGCGCCGCCGATCGCGCGGAGCAGGAAGTGGTGCACGGTCTTGTGCACGCGGCGGCCGTCGGCGACGAACCAGAAGTCGATGATGCCGAGCGGCGCGACGACCTCGCCGATGATCCCGGTCTCCTCGGCGACCTCGCGGACGGCGGTGTCCTCGGGCGTCTCGCCTGCCTCGATGTGCCCCTTGGGGAGCGACCAGAGCAGGCGGCCGCGGCGGTCGGTGCGGCCGATGAGGGCGGCACGGGGCCCGGTCACGCCGTCGTCGGCGACCACCAGACCTCCTGCCGAGGTCTCGTCGACCCGGCGCAGCCGGCGGCCGGGGCGCCCGCGCCCGCTGGTCCCAGCCATGCCAGGAGGGTAGCGCGACCCGCCCCACTACCCTGGCTCGTCGTGTCCGCCAGCACCCCGAGTCGTCCCGATCCCGCGCCGGTCCCGCCCGCTGTCCAGGCGACCGTCCGGGAGCTCGTCGACGTCTCCCCCGTGCTCACCGAGCTGGGCCGGCGGTTCACCGAGGCCGGTTTCGAGGTCCACCTGGTGGGCGGCTCGGTGCGGGACGCGCTGCTGGCCGCCGGCAGCGGCGTCGCCCAGGTGCCCGGCGACCTCGACCTCACCACCGACGCACGCCCCGAGCAGGTGTTGGGCGTCCTGCACGGCCGGGCTCGTTCCACGTGGAACACCGGCATCGCGTTCGGGACGGTCGGTGCCGAGATCGGGGGCAGCCGGGTCGAGATCACGACGTTCCGGGCCGACCGCTACGACCGGGAGTCGCGCAATCCCGAGGTGGCCTGGGGGAACTCGCTCGTCGAGGACCTCGCCCGGCGCGACTTCACGGTCAACGCCATGGCGGTCTCGCTCGGCCCCGACCGGACGGTGACCGATCCCTTCGGCGGCCTTGGCGACCTGCTGGCCAAGCGGCTGCGCACCCCCGGGCCGGCCGTCGACTCCTTCGCCGACGACCCGCTGCGGATGCTGCGCGCCGTCCGGTTCGTCGCCCAGCTCGGCCTGACGCCGGACGCCGAGGTGGTCGCGGCGATGACGTCACTGGCCGGGGAGCTCGGCCGGATCACCGCCGAGCGCGTGCAGGTCGAGTTCTCGAAGACGCTCCTACAGGACTCCCCGCGGGTGGCCCTGGAGCTGTTCGTCTCGACGGGCCTGGCCGACGTCGTCCTGCCCGAGCTCTCCGCGCTGCGGATGGAGATCGACGAGCACCACCAGCACAAGGACGTCTACACCCACTCGCTGATCGTGCTGGAGCAGGCGATCGCGCTGGAGAAGGCCGATCGGGATGCCGAGTCGCCCGACCTGATCCTGCGGCTCGCCGCGTTGCTGCACGACATCGGCAAGCCGGCGACCCGGCGGCACGAGCCGCGCGGCCGGGTGTCGTTCCACCACCACGAGGTGGTCGGCGCCAAGCTGGTGCGCAAGCGGCTCACGGCGCTCCGGTACTCCAAGGAGATCATCGAGGCGGTCTCCCGGTTGACCTTCCTGCACCTGCGCTTCCACGGGTACGGGCGCGGTGAGTGGACCGACTCCGCCGTCCGCAGGTACGTCACCGACGCCGGTGACCTGCTCCCCCGCCTGCACAAGCTGGTGCGCTCGGACTCCACGACCCGCAACAAGAAGCGCGCGGCGATGCTGTCGGCGACCTACGACTCGCTCGAGGCCCGGATCGCCGAGCTGTCGGCCGCGGAGGACCTGGCGGCGGTGCGGCCCGATCTCGACGGCAACGCGATCATGACGCTGCTCGGCCTCTCCGAGGGTCCCGACGTCGGGCGGGCGTGGCGGTTCCTCAAGGAGCTCCGCATGGAGCGCGGGCCGCTCGACCGCGACGAGGCGGAGGCCGAGCTGCTCGCCTGGTGGTCCACCCAGACCTGATGGCTGATGGAGTCGCTGGGTGACGGTTTCCGCGCTCGAGCGAACTCCATGAACGTCAGTGGTGGCGGGTGATCCGGGAGTAGCCGACGGCGGTCAGCAGGTAACCGGCGCCGACCACCACGAGCATGGCGGGGGAGATTCCCGACGGCGGCAGCACGAACGCACTGATCACCAGGCCCGCGACGAAGGTGACGTTGAACAGGGTGTCGTAGACGGAGAAGACACGGCCGCGGAAGTCGTCGGCGACCGACTCCTGCAGGGTCGTGTCCACGCAGATCTTCACCGCCTGCGACACGAACCCGAGCACGAAACCGGCGACGACGGTCGTCGCCGGCAGGAACGGCAGCCCGAGCGCCAGCTGCGCCACGCCCCCTCCGGCCAGGACGACGGTGATCCAGCGCGGCTTGCCGAGGCGGTGCACCACCCAGGGCGTGACGACCGCGGCCAGCAGCGTGCCGAGCGCCCCGGCGCCGAGCACCTCACCCAGGCCGGCCAGCCCTCCGGGGAACAGCGATGCGCGCGGCGCGAACGTGTTCCGGTAGAGCAGCAGGGTCATCAGCGTGAGGAAGCCGTAGAAGAGCCGGTGCAGGCTGATCGCCGTCAGCGCCGCCGCGGTGGGCGGGTGCTGCCGTGCGTGCCGGGCGCCGGCCAGCATGCCGAGGGCGACGTCCCGCGCCGACAGCCGCGCCGAGCGCGCCATGTGGTCGGGCCCGAGGTCGGCGCGCCCGAAGCCGGCGACCACGGCCGACGCCGCGAGGTAAGGGACGGCGGCGGACAGCGCGAGGGCCGCGTACCCGGCGTCGCCCGCGCCGGTGAGCTGCAGCAGCCCCAGCGCGGCCCCGCCGCCGACCACGGTGGCCACCGTTCCCGACGTCGTCGACACCGCGTTCGCCGACACCAGGGACGACGCCTCGGTGGTGTGCGGCAACCCGGCCGACAGCGCGGCGAGGACGAAGCGGTTCACTGCGAAGACGGCCAGCCCCGCCAGGTAGAAGGCCGGCCCGGAGACCCCGCCCAGCACCAGCCCCGCCACCACGGCCACGAGCACCGCGCGGAGCACGTTCGCCCGCACGAGCACCTGGCGGCGGCTCCAGCGGTCCAGCCACACGCCGGCGAAGGGGCCGACGAGGGAGTACGGCAGCAGCAGGACGGCGAAACCGGCAGCGACGGCGACGGGATCGGCCGCCCGCTGGGGGTTGAACAGCACCGTGCCGGCCAGGGCCGCCTGGAAGACGCCGTCGCCGAACTGCGACAGCAGGCGGGTGACCAGCAGCCGCCGGAAGCTCCTCCGGGCGAGCAGCGAACGAATCCTCGGCTCCGCCAGCTGCACGCGGTCACCCTAGGGGCCCTCGGGCCTGCGCAGGGTCACCGGCGCCCACGGGCGGGAACCGGAAAGTGACTCCGTGCGGCGCGACCAGGCCCGTTCGGGCAGGGGGTGGATGCTGGCCCACCCTGGCACGCCCAGGTGGGGCACACTGATCGGCGATGTCCCCCGTCCCTGCACCCGACCCCGAGTCGGGGCCGCCCGCGCGGCCCGCGACCGGACGGCGCCGCGCCTCGGTGCCCGCCCTGACGGTCGGCTGCCTGGACGACGTCGCGCCCGGCTCGCTGCTGGTGGCGATGCCCGCCCTCACCGACCCCACGTTCGCCGGCACGGTGGTGTTCGTCCTCGACCACTCCGACACCGGCACGCTGGGCGTCGTCCTCGGCCGGCCCAGCCAGGTCGAGATCCGCGACGTGCTCCCCGGCTGGTGCGACCTTGCCGTCGAACCCGGGGTCTTCCACGTCGGTGGGCCGTGCGAGGCCGACACCGCCCTGTGCCTGGCGACGTCGTCCTCGGAGGCGGCCGCGGACGAGGACGAGGGCCTCCGCCGGGTCGCCGGGGCGGTCTACCTGGTCGACCTCGACGGTGACCCCGAGGAGCTGCACGAGCAGCTGACGGGCCTGCGCGTGTTCGCCGGGTACGCCGGCTGGTCGCAGGGGCAGCTCGCCGCCGAGATCGCCGAGGGCGCCTGGGCCTGCGTGCCCGGTCGCCCCGAGGACGTGCTCAGCCAGGCCGCGGGTCCCGAGCTCTGGCGGCAGGTCATGGGCCGCCAGTCGGGGCGGCTCGCGGTGCTGTCGACCGCACCGGCCGATCCGTCGGCGAACTGACGCGATATCCGGACGTCGGTGCAGCGTTCGCGGCTCTGATCTGGTAGGAAGAACGCCGGAAGGGGGCGGTCTGGGGAAGAGGCCGCCCCCTTCCACTGTCTTCTTCCCCGGTTCTCAGACCCCCAGCGCGGTCGCGATCGCCCGGTGGTCGGCCACGTCGGCCGTCTCCGCCGCCGAGGGCAGATCGATCATCCGGGGCCCGTGGTCCGAGAGCGTCACGGTCACGTCGAAGTCGCCGCCGGCGAGCCGGCTCACGAACTGCAGCAGCAGGTTCCCGCTCGCCGCCACCGCGACGGTGTGCCCGTCGCGCAGCCGGAACAGCGAGGCCAGCCGGCCGTCGATCGAGCGCTGGCCCTGCCAGGTGGTGTGGCCGTCCTGGAAGTAGCGCGCGTCGTCGCCCGTCGGCGACGAGAGGCCGACCAGCACCCGGGCCAGGACGTCGAGCAGTGGCATCCCCGCCGCGTCGTAGGGCAGGGTGAGCGGCCGGCGCAGGTAGGTGGCCTTCGGCGCTCCGGCCTTGGTCAGCGCCGCGGTCAGGCCGGGGACGTCGCCCACCCAGAGGTCCTCCGGGGTGAAGAACACCGTGCGGGTGTCGTCGGCGCGGCCGTCGGAGTAGGTGGTGACCGCCTGGGCCCGGCCGATCGAGTGCCGGAAGTCGATGTCGCCGGTGAGCGTGAGCACCGCGGCCGGGCTGTACGGCGCGGTCACCACGAAGCCCGCGCCGCCGGCCTGGAAGTTCCCGTGCAGCAGGCCGGCGATCGCCTGCGCCTCGGCCGCGGTGACCGGGCTGCCGGCCGTGCGGTCGGCACCGGCGCCCGACGTGCAGCCGCCGAGCAGTGCGGTCACCAGCCCGAGAGCGAGCATGAGCAGGCGTCCGCGGTACCGCATGCGCGTGAGCGTAGGCAGCGGCGGCGCCGTCCCGGGCCGACACGCGACAGGGACCGCGTCCGAACTGGACGCGGGCCCTGTCGTCGGTGCGCGGGGTCGGTCAGCGGTCGACGTCGCCGCGGATGTAGGCCTCGACGAGGTCGCGGGCCTCGCTGTCGCGGTGCTGGACCGGGGGGCTCTTCATGAAGTACGAGGAGGCGGAGAGCAGGGGGCCGCCGATGCCGCGGTCGAGGGCGATCTTGGCGGCGCGGACGGCGTCGATGATGATGCCGGCGGAGTTGGGTGAGTCCCAGACCTCGAGCTTGTACTCGAGGCTGAGCGGGACGTCCCCGAAGGCG
>DASYGS010000135.1:0-30596 GCA_035999465.1 Blastococcus sp. | reverse complement strand
GCTGTTCCGGATGGGCGCCCACCCGTTCCTCACGCTCACGCTGTTCATCGCCATGTTCGAGCGCGACCACGGCCCGCTGGAGTACCAGAAGGCCTACGGCAGGGCGATGGAGCACATCTCCCTGCCGTACCCCGACATCGCGACCTGATCAGCGTGCGCGCCGCCGTCCTGCACACGCCGGGTGAGCCGCCGTCCTACCGCTCCCATCCCGACCCGGGGCCGGCCGAGGGGGAGACGCTGGTCCGGGTGACCGCCGCGCCGGTCGTCCCGCTCGACCTGCTCTGCGCCACCGGCACGTCGTACTTCGGCCGCCCCGCCGTGCCCTACGTCCCCGGCGTGCAGGGGGTCGGGGTCGTCGAGCGCTCCGGCACGGTCGCCGCCGGCACCCGGGTCTGGTTCGCCACCTCGGCCGGCATGGCGCCCGGCGACGGCGCGCTCGCGGAGTTCTGCGCGGTCCCCGACGCCGACCTGGTGCCGCTGACCGGCCCGGTGCCCGACGAGGTGGTCGCCTCGCTCGGGCTCTCCGCCGTGGCCGCGTGGATGGCGCTGACCTGGCGGGCGGCGCTGGAGCCGGGGGAGCGGGTGCTCGTCCTCGGCGCGGGGGGAGCGGTCGGCCAGGTGGCCGTCGGAGCCGCCAGGCTCCTGGGCGCGGGGCGGGTCGTCGGCGTGTGCCGCTCGGCGGCTGCCGCGGACCGTGCCCGGCGCGCGGGAGCCGACGAGGTGGTGACCCTCGCCGGCGACGTCGACGCGCTCGCGGCGGCGATGGTCGAGGCCGCCGGTGGCCCGGTCGACGTCGTGGTCGACCCGGTGTTCGGGCCGGCCGCCACGGCGGCGTCCCGCGCGCTCGGGCCCGGCGGCCGGCTGGTCAACCTCGGCGGCGCCGCGAGCGATGCGGCCGAGTTCTCGTCGGCCGTGCTGCGGGGCAGGAGCGCCTCGATCCTCGGGTACACGAACAACGCGCTGACCGCCGCCCAGCGCGCGGGGGCGATCGAGGCCGTCGTGGAGCGGGCGACGTCGGGTGCGCTCGCCGTCGACCACGAGGTCCTGCCGCTGGCACAGGTGGAGGAAGGCTGGCGGCGGACCGGCGCGGCGACCGGCCGACGCGTCGTCCTCACGGCCGCCTGAGTTCGCTCAGGCGTCGAGCCGCTCGGCGAGCCGGTCGAGGCCGCCACGGATCATGCGGCCGTAGCCGTCGTCAGGCAGGGCGTCCGCGGCCGCGCGACCGAGTGCGAGGTGGTGCCGCGCGCGGGCGACGGCGCCGAGCTTCCGGTAGGCCTCGGCGATGTTGAGGTGCAGCGACGGGTACAGGGCGGTCACGGGCGAGGTGAGCCCTGCCTCGAGCACACGCTCGCCGGTCACGGAGTCCGCCGCCTCCAGCGCGCGGAGGTCCCAGGTGAGTTCCTCCTGCGGATCGTCCTGCAGGTCGGCCATCCAGTGCGCCACGGCGCACCGGTGGAGGGGATCGCCACCGACGCCCACCTCGCTCCAGAGCTGCCCGAACGTCGCCCGCGCCGCCTCCCGGTCCCCGTTCTGGCTCAGCGCGATCGCGTCGCCCACCCGGGTCATCACCGCGTCCGGTTGCGTCATCGCCCTCGTGCTCCTCCCGGTGGTCCACGACGGCGAGAAGTCAACCGCGCCCACGCGGGCCGGGGCTTGGACGAATCGGACGCCGCCTACGCGACGGCGCGGAGGAGCAGGGCCGACGCCGGCAGTCCGGTCAGCGCGCGGCAGTCCCGCGCCAGGTGGGACTGGTCGGCGTAGCCGGCGAGCGCCGCCAGCTCGGCGAGCGGCCGGGCGGCGCCCGGGCGCCGCCCGGCGTGCAGGAAGCGCTGCAGGCGGAGCACCCGTGCCAGCGTGGCGGGGGAGTAGCCGAACGCCGAGAGTGAACGCCGGTGCAGCTGCCGCTCGGACAGCCCCACCTCGCGCGCCAGCTCGGAGATCCGGACCGGGGCACGGCCGAGCCGGGTCGCCACGTGCCGGGCCACCGGGTCGATGCGGCCCCCGGAGCGCGACCGCGCACGGACCAGGGACTCCAGCAGCCGGACCTGGCGCCGTGCGTCGTCACCCGTCGCCGACAGCCCGTCGGTCAGCCGGCCGGCGGCCGCGCCCCACAGATCTGCCAGCTCGACGCGCCGGTCGAGGAGGTCCACGGCGGGGACGCCGAGCACGGCCTGCGCCGCTCCCGCCGTCAGTCGCAGCCCGGTGACGGCAACGCCGGTCCGGTCCGGGCGCCACGCGCGGGTCTCGGGCCCGCAGACCCGGAGCGTGCCGTCGCTGAGCCAGACGATGCCTGCCCGCCCGTCGGGGAGAGCCGGGTGCGGGACCGGCCGCACGTGCACGTGGTAGGCCAGGTCCACGCGCCCCCGCAGGTCCGGCGCGGATCTGCGGAGCGTCGGGGGAGCCACCCGGGCAGTCTGCCGGGTCAGCTGTGCTTCTCGACGTACTCCTCGGGGTCCTTGTCCTCCGGCGTGATGCCGCGGCGGGCGTGCTGGTTCTCGTAGACGATGAACTCGACGGCGATGTCGTGCCGGGTCTGCAGGTCGGCGTGCTGCCGGAAGTCGACCAGGTCCTCCCGCTCCTCCTCGGCCATGTGGTCGCTGTTGGCCTCGTCGGCCTCGCGGACCGCCTTCCACCAGCCCTTCGAGCCGACCTCGTGCTTGGCGGCCTCGGCGATCGCGTCGCGGATCTCGTTGTGGTCCTTGATCGCGTCCTCGGTCTCGTCGGCCGCGCTGTCGGCGTCGCCCCCGCCGGTGCCGAGCTTCAGCAGCCGCGGGTAGAAGAACTTCTCCTCCGCCTCGGCGTGCACCTCGAGCAGGATCGTCAGCCGCTCCCACACGGCGGCCAGCCCGGCCGGGTCGTGGGCGAGCTCGTCGAGCAGCGCGAAGGTGCGCCGCTGCTCGTGGTGCTGGTTCAGGATCAGTTCGGTGATGTCCACGACGGTGCCGCTACCCGGTTGACCGGGAGGTACGCACGGCCTGTGCGACTACTGGTGTGCGGCGTCCTGCGTCGGTTCGACCCCGAGGTAGCGGCGCTGCGCGTCCTCGTCGGCGAGCAGCTCGGCCGACGTCGTCTCCAGGGCCACCTCGCCGCCCACCATGACCAGCAGCCGGTCGGCCACGGACGTCGCCATGCCGAGGTTCTGCTCGATCAGCAGCAGGGTGAGCCCCTCGGCGACCAGCGTGCGGCAGGTCTCCGACAGCTGTTCCACGATCGTCGGCGCCAGGCCCTCCGACGGCTCGTCCATCACCAGCAGCTTGGGGTTGGTGAGCAGTGCGCGGCCGATGGCCAGCATCTGCTGCTCGCCGCCCGAGAGCATCGCCGCGCTGACCTTCCGCCGCTCGGCCAGCCGCGGGTACAGGTCGTACACGGCGTCGACCGTCCACTGCCCCCGCGTCGCCAGCGACCTGCGCAGCATCCGCAGGTGCTCGTCGGTGGTGAGGGAGGGGAAGATCCGGCGCCCCTGCGGCACGTAGGCGATCCCCCGGCGGCAGATGTCGTAGGACGGACGGCCGAGGATCTCCTCACCGGCGAACCGGACCGACCCGCGTGCGCGGGGCGGCGTCAGTCCCATGATCACCTTGCACAGGGTCGACTTGCCCATGCCGTTGCGCCCGATGATCCCCGTCGTCCGGGTGCCGACCGAGCAGGACAGCGACTGCAGCACGTGGGCGCTGCCGTAGTAGGCATCCAGGCCCTGGATCTCGAGGATGTGCTCAGACATGGGCCCGTCCCAGGTAGAGGTCGTGAACCAGCTGGTTGCCGCGGATCTCCGCGGGCGTTCCTTCGACGATGACCGCGCCCTCGTGCATCATCGTCACCCGCTCGGCGACCGTCAGCGCCACGTCCATGTCGTGCTCGATGATCAGCAGCGTCACGTCGCGGTCGAGGGAGAGCAGCAGCGTCGTGAGCAGCTGGCGCTCCGCCCGGGAGAGGCCCGCCGCCGGCTCGTCCAGCAGCAGCATCCGCGGCTCGGCGATCAGCGCGAGACCGATCTCGAGCTGCCGCTGCTCGCCGTGCGAGAGGTCGCCGGCGAGCGTGCCGAGGCGTGCGGTCATGCCCACGCTCTCCGCGACCGCACCCGCGCGGCGGCGGGCGTCGGCGTCGAGGCCGGTGCGCAGCAGCCGGAAGCGCCCGCCGGCGACGCCGATCGCGGCCACGTAGAGGTTGTCCTCGACGGTCAGCCCGGTCAGCAGCCGCGAGGTCTGGAAGGTGCGCGACAGGCCCATCCGGGTCCGCCGGCGCGCACCGAGCGCGGTCACGTCGATGCCGAACAGCTCGACCGTGCCCGACGTGGGCGTGTCCGCCCCCGCGATCAGGTTGAACAGCGAGGACTTGCCCGCACCGTTCGGCCCGAGCACGGCCCGCCGCTCGCCCGGTGCGATGTCGAGGTCGACCTCGCGCACCGCGACCACGCCGCCGAATCGACGGGTCAGGCCGCTGACCCGCAGGACGCTCTCGCTCATCTCGACTGCCGATCCGACGCGACGGGAACCGGTGGCGGGGGAGCCGCCGACGGCTCGGGTGGAGGGGCCGCGGGCGCCAGGCGGCGCCGGACCCACGCCGACCCGGTGGTGAACAGCCCGACGACACCGCCGGGGGAGACCAGCACGATCACCAGGAAGATGACCCCCAGCCAGGTGGCGAACCGGTCGGTCCAGCCGCGCAGGTAGGTGTCGCAGAGCGTGTAGATCAGCGCGCCGACCCAGGCGCCCTCGAGCCGGTTCAGGCCGCCGATCACGGCCGCCGTCAGAACCAGGATCGACACCGCCAGCGACACCGAGCCGGCCGACATCCGGGTGTTCGACCAGGCGGAGAGCACCCCGGCGATGCCGGCGACCGGCGCCGCCAGCGCGAAGCCGAGCGTGCGGTGCAGCCGCACGTTGTAGCCCAGGGCGGCCATGCGGACCGGGTCGTCGCGCACGCCCTGCAGCGCCAGCCCGAACGCCGTCCGCGACACGTAGCGCAGCGCGAGGTAGAGGACGACGGAGACCGCGAGCAGGAAGTAGTACATGCGCGTCGGGTTCAGCACCGGGTCGCCGAGGACGGCGGGCGGACGGGCGCCGTTGATGCCCTCGTGCGCGCCGAAGGTGGGCACCGCCGCGAAGTAGAAGTAGGTCACCTCGGCGAACGCGAGGGTGATGACGAGGAAGTAGATGCCCTCGCTGCCGCTGGCCACGGCGCCGAACACGATGCCGACGACGGTGGCGACGACGATCCCGGTCAGCGCCGCCGCCCAGCCGTTCCACCCCGACTCGACGGCGAGCTTGGCGGCGATCAGGCCGGCCACGCCGAAGACCGCGGTCTGGGCGAGGGACACCATGCCGCCGAAGCCGGAGAGGAAGGTGAGGCTCACGGCGACGATGCCCAGCCACAGCGAGGTCAGGCCCACCTGGCTGGTGAAGAACGCCGACGTCAGCAGCGGCACGAGGGCGACGACGACCAGGACGATCGTCAGCGCGGTCCGGACGCCGAGGTCCCAGGACCGGGTCGGGCTCATGGTCATCGTGCCTTCCCGAAGAGTCCGGTCGGCCGCACCGCGAGGACCACGGCGAGCAGCACGAAGGTGACCAGGACGGAGAGGTTCGAGTACGCCGCCGGCAGGTAGGCGCTCGAGTACTGGTCGACCAGGCCCAGCAGCAGGGCACCGAGCGCGGCGCCACCGAGGCTGCCCATCCCGCCGACGATCACGACGACGAGGGCGCTGACCAGGAACGTCTGGTCCTGGCCCGGTGCCAGGGAGAGCGAGGTGCCGGCGAACACGCCGCCGAGGCCGGCCAGCGCCGAGCCGACGAAGAAGACCGCGGCGAACACCCGCTGCACGTTGACGCCCAGCGCCGACGTCATCGCGGTGTCGTCGACGCCGGCCCGCACGACCATGCCCGCGCGCGTCCGGGTGATCACCAGCCAGAAGAGCAGGCCGACCAGGGCGGCCGCGCCGAGAATGGCCAGGCGGAACAGGGGATAGGCGAGGCCGTAGACGCCGAGGGGCAGCGGCGCCGCCAGGAACGCCGGCGGCGGGATCGCCGTGGGCGTGCCCCCGAAGTAGGCGAGCATCTGGTCGGCGAGGATCAGCGCGACCGCGATGGTGATCAGCGCCTGCCGCAGGTCCTGCCCCTGGTTCCACCGCAGGAACAACTGGTGCATGACCAGCCCGGCCACGCCGCTGATGACCATGGCCAGCAGCGCCGCGAGCAGCCACGGAACGCCGTTCTGCATGAACGTCAGGGCCACGTACCCACCGAGCAGGAAGAGTGCCCCGTGAGCGAGGTTCGTGACCCGGAGCAGCCCGAAGATCAGCGTCAGGCCGCTCGCCGAGATGAAGTACAGGCCGGCGAGGGTCAGGCCGTTGAGGGTGACCAGGATGAAGACCGGGACGTTGCCCTTCTCGCCGAAGCCGGAGCCGAACGCCTGCCAGAGGACGCCGAGCAGGGCCAGGGCGGCCAGCACCAAGGCCAGCGCCGGGGCGATCCTCGACCGGAGCCGGGGACCGGGGCGGCGCACCGTCGCCGGACGGGCCACTGCATGCTGCGACGTCATTCACGCACCGACCCTTCGGGCTACGATGCCCGGAAACCGATAATCGATTACGGATGACAACACACGGCGGGGTCAGCGTCAAGGGACCGGCCCGGACGCGCGGGCCGGCGTCCGATCCGGTCACGATATCCACGTCCCGCCCCCGTTCCGCCCTCCCGACGAGGGCGTTGAGGAGACCGCGATGACCGGATCGACGACCGACCGCACCGTCGTCCTCGTCGGCACGCTCGACACCAAGGGCGACGAGTACGCGTTCCTGCGTTCCCGGCTCGAGCAGGCCGGCGTCCGGGTGCTGGTGGTCGACGTCGGCACGCAGGGTCCGCCGCGCACCCCGCCCGACGTCCCGCGCGAGGACGTCGCCGCCGCCGGCGGTGTCGACCTGGCCGCCCTGGCCACCGCGGGTGACCGGGGCGCGGCCGTCCGGGCGATGTGCGAGGCCGTGCCCGCCGTCGTCCGCGCGCTGTACGACGAGGGGCGCTGTGCGGGCGTGCTGGCCGCCGGAGGGTCGGGCAACACCGCGATCGCCACGGCGGCCATGCGCGCGCTGCCGGTCGGCGTGCCCAAGGTGATGGTCTCGACGATGGCGTCCGGCGACACCAGCGACTGGGTGCGCGGCAGCGACATCGTGATGATGCCGGCGGTCACCGACGTGGCGGGCATCAACTCCGTCTCCGCCCGCGTCCTGGCCAACGCGGCCGCGGCCGTGGCCGGCATGGTGACCGCCCCTCCCGTCGAGCTGCCCACCGGCCGCCCCCTCGTCGCGGCGACGATGTTCGGGGTCACGACGCCCGCGGTCACCGCGGCCCGGGAGGACCTGGAGCGGCGCGGCTACGAGGTGCTCACCTTCCACGCCACCGGCACCGGCGGCATGGCGATGGAGGGCCTGCTCGAGTCCGGCCTCGTCCGCGGGGTCCTCGACCTGACGACGACGGAGCTCGCCGACGACCTCGTCGGAGGAGTGCTGTCCGCGGGGCCGCACCGGCTGGAGGCGGCCGGACGGCTCGGCATCCCCCAGGTCGTCTCCCTCGGCGCCCTCGACATGGTCAACTTCGGCCCGCGTGGATCGGTGCCGCCGGCCCTGGCCGGCCGCACCTTCCACGTGCACAACCCCAGCGTCACGCTCATGCGCACGACGCCGGAGGAGTGCGCGGAGCTCGGCCGCCGGGTGGGGCGGAAGCTGTCGGCGGCCACCGGGCCCGTGGCGGTCTTCGTGCCGCTGCGCGGCGTCTCGGCCATCTCGGTGGAGGGCGGCCCCTTCGTCGACCGGGCCGCCGACGAGGCGCTGTTCGCGGCGCTGCGGTCGGCCCTGGCCCCGCACGTCGAACTGCACGAGCTCGATCTCGACATCAACGACCCCGAGTTCGCCGCCGCCATGGTGGCCCGGCTCGACGACTTCCTGGGAGGCGCACGGTGAACGGTGAACAGGCCAGGCAGCAGCTCCGCGACACCCTGGCTGCGGGAGGTGTGCTGATCGGCGCCGGTGCGGGCACCGGGCTGTCCGCGAAGTGCGCGGAGGCCGGCGGCGCCGACCTGATCATCATCTACAACTCCGGCCGCTACCGGATGGCCGGCCGCGGCTCGCTCGCCGGCCTGATGCCCTACGGCGATGCCAACGCCATCGTCATGGAGATGGCCGGCGAGGTGCTCCCGGTCGTGCGGCACACCCCGGTCCTCGCGGGCGTCTGCGGCACCGATCCCTTCCGGCTGATGGACCGGTTCCTCGACCAGGTGGCCGCGGCCGGGTTCGCCGGCGTCCAGAACTTCCCGACGGTGGGGCTCATCGACGGCGTCTTCCGGGCGAACCTCGAGGAGACGGGGATGAGCTACGCCCAGGAGGTGGAGATGATCCGGCTCGCTGCCGAGCGCGGCCTGCTGACCTCGCCCTACGTCTTCGACGTCGAGTCGGCGGAGGCCATGACCCGCGCCGGTGCGGACGTGCTGGTGCCGCACATGGGCCTGACCACGAAGGGCACCATCGGCGCCCGGACGACACGGACCCTCGACGACTGCGTCGACCTCGTCCAGCAGATGCACGACGCCGCGGTCGCCATCAACCCCGACGTCATCGTGCTGTGCCACGGCGGCCCCATCGCTGAGCCGGACGACGCGCAGTACGTGCTGTCCCGCACGCGGGGCGTCGTCGGCTTCTTCGGTGCGTCCAGCATGGAGCGGCTACCCACCGAGATCGCGCTCACCGAGAACATGCGGCGGTTCAAGTCGGTGCGCCCCACCCCGGCCTGAGCAGCCGACCCGCCCCGGTTCTTGACGCGTCCCGACCGTCGACGTAGCTTTTCATCGATTATCGAAGGTCGCCGGATCGACGGGCGACCGCTGGCGTTCCGGCAGCCGCACGCACCTCCCGGCAGCTGCGCGGCACAGCCCGACTCGTGGTGGGAGGAGCGGTGATGAGCGGCGGCGACGAGGTCCTGGCTCGCTACCTGGGTGAGGACGACTTCCCGGTGGAGTGGCAGTCCGAGCAGGAGCAGGACCTGTTCTGGGTCTACGACGACCTGCACTGTCCGCACCCGCTGAGCCCGATGTACTTCGACATCGGCGGCTGGTGGCTCTCCTGCGACCACATGTTCCGCCGGTTCGCGACGCCGTTCGCCGTCGACTGGCTGGCCAAGAACGTCAACGGTTACCTGTACACCGCGGCGATCCCGGCCGACCCGGCCCTGTCGGTGAGCGGCACCGAGTACGGCTCCCGCTACACCGCCCGCGTGCCCGAGGACCCTGCCTACGCGACGAAGATCGGCGCCTACCTCGACGGCGTGCTGCCGGTGTACGGCGAGCACTTCGCCGACTGGTGGCGCGACCGGCTGGTGCCCGAGATGCTGCGCAACTTCGAGTACCTCGAGGCGCAGCTCGACGCCGCCGGCCGCAAGAGCCGGATGGAGCTGGCCGTCCTGCTCGAGGACGCCATGGACATCCACGACCGGCACTGGAAGATCCACTGGATGCTGAACTTCGCGCAGCTGTCGGCGACGCTCAGCCTCCGCGCGACGATGGAGCGGGTCCGGGGATCGGTCGACGAGGAGCTCCTCGGGCGGCTGCAGAACTCGGCCGAGGACCGGAACTGGGACTCCGTCGAGGGCCTCTGGCGGATGAAGGAGTCGGTCAAGGCCGACCACGAGCTGCGCAAGGCCTTCGTCGGCAGCGGCGCCGAGATCCGGGCGGCGCTCGAAGCCTCCGAGGCCGGCCGCGCGTTCGTCGCCGGGCAGCTCGAGCCCTACCAGCGCGAGTTCGGGTGGCGCGCCGTCTGGAGCCACGAGTTCATCTTCCCGACGTTCCGGGAGCAGCCCGAGCCGATCCTCGAGCAGGTGCGCGGGTACCTCGACACGGACTACGACTACCCGAGCGCGCTGGAGACGGTGCGCGCCGACCTGGAGAAGGCGTCGGCCGAGCTGCTGGAGGGGCTGACCGGCGACGCGCGCGAGGAGCTCGCCGCCGCCAACGCGATCAACCTGCGCATGGCCCCGCTCACGCCGGATCACCACTTCTACATCGACCAGGGCGCGAACGCCCGGTTGCGCGTCGTGCTGATCACGCTCGGGCAGCGGCTGGTCGACGAGGGGCACCTCGACGCCGCCGACGACGTCCTGTTCCTCCGGTACAACGAGCTGCGCGCCTTCGTCGGCGACCCGTCGGCCACCGACGCGCGGGCGATCGTCGCCGAGCGCCGGGCCGAGCGGGAGGCCGCCGCGGCCCGGCAGCCACGCGACTGGGTCGGCACGGTCACCGAGGCGCAGCTGAACTTCCCGTACTGGGTGAACTGGGGCTACCCGGAGCGCTTCCACCGCGAGGTGTCGACCAGCGCGACGGAGGTGTCCGGGATCCCCGGCTCACCCGGCGTCGTCGAGGGGACGGCGCGGGTCGTGCGCACCGTGGGCGACTTCGACGAGGTCGCCGAGGGCGACATCCTGGTCTGCCAGATGACCAACCCGGCGTGGGTCGTGCTGTTCACCAAGATCGCCGGCCTGGTCACCGACACCGGGGGCACGACGTCGCACCCCGCCGTCCTCGCGCGTGAGTTCGGGATCCCGGCGGTCGTGGGCACGTCCGAGGCCACCCGGCGGATCGCCACCGGCGACCGCATCCGGGTCGACGGAAGTGCCGGAGTTGTCGAGATCATGGGGGCAGCAGAACCGGTGCGCGCCGCACTCTCCCTCGACTAGTCAGACACACCTTGGAGGTGGCCATGACCGGCCCCGACGCACTCACCCGCAGCGTGCTCGCCGACCAGGTGAAGGAACGCCTGCTGGAGGCGATCCTCGACGGGTCCTACCCGCCGGACTCCCGCATCGTCGAGACGGCGGTCGCCAAGGAGCTCGGTACCAGCCAGGCGCCGGTGCGCGAGGCCCTGCGCGGGCTCGAGGCGCTGGGGATCGTGGAGATCACCCCGTTCCGCGGCGCCCGCGTCCGGCGGCTGGCGCCGGAGGAGCTCCTCGAGGCCTACGTCGTGCGCTCGGCCATCGAGGTGCTCGGTGCCCGGCTGGCCGTGGCCCGGCTGACCGACGACGACGTCGCCGCGCTGCTCGCGATCGGCGACCGGATGCAGGAGGCGGCGAGGTCCGGGGACCGCCGGGCGGTCGCGGTGATCGACGCGAGCCTGCACGAGGCGATCATGGAGCGGTCCGGGAACGCGACGCTGCTGCGCGTCTGGCGGTCGCTGGAGCCGTTCTCGCGCACCTACATCACCCTGGCCGGCCCCGGGTCGGACCCGCAGTGGAGCGCGGATCTGCACGATCCGATGCTGGCGGCGATCCGCGCCCGCGACGCCGACGGTCTCGTCGTGGCGATCGAGAGCCACTTCGACGAGGTCCGGACGTGGCTGGCCGGCCACCTGGCCCAGGGCGCCGGGGAGGACCCGGCCGGGTCCGGCGTCCCGGAGCCGCAGCCGGCGCCGACGTCGTGAGCCGCCTGCCCGGAAGCTCGCGATGAGGCCGTTCGCCTACGCGCGCCCCCGTTCGCTGGCCGAGGCCTACGACCTGCTCGACACCGTGGACGCCGCGGACGTCCGGATGATCGTCGGGGGAACGGATCTCATCGTCGGCCTGCAGAGCGGGAAGGTGCAGCCCCGGCTGGTCGTCGACCTCAAGCACCTGGACGACCTGCGGCCGGGCATCAGCCGGGCCGAGGGCCGGCTGTCGATCTCGGCGCCGACGTCGCTGACCGACGTGATCGCCGACGAGCGGATCCGCGCCTCGTTCCCGGCGCTGGTCGAGGCGGCCTCGACCGTGGGCTCGGTCCAGATCCGCAACCGGGCGTCGCTGACCGGCAACATCTGCAACGCCTCGCCGGCGTTCGACACCGCCACGGCCCTGCTGGTCCACGACGCGGCCGTCGTCCTCTCCAGCCGCGCCGGCGACCGCCGCGTGCCCGTCGCCGACTTCGTGCTCGGCCCGCGCCGCACCGACCTGCGACCGGGCGAGATCGCCACGGCCGTCGAGCTGCCGCTGCCGACGGCCCCGCTCGGCACGAAGTTCGCGCGGCTGACCCGCCGCCGGGGGGTCGACCTCGCCACCCTGAGCCTCTGCTGCGCCGTCGGGGCCGGCCGGGCCCGCTTCGCCTTCGGTGCGGTCGCGCCCCGTCCGTTCGTCGTCGACGACGACAGCGGCGTGCTCGCCGACCCGCGGGCGAGCGACGCCGACCGCGACCGCGTGCTGCGCGACCTCACCGCGCACGCCCGGCCGATCACCGACCTGCGCGCCGGCCAGGACTACCGGCAGGCGATGTTGCTGGTGCTCGGCCGGCGCGCGCACCAGGCCGCTCTCGCCTCTCTGAACGGGGGATGACGCATGTCCGACACGTATCCCGTGCGGGTCACCGTGAACGGTGCCGCCCGCGAGCTCGACGTCGCCACGACCGAGACCCTGCTCGACGCGCTGCGCTGGGACCTCGACCTCACCGGCAGCAAGGAGTGCTGCGCCGAGGGGGAGTGCGGTGCCTGCACCGTCCTCGTCGGTGACCGCGCGGTCAACGCGTGCCTGGTGCTCGCCGTGGAGGCCGACGGCCTCGACATCACCACGGTCGAGGGCCTCGGGGCGGGTGCGCGGCTCAGCCCCCTGCAGGACGCGTTCCTGGAGACGGGCGCGATCCAGTGCGGGTTCTGCATCCCGGGCATGGTGATGGCGGCGCAGGCGCTGCTCAACCAGAACCCCGCCCCGACGCCGGCCGACGTCCGGGAGGGCCTGGCCGGGAACCTGTGCCGGTGCGCGGGATACCAGCGCATCGTCGACGCCGTCCTGCTCGCGGCCGAGGGGCAGGCGTGACCGCGTCCCAGATCGGCGTCTCCGCGCGCCGCGTCGGCGGCGCCGACCGTGTCACCGGTTCGCAGCGGTTCGTCGGCGACGTGCGGCTGGACAACATGCTGCACGTCAAGCTGGTCACTCTCGACTGCGCCCGGGCGCGGATCCTCGCCGTCGACACCTCCGCGGCGGAGCGGGTCGACGGGGTGCGGGCCGTGCTCACCGCGGCGGACCTGCCCGACCCGATGCCGCGGTTCGGCCCGGTGCACCAGGACCGGCCGGTGCTGGCGGTCGGCGAGACGAAGTTCCACGGCGAGCCGGTCGCCGCGGTGGCCGCCGAGACCGAGGAGGCGGCCGACGAGGCGGCCGCTCTCGTGCGGGTGACGTTCGAGGAACTCCCGGCGGTGCTCACCGTCGACGCCGCCCTCGACCCCGGCGCGCCGCTGGTGCAGGACCCCTGCCTGCGCACCGGGCCGCACGCGGCGACCAACACCCTGCGCGGGTGGGACTTCGGCTGGGGCGACGTCGACGCCGCGACCGCCGAGTGCGTGGTCGAGCAGACCTACACGTTCCCGATGGTCACCCACTTCGCGATCGAGCCGCACGTCTTCCTGGCCGCAGCGGAACGGGACGGCGTCACGGTGTGGAGCGCCATCCAGCACCCGTACCTGCTCCAGTCGGGCATCGCGAAGCTGCTGGACCTGCCGATCGCCAAGGTGCGCGTGATAGCCCCCGACCCCGGCGGCGCGTTCGGCGGCAAGCAGCACGCCAAGTTCGAGCCGCTGGTCGCCTTCCTCGCGCTGCGCACCGGCCGCCCGGTGCGGCTGGCGCTCACGCTGGCACAGACCTTCCAGGCCGTGCGCCGGACCGCCTACCAGGTGCACATGCGCACCGGGTTCGCCGCCGACGGCACGATCGCGTTCCAGGACGTCGAGTGCAACGGGCTGCTGGGGGCCTACGCCGACATCGGCGTCCGGGTCGTCTCGAAGTCCACCTACCTGATGTGCGGGCCCTACCGCGTGCCCGACGCCCGGGTCCACGTCCGCGCCCTGCTCTCGCACACGCCACCGGCGACGGCCTTCCGCGGCTTCGGCACCCCGCAGGTGGCCTGGGCCGTGGAGTCGCAGATGGACGAGGCCGCCCGGCGGCTGGGCATCGACCGGCTGGAGCTGCGGCTGCGCAACCTCGCCCGGCGCGGTGAGGAGATCGTCGCCGGTGACAAGCCCGCCGACGGCGACTGGCCGGAGTCGGTCCGCAAGGCCGCCGAGGCGATCGGCTGGGGTACCCCGCTCGCACCGAACCGTGGCCGCGGCATCGGCGTGGCCGTGAAGTCCTCGGCCACCACCGGCGCCTCCTACGCCATCGTGCGGCTGCACATGGACGGCAGCGCCACCGTGCTCGCCGGCACCTCCGACATGGGCCAGGGCGCGCGCACCGTGCTCGCCCAGATCGCCGCCGAGGAGCTCGGCCTCACCCCTGACGCCGTGCAGGTGGTGATGGGCGACACGGGCATGGCGCCCTTCGACCTCCAGACCTCGGCCAGCCGGTCCACCGTGTTCATGGGGACGGCGGTCCTCGAGGCCTGCCGCGACGTCCAGCGGCAGGTGGCCGAGCTCGCCGCGAACGCGTTCGAGGTCGGCGCCGACGACATCGAGCTCGACCGCGGCACCCTCCGGGTCGGGGAGCGCTCGTTCTCCTTCGCCGAGCTGCTGGTCGAGGCGTTCGCCGGCGTCCGCGGCGAGGTCATCGGCGTCGGCTCGCGGCGCGGCGAGACCGTGCTCACCCACGCGCTGGGCGGCTCGCCGTCCTTCTACGAGTTCAACTGCACCGCCGTCGAGGTCGAGGTCGACCGCGAGACCGGCGAGCTGCTGATCGTCAAGCACGTGTCCGTCGCCGACGTCGGCCGGGCGCTGAACCCCGCGCACGTGGAGGCCCAGGACGAGGGCGCGGCCATCATGGGCCTGGGCCACACGCTCATGGAGCACCTGATCTTCGACGAGCACGGCCGGATCGTGAACCTCGGCGCCCTCGACTACCGCATCCCCACGACCAAGGACGTGCCGCTGGAGCTGCACTCCCTGCTGGTCGAGAACGGGGACGGCCCCGGCCCCTACGGCGCCAAGGGCGCGGGCGAGGGCGGCCTGTTCGCCGTCTCCCCGGCCGTGGCGTCGGCACTGACCGAGGCGACCGGTGCCGTGATCCGGGAGCTGCCGCTCACCGCCGAGCGCGTCTGGCGCGCCCTCGACCAGCAGTCCTGAACGAAGAACCGCGACGAAGGAGAACGACGTGAGGACCATCCAGCACTGGATCGACGGCGCGGAGACCAGGGGGTCCTCGACGCGGACCGGCCAGGTCTTCGACCCGGCCACCGGCGAGCAGCAGGCCGAGGTGCTGCTGGCGGAGCAGGGCGATGTCGACCGCGCGGTCGCGGCCGCGGCCGCCGCCTTCGAGGAGTGGTCGGAGTCGTCGCTGAGCCGTCGTACCCGGGTGCTGTTCGCGTTCCGCGAGATCGTGAACCGCCGGCAGGACGAGCTGGCCGCGGCGATCACCGACGAGCACGGCAAGGTGCTCTCCGACGCGGCCGGGGAGGTGCAGCGGGGCCTGGAGGTCGTCGAGTTCGCCTGCGGCATCCCGAGCCTGCTCAAGGGGGAGTACTCCGACCAGGTCTCGACGGGCGTGGACAGCTACAGCTTCCGCCAGCCTCTCGGTGTCGTCGCCGGGATCACGCCGTTCAACTTCCCGGCCATGGTGCCCATGTGGATGTTCCCGGTCGCGATCGCGTGCGGGAACACCTTCATCCTCAAGCCCAGTGAGCGGGACCCCTCGGCGGCCAACCTCCTGGCCGAGATGTGGGCCGAAGCCGGGCTGCCGGCGGGCGTCTTCAACGTGCTGCACGGCGACAAGGTCGCCGTCGACGGGCTGCTCGACCACCCCGACGTCGCCGCCGTCTCCTTCGTGGGCTCCACACCCATCGCCCAGTACGTGCACGAGCGCGGCACGCGCAACGGCAAGCGGGTGCAGGCGCTGGGCGGCGCGAAGAACCACGCGATCGTGCTGCCCGACGCCGACCTGGAGTTCGCCTCCGACCACCTCGCGGCCGCCGCCTACGGCTCGGCGGGGGAGCGCTGCATGGCGATCTCGGCGACGATCGCCGTCGGCTCGGTCGGCGACGAGCTCATCGACATCCTCGACCGGCGCAGCCGGGCCGTGCGGGTCGGGCCGGGCCGCGACGCCGCCAGCGACATGGGCCCGATCGTCACGAAGGCCTCGCGCGACCGCATCGTCTCGCTGATCACGTCGGGGGAGGACAGCGGTGCCAAGGTCGTCGTCGACGGCCGCGACCTCGTCGTCCCCGGGCACGAGAACGGCTTCTTCGTCGGCCCGACCCTGGTCGACCAGGTCTCGCCCGACATGGAGATCTACCGCGAGGAGATCTTCGGGCCCGTGCTGTCGGTGCTCCGGGCGGCCACCGTCGACGACGCCATCGACCTGATCAACGCCAACCCGTACGGCAACGGCACCGCCGTGTTCACCTCGCACGGTGGCGCGGCCCGGAAGTTCGTGCGCGGCGTCAAGGTCGGCATGATCGGCGTCAACGTGCCCGTCCCGGTGCCGATGGCCTACCACTCGTTCGGCGGCTGGAAGAACTCGCTGTTCGGCGAGCACCACGTGCACGGCCCGGACGGCGTCCGCTTCTACACGCGCGCGAAGGTCGTCACGCAGCGCTGGCCGGAGCTCGAGAGCGACGCGTCGTTCGACATGCCGACCGCGCGGTAGGGCTGGAGACGACGGGGCGGCGGGCCGGGAGGCTCCGCCGCCCCGCCGCGTTCAGGGCCGGAAGGGCGCTCAGGCGCGACCGGCTGCCACCTCGTCCTCGCGGGTACGCCCGGCCAGCCGGATGACGTCCTCGTGCAGCTCGAACCACACGCTGTGGTAGCTGTCGACGCGGGGCGAGGCGACGAAGCGGTGGTCGCCCGCGCGCACCGCGGTCATCGCGCGCTCGAAGCGGGCGAGGTAGGCGGCGAACCGCCCGACGGCGGTGCCCAGCGACCCGAGCCAGGCCCGCGCCTGCGCGTGCAGCTCGGCGAGCGCCTGCAGCACCGAGGCGTCGTAGTCGGCGTCGGAGTGGTCGTTGAACACCTGCGCGCCGTCGACCTCCCGCATCTGCCACGCCGTGACGGTCGTCTTCATCCGCTGGTCGAGCGGCACGAAGGTGTCGAGGGCCGCGTCGGCCGTGCCTTCGCCCAGGCGCTCCCGGTCGGCCCGGAAGAGCTGCTCGGCGCGCGCGGTGCCCGCCTCGGTCAGCTGCAGCGCGCCGGCCACGCGACCGACGACCCCCTGCTCCTCGAGCCGCTCGACGACCGGCGCCAGCACGTCGCCGGTGGTGAGCAGGCAGTCGGCCAGCGCGTCGGCGGTGGAGATGGTCTTGATGAACAGCCAGCCGAGCACGTCGTCGTCGGCGACCTCCCCGGTCCCGCTGGTCGCCTCGGCCGCGACGGCGGGCTCCTCGTCGAGGGGGACGGCGATGCCCAGTTCGGCGGCCCAGGCCAGCAGCGTCTCCGCCTCCGGGGCCACCGTCTCGGACCCGGCGACCTCGCCGGCGAACACCTCGCCGGTGGAGCCGTCGATGGTCAGGACGTCGCCGGCGGCGTAGCGGGCGCCGTCGATGACGACCGCGTCGTCCTCGAGCCGGACCGCCTCCGCGCCCACGACCGCCGGGATGCCCCAGCCGCGGGCGACGACGGCGGCGTGGCTGGCCAGGCCGCCCCGGCAGGTCAGCACGCCCGCCGCCTTGGCCATCGCGGGCACGTCCTCGGGGGAGGTCTCGGCGCGGACCAGCAGGACCCGCCGCCCGTCGCCGGCGAGGGCGACCGCCTCGGCGGGGGAGGTGACGATCTCGCCGGTCGCCAGGCCGGGCGAGGCAGGCAGGCCGCGGGTGATCGGGGCGAGGTCGCCGGGGCGACCCGACCAGGTCGTGGGGGGATCGGCGAGGTGGCGCAGCACCCGGTGGACCGCCTGGTCACGGGTGAGCGGGAAAGCCGGGTCCTCGGCCATGTCGACGGCCATGCGGAGGGCGGCCTGCGGGCTGCGCTTGCCGGCGCGCACCTGCAGCATCCAGAGGGTGCCCTCCTCGATGGTGAACTCGATGTCGCACATGTCGGCGTAGCGCCGCTCGAGTGCGTCCGCGTACCGCCACAGCTCGGCCGCGACCGCCGGGGCGCGCTCGTCGAGCACGGCGATCGGCTCGGTCCGGTGGCTGCCGGCGACCACGTCCTCGCCCTGGGCGCCGAACATCACGTCGCCGAAGGGTGCCGCACTGCCGGTGGACGGATCGCGGGTGAACAGCACGCCGGTACCGGAGCTCGCACCCCGGTTGCCGAACACCATGGCCTGGACGGTGACCGCCGTGCCGAGTTCGTCGGAGATCCCCTCCACGGCCCGGTAGGCGACCGCGCGCTCGCTGTTCCACGACCGGAACACGGCCTCGATCGCCCCGCGCAGTTGCGCCCACGGGTCGGCCGGCACCTCGTCGACGCCGACCACCGAGGTGTACATCGCCCGGAAGCGGCTCAGGCAGTCGTCGGCGAACGCCTGGTCGCCGGTGACGGCGGCGAGCCCGGCAGCCGTCCGCTCGTCGAGCCCCAGGTTGAGGATCGTGTCCATCATCCCGGGCATCGACACGGGGGCGCCGGACCGGACGCTGACCAGCAGGGGGTCGGCCGGGTCGCCGAAGCGCCGGCCGACCTGCTCCTCGATGCCGCGCAGCGCCGCCCGGATCTGCTCGTCGAGCCCGTCCGGCCAGCCGCCGGCGAGGTAGGCACGGCAGGCGGCCGTCGAGATCACGAACCCCGGCGGAACGGGGAGCCCGAGTTCGGTGGCCATGACACCGAGGTGGGCGGCCTTCCCGCCGACCAGGTCGACGACACCGGCCAGATCCCGGTCGTGGCGGTGGCCGAGGTCGAATACGAGCGGCACCTGCGCTCCTCGCTGTTCGGGGACGGTCTGCGGAACGATGGGCATCATCACCGATGATCGATCATTTACCGTGACAGCTCGCCGGGCAACCTGTCAACGCCCGGGCCCCGGCTGTGGACATCACGTCACGGACAGGTCACGGCCGGGTTGTGGCGCCCTTGACGCCCGCAAAATGTGATCCCTATCATCGCAGGTGATCGGCAATCGATTATCGGTTGATATGCCCCGGGGCGGCGGATGACCGCTCCACATCGAGGGAGCAGGTGGGTTCATGAGCAACTCCAGGAGCTGGCCCGGCGCGCCGGTCAAGGTCGCTGCCGTCGTCAGCGCCGCGGTCTTCGCGCTCGTCGGCTGCAGTGGTGGCACCTCCGCATCGTCCGGGGCGTCCGACACGGCGGCCGCACCGCCCTCGGCCGCTGCGGGAGCGATCAAGATCGGCGTCCTGACGACCTGTGGCGGCCCGTTCGCCACGTTCGAGGCCGAGTCGTTCTCGGGAGCCAAGTACGCCCTGGTCAAGGATGCCGGCGGCAAGCCCACCGGCACGAAGCCGCAGGACCAGATCACCGGTGCCACCGTCGCCGGCAAGCCCATCAGCATCAGCTACGGCTGCTCCGACGCGACGCCCGACAAGGCCGTCTCCGAGGCCCGTCGCCTCGTCGAGAACGTCGGCGTCAAGATCCTCCTCGGCCCGCTCTCGGGCGACGAGGGTGTCGCCGTGGCCAACTACGCCAAGAGCGTCCCGGGTGTCACGTTCGTCAACGGCACCTCCGGTGCCCAGTCGACCACCCTCTCGGTCAAGGCCCCGAACTTCTTCCGCTTCGGCGGCGACGGCGCGCAGTGGATGGCCGGCCTCGGCACCTACGCGTACAAGAAGCTCGGCTGGCGCAAGGTCGCCATCCTGGGCGAGGACTACTCCTACCCCTACACGCAGGCCGCCGGCTTCGTCACCGAGTTCTCCTCGCTCGGCGGAACGGTCACGGCGCGCAGCTGGGTGCCGCTGACCCAGACCGACTGGTCCTCGCCGGTCGCGCAGCTGCCCCGCGACGTCGACGGCGTCCTGCTGCTCACCGGTGGCACCAACACCGTCGCGGCCGAGAAGGCGTTCATCCAGATCGGCAAGAACCCGGGCAAGTTCCTCCTCGGCGGCTCGTCGGTCATGGACCCGACGTCGTTCACCGTCGGTGACCAGCTCCAGGGCCTCACCGGTGGCTCGCCCGTTCCGCTGGGCGGCACCGACGCCGACTGGAAGACCTACATCGACGGCTTCAGCAAGACCTTCCCCGACGCTCCGGGCGACAGCCTCTTCACCGTCCTCTACTACGACGGCATGGAGGCCATCCTGCAGGGCCTGGCGGCGACGAAGGGCAACCTGGACAACAACGAGAAGGACTTCCAGGCCGCGCTCACGTCGCTGCAGCCCACCTTCCCCAACGGGAAGGTCAAGCTGGACGGCAACCGCAACTCGGTGCAGCCGGCCTACGTCGTCCAGGTCGTGAAGGACGGCGGCAAGCTCGGCTTCAAGGTCGTCGAGACCGTTCCGGAGGTCGACCAGACCTTCGGCGGCCTCTTCAGCGGCAGCTCGCCGGAGCCCAGCCGCACCGAGCCCAAGGGCGCCAAGGGCACCCCGCCCCCGTGGGCCAACTGACCCCGGGCGAGACCAGGGGAACGTGATCGCATGACCAGCTGTCGGCACGGTGCGGGCCTCCCGCGCCGTGCCGACAGTCGCGTCCGCCCCCGCGAACCAACCCGTCGATCCGCTGCGGTGGACCGTGCACCGAAGGAAGCCCGATGACAGACCCCGATCTCTCCCGCCCGACCCCGTCCGACCCGTCGTCGCCGCTGCTGCGCATGGCGCAGACCACCCCGACCGTGCTCTGGAACGACTCGGCCACGCTGCCGGAGCTGTCGGCGGCGATCGGCTGGGGGGCCGTCGGCGCCACCTGCAACCCGGTCATCGCGCTGGCGGCTCTCCGCAGCGACCTGCCCCGGTGGCAGCAGCGGATCCGTGAGTACGCCGTCGAGCAGCCCACGGCGTCCGAGTCCGACATCGGCTGGGCCATGGTGCGCGAGCTGTCGGTGGAGGCCGCCGCACTGCTCGACGATGCCTTCGACACCCACGCCGGCCGCAACGGCCGGCTCTCGGTCCAGACCGATCCGCGGCTCTACCGCGACACCGACGGCCTGGTGGAGCAGGCGGTGGAGTTCGACCGGCTGGCGCCCAATGTCATCGTCAAGATCCCCGCCACCGAGAACGGCATCCTCGCGATGGAGGAGGCCACCTACCGGGGCGTCAGCATCAACGCGACCGTCTCCTTCACGGTGCCCCAGGCGCTCGCGGTGGCCGAGGCCATCGAGCGCGGGCTGCAGCGGCGGGAGGCCGACGGCCTCGACGTCGCCGCGATGGGTCCGGTGTGCACGATCATGGTCGGCCGGCTCGACGACTGGATGAAGGTCGTCACCCGCCGCGACGGCATCGACATCGACCCGGGGCACCTGGAGTGGGCCGGCGTCGCGGTCTTCAAGCGGGCGCACCAGTTGTTCGGCGAGCGCGGGTTCCGCACCCGGCTGCTGTCCGCTGCGTTCCGCAACACCCTGCACTGGAGCGAGTTCGTCGGCGGCGACGTCGTCATCTCCCCGCCCTTCGACTGGCAGGTGAAGATCAACGCGAGCGGCCTGGAGCCGGTGCCGCGGATCGACGAGCCGGTGGCGCCCGAGGTGGTCGACGCGCTCTACTGCATCCCCGACTTCCGCCGGGCCTTCGACGCCGAGGGCATGGCGCTCGCCGACTTCCAGGACTTCGGCGCCTCCCGCAAGACGCTGCGCCAGTTCCTGGGCGCCTGCGCCGAGCTCGAGGCCCTGGTGCGCGACGTGCTGCTGCCGGACCCGGAGAAGTGAACGGAAAGGCTCCGCGGCTGATCCTGCTGCGCCACGGCGAGGTGACCTCGCACCGTGGCGACCATCCGCTCAGTGCTGCCGGCCGCGCGCAGGCCGAGGGCGCCGGGCGACACCTGGCCGCGATGGGGCTCGGTGCGGTGCGGGTGCTCTCCGGCAACACGCAGCGCACCCGGGAGACCGCGCAGCTCGTGCGGGAGGGGTTCGCCGCCGCCGACCCCTCGGCGGCGGTCAGCGGGCCCGAGGTGGCGTTCGCGCTGCGCAACCCCGACCTGTACCTGGCCGGCGTCCGGGTGGACATGGTCAGTTCCCCGGAGGCGTTCGCCGAGCAGGTGCCCGGCCTCACCGCCGACGACGTCCTGGCGGTGCCGTTCTTCACCGGCTGGTTCGCCGCTCCCGACCGGATCGAGTGGTGGGTGCGCCACCCCAGCCCGCCGGGGGACGACGCGGCCGGTGCCGCGGCCCGGCTGGTGGCCTTCGCCGCGAGCCTGGGCGACCCGGGCCCGGCCGTGCCGGACACCGTCGTCGGGGTGACGCACTCGCCGCTGCTGCGCGCGGTGTCGCTGACCTTCACGGGGGTGGACCCGGGCGAACCGCCCAATCTCAACGGGTTCGCCGTCGAACTGCTCCCCGACGGATCGGTGCGCGCGGCGGCCTTCGATCCGTTCGCCTGACGCGCTCTCAACCGGTGCCGGGCCGGTCCTCCCGCATCAGGAGGACCGGCTTGACCACCGCGCCACCGAGGCAGTCGGCCGCGGCCTGGTCGATCCGGCGCAGCGGGTAGTGGGTGATCAGCCGGTCGAACGGGAGCTCTCCCCGCCGGTGCAGGTCCCACAGGCGCGGGATGGTCGCGCTCGGCGTGCTGTCGCCCTGCAGGACGCCGCGCACCGTGAGCCCCTTCGTCATGCCCTCCAGCATCGGCACCCCGCCGGAGACACCCGGCGGCGCGGTGCCGACGTAGGCGCAGGTGCCCAGCGAGTCCAGTGCGCGCACGGCCGTCGTGAACACGGCCGGATCGCCCGTGGTCTCGAACGCGTACTCCACGCCCCGGCCGCCGGTGGCCTCCCTGATCGCCTCCAGGGGATCCACGTCGGCGGGAGAGACCAGATGGGTGGCGCCCAACTCCCGGGCGAGCTCGAGGCGCGCGGCGCGGCGGTTGACCGCGACGATCGTCGTCGCGCCGCACAGCCGCGCGGCCATGATCGCGCTGAGCCCGACCGAGCCGGCGCCGAAGACGGCGATGGACGAGCCAGGGCGCACCCGGAGCACGTCGAGCACGGTGCCGGCACCGGTCTGCACGCCGCACGCCAGGGGGCCGGCGATGCGCAGGTCGACGTCGCCCGGGACCGGGACCACACTGCGCGCGGAGACGACCGCGAGCGTGCCGAAGGAGGACTGCCCGAAGAAGTGGTCGCCGACCGGCGCGCCCCGGGCGTCCGTCGTCGCGACCGAGCCGTCGGGCCGGCGGCAGCCGAACTTCAGGCTCGCGATCGAGTCGCAGTACGCCGACCGGCCGGCGCGGCACCGGCGGCAGCCACCGCAGGACGGGAAGCTCAGGACGACGGGGTCGCCGGGGCGCACGTCACGGACCCCGGCGCCCACCTCCCGCACGGTGCCCGCGCCCTCGTGGCCCAGCACCGCGGGCAGCGACTCCGGGCGGGCGTCGCGCACCAGCAGGTCGGTGTGGCACATGCCGGCCGCCACGATCTCGACGAGGACCTCGTCGTCGCGCGGGCCGGCCAGCTCCACCTGCTCGAGCAGGAACGGGCCGCCCTGCTCGCGGACGACCGCGCAGGTCGCGCGGTGCCGGCGCCCCTCGCTCACTGGGTGGCCGTGAGACCGCCGTCGAGGGTGAGGATCTGGCCGGTGACGAACGAGGAGGCGTCCGAGCAGAAGAACAGCAGGGCGCCGACCAGGTCGTCGGGGTCGGCGATGCGGCGCAGCGGGATGCGGCCGACCAGCTTGGCGTAGAAGTCCTCGTCGGCGAGCAGGCTGGCCGCCTGCGCCGTCCGCACGAACGTGGGGGAGATGGCGTTGACCCGGATGCCGTGCTTGGCCCACTCGGTCGCGTGCTGGCGGGTCACCGCATCCATCGCGCCCTTGGCGGCGACGTAGGCCGAGTAGCCCGCGTCGATGCCGAGCTGCCCGCGCACCGAGGAGATGTTGAGGATCGAACCGCCCCGGCCACCGGCGATCATCGCCCGGGCAGCGGCCTGGGACACCAGCAGCGCGGTGGTCAGGTTCAGGTCGAGGATGCGGTCCCACTCCGCCTGCGGGTACTCCTCGGCGGCGTAGAGGGCGGTGCCGGCGCCCCCGCCGATCCCGTTGATCAGCACGTCGACCCGGCCGAAGGTGTCCAGCGTCTGCTGCACGGCGTCGTCGGCGGCGGCCTTGTCGGACATGTCGCCGGCGATCACCAGGGCCTCGCCGCCGGCCTTCTCCACGGCCTGGCGCGCCTCGGCCAGGCGCTCCCCGGAGCGGCCGACGATCGCGACCTTCGCCCCCACCCCGGCCAGGGCTCCGCAGGTGCGCACACCCACGCCGCCGGAACCTCCGGCCACGATCGCGACGCGGTCGGTCAGGGTGAAGCGCTGCAGCTCGTCCATCGGATGGCTCTCCTCGCGGGTCTGTGGATCAGCGGACGGCGGGCCGCTTGGCGGTGAACTTGTCCCACAGGGACGCCGCGTTGAGCGTCTGGATGTGGTCCATCATGTAGCCCTGCCCGACGTCGACCGGGCCGAACTTGTCGCGGAAGTCGACGCGGGCGACGGTCTCCTCGCGGGACCAGCCCTGGGCGACGGCGCTGGCGACCGCGCTGGTCCACTCGAGCAGCACGGCCCGCTGGGTGGCCAGGTACGCCACGGTGGTCACCGGCCCGTGCCCGGGGACGACGCGGTCGACGTCGAGGCCGGAGATGAGGTCGAGGGCGCCGACCCACTGGTCGATGTCGGAGGTCATCAGCCACGTCTGGCACTCGGAGAAGACGGTGTCGCCGGTGAAGACGACGCGCTGCTCGGGCACGTAGACGGCGACCTGGCCGGGGGTGTGGCCGGGCGTGTGGATCAGGTGGAACGTCGTGTCGCCGACCCGCATCTCGAGATCGCCGGTGAACACCAGGTCGCCGCGGTTCGGGTCCTCGTAGTAGGTGTCGCGGTCGGGGAGGATCGACGCGGCGTCCGGATCGTCGGTCGGGATCGCCTCGAGCGCGTAGTCGAACGGGTCGAGATCCGGCGTCGGCACCATGAAGTTGTCGGCGACGCCCTGGTGGTGCACCACCTCGCCGGCGCCCTTGAACCAGTAGTTGCCGAAGATGTGGTCGACGTGGTGCTCGGTGTTGATCACGAAGCGGACCGGGCCGTGCGACTCGGCCTGCTTCCGCATGGCCACGGCCTTGGTGGGCAGCTGCGGGGTGTCGACGACGACGACGCCCGCGGAGGTCACCACGTAGCTGGGGTTGCAGCCACGGATCTCGGTCGACGTGAAGACCTGCGGCGTCACGCGCTGCATCGCGGTACCTCCTGGATCACGGTGCCCGAGGCCCTCCCCGGAGGCACGCCGATCGTGCGCGGTCGAGGACTGCGGGGCGCAGTTGCGCGGCCGGGCACGTTGTCATCACTGATAATCGATTCTCGATGTGCATGTGTCAACCATGAGGGCGCGCCCCGTGGACGGAGAGTCGGCGGGCGACAAGCATGGGGGTCATGGCGGTGTCTGCGGGGACGGCGATCACGGTGACGGACCTGGTCAAGACCTACGGGGCGACCCGGGCTCTCGACCGGCTGGGGCTGGATGTCGCGGCCGGCGAGGTGCACGGCTTCCTCGGCCCGAACGGCGCCGGGAAGACCACGACGCTGCGCGTCCTGCTCGGGCTGGTGCGGGCCGACAGCGGTCGGGCGACGCTGCTGGGCGGGGACCCGTGGCGCGACGCGGTCGACCTCCACCGGCGGCTGGCCTACGTGCCCGGCGACGTCGCACTGTGGCCCAACCTCTCCGGTGGCGAGGTCATCGACCTGCTCGGCCGCCTGCGCGGCGGCACCAACGCCCGCCGCCGGGCGGAGCTGATCGAGCGCTTCGACCTGGACCCCACGAAGAAGGGCAGGGCCTACTCCAAGGGCAACCGCCAGAAGGTGGCGCTGATCGCCGCGCTCGCCTCCGACGTCGAGCTGCTGCTGCTCGACGAGCCGACGTCGGGCCTCGATCCGCTGATGGAGGAGGTGTTCCGCGACTGCATCGCCGAGGTGCGGAGCGACGGGCGCACCGTCCTGCTGTCCAGCCACATCCTGGCCGAGGTCGAGGCGCTCTGCGACCGCGTCACCATCATCCGGGCCGGGCGGACCGTCGAGACCGGAGCGCTCGCCGACCTGCGGCACCTCACCCGCACCCACGTCGTCGCGGACCTCGCCGCACCACCCCCCGGCGGCCTGGAGGGCCTCCCCGGGGTGCACGAACTGCGCGTCGACGGGGCGCACGTGCGCTGCCAGGTCGACGGCAGCGGGCTCGACGGCCTGCTCGCTGCGCTGACCCGGGTCGGCGTGCGCGGTCTGGTGTGCCAGCCGCCGACGCTCGAGGAGCTCTTCCTTCGCTACTACGGCACGGAGGCGGGCCCTGGAGCCGTCCGTGACGCCGAGACGGCCACGCGATGAGCTCGCTGGCCGGCACGGGTGCCCTGGTCCGGCTCGGGCTGCGGCGGGACCGGATCCTCCTGCCGTCCTGGCTCGCGGTGTTCGTGCTCATGGCGGGGTCCTCGGCCCTGGCCACGGTGGACCTCTACCCCTCGGCGGGCGAGCGGATGGCCGCCGCCGACGCGGTCAACCGCTCGCAGGCGCTCGTCGCGATGTACGGCCGGGTGTACGACCCGTCGTCCATCGGGGCGATCTCCATGATCAAGATGGGCGGCATCGGTGCGGTCTTCGTGGCCCTGCTGGCCGTCGTCCTGACCGTGCGGCACACCCGGGCCGACGAGGAGAGCGGGCGCCTCGAGCTGGTCGGCGCCGCGGCCACCGGCCGGCACGCACCGCTGGCGGCGGGGCTGACCGTCGTCGTCGTCACCAACGTGGTCCTGGCCCTGCTGACGGGCCTGGCGCTGACCGCGAGCGGTCTGCCGCTCGACGGCTCGTTCGCCTTCGGCGTCGCCTGGGGCGGGGTCGGGCTCGCGTTCGCCGCCATCGCGGCGGTGGCCGCGCAGCTGACGACGAGCGCGCGCACCGCGACGTCGATCTCCGCGACGGTGCTGGCCGTGGTCTACGTGCTGCGCGCGGTCGGGGACACCGCGTCGCCGGCCGGCCCGCGCTGGCTGACCTGGCTGTCGCCGATCGGGTGGGGCCAGCAGTTCCGCCCGTACGCCGGCAACCGCTGGTGGGTCCTGCTGATCACCGTGGCGTTCGCTGGCGTGGTCGTCGCCGGAGCCTTCGCGCTGGCGTCGCGCCGCGATCTCGGCACCGGGCTGCTGCCCGGCCGTCCGGGCCGGCCCGCCGCGCTCCCGTCGCTGCGCACCCCGCTGGCCCTGGCCTGGCGGCTGCAGCGCGGGGCGCTGCTCGGCTGGGCGGTGGGCTTCCTGCTGCTCGGCGCGGTGCTCGGCACGATCGTCTCCGACATCGGCGGGTTCCTGAACAGCCCCTCGGCGCGGGACCTCATCACCACCCTGGGCGGGGAGAAGGCGCTGACCGACGCCTTCCTGGCCCTCGAGCTGAGCATCGCCGGCATCGTCGCGGCCGCCTACGGCATCCAGTCGGTGCTGCGGCTGCGCGCCGAGGAGACCGAACTGCGCGCCGAGCCGGTGCTCGCCGGGGCGGTCGGCCGGCTCCGGTGGGCGGCCGGCCACATCGCCGTCGCCGTCGGCGGCACCACGGTCCTGATGGCGTGCGTCGGCGCGGGGGCCGGGCTGGCCCACGGCGCGCGGGTGGGGGACATGGGCCAGGCCGGCCGCGTGTTCGTCGCGGCGCTCGTGCAGCTACCGGCCGCGTGGGTGCTGGTCGGGATCACCGTGGCCGCGTTCGGGCTCACCCCCCGGCTGGCCGCGGTCGGCTGGATCGCCCTGACCGTGTTCCTCCTGCTGGGGGAGTTCGGCGGCCTGTTCGGGCTCGACCAGTGGGTCATGGACCTGTCGCCGTTCGCCCACACGCCCCGGCTGCCCGGCGTCCCGGTCAGCGCCGCTCCGCTGGTCGTGCTCACGATCCTCGCGGCCGCCCTCGGGGCCGGCGGCCTGGCCGCGCTGCGTCGCCGTGACATCGCCTGAGGCTCCGCGGGCCGCGGGGCACGTCCGGCGCTGGAGCTGGGTGCTGGTCCTGCTGGTCGGCGGGGCGCTGTTCGAGTACGTCCGGCGCGGGATCGTCTCCACCGGCAACCCGAACCTCGTCCCCTCCCTCCTTCTGCTGGGCGCGGCGCTGATACCGACGGCCTTCGTCGTGTTCGTCGCCGGCCAGCGGCTGGTGTTCGCCGTCAGTGGCGGCACCGTGGCCCTCACCGCCCTCGTCGGCGGCGTCATCGGCGTGGTCACCGCCGGCACCCTCGAGTACGGCACGCTCCGCCGTCTCGGGTTCGTGCCGATGGTCTCCGTGGGCCTGATCGAGGAGTTCACCAAGCTCATCGTCCCGGCCGCGCTGCTCCTCTTCGTGCTCCGCCGGAACCGGCACCCCGCCGACGGGTTGCTGCTCGGCGTCGCGTGCGGCGCGGGCTTCGCGGTCCTCGAGACCATGGGGTACGCCTTCGTCGTCCTCATCCAGTCCCGGGGCGACCTCGCCGTCGTCGACAACGTGCTGTTCGTCCGCGGCATCCTCAGCCCGGCCGCGCACATGGCCTGGACGGGCCTGGCGGCGGCGGCGCTCTGGCGCGCCGCGATCCTGCACTGGCAGCCGCGGGCCATCGCCCACTTCCTCGGCACCTACGCCGTGGTGGTCGCCCTGCACACGGCCTGGGACATGGCCGGCAGCACCGCCGTCTACGTGATCCTCTCCGCGATCAGCCTGATCCTGCTGACCGTGGTCAGCCATCGCCTGGCGGCCTCGTCCCGGCGGCCGGGGCTGCCGGGACACCGGGTGCCGGTCACCGGCAGCCGAGGCCCGTGACGTCGTCGTCGGTCTGCCGGCCGCTCGCCGTGGCGAGGTCGTAGCCGGAGCAGAAGTAGAACGACAGGTGCTCGTCGCGGTCCAGCGTCACCGGGCGCCAGACGCCCGCGCCGGCCGGCTCCAGGTAGCGGAACGACGTCGCCAGCAGGGCGCCGTCGGCGGCCGGATCGTGCTTGAGGTACTTGTCCAGCCACGCCTGCGCGTAGTGGCTCGCGACGTCCTGGCCGTAGCGGGAGGCCGGCAGCACCCAGGGGATGTCGGTGTACTCGAGGTGGGTGGACGAGCGGGGCACGATCACCATCGAGTCGACGCCGGCCTGCCGCCAGCCGTCGAAGCCGGTCTTCTCCTCGCGAGCCGGGTCCGGCGCATGGGTCGGTGACGAGACGCCCGGCTGGTCGAAGAGGCCGGGGTTCGCGTAGTAGGGGGCGACGGTGAAGCCGTACTCCGACTGCACGCCCAGCGCCGGGACGACGGGGTGCAGCGGGCCCATCGCGGTGAACTCCGGTGAGTTGGCGATCGCCGTCGAGGTGGACAGCTTGTCGAGGGCGACGACCGCCTCGACCCGCGGGTCCACCGACTGCACGTAGGACACCGCGAGCGCGCCCAGCGAGTGCCCGGCGATGGCCAGCCGCGTGGTGCGCCCGGGGGTCACCGACGCGGGGTCGGGGGAGCGGTCGAACAGTTGCCACATCGGGTTGTAGGCGTCGACCGCGGCGCTGCCGGCCGCGGGGTTCGCGTAGTGCGCCGATGGGGTGGAGAGGAAGAAGTCGATCGCGTCCTCGGTGCCGTAGACGAAGTTCGACGTCTGCTGCGCCGGCACGCCCGGGCACGGGTTCTGCTCGCCCGGCGACGGCGGAGCGGCGAGGTCGCAGTAGGGCAGGTCCTCGACCGGGCCCCGGTGGGGGAACGTCTCGCTCGTGCCCTGCCCCTGGACGTCGTAGGTCAGCACGACGTAGCCGCGCTCGGCGAGGTCCTGCGCCAGCCACCAGTACATCCGCTCGCTGCCCTGCACCGATCCGGTCGTGATGACCACGCCGGGGTACGGGCCCGTCAGGGCCTTGCCGGTGTAGGGATCGGTCGCGCCGGGCCGCGGGCCGAAGACGTCGCCCCGCAGCAGCGCCCCGTACCGGTTGGTGAACGAGACCGGAGTCATCACCCCGCGCGTGCTCGACCAGTTCGCGCGGTAGGGGTTCCCGCTGTTCCAGCCCGGCACCGCGAGGCCCGGGCTCAGCGCCGGGCGGGTCGGTGTGGCGGCCTGGGCCAGCAACTGCTGGGCGTAGGCGGTGCCCTGGTAGGTCGACGCCGCCTGCAGGTAGGCGGGGGAGAGCTGCCCGTCGGGCGCGGTCTGCCGGCCGTAGGCGTCAGCGATGTTCTGCGCGTCCCGGGCGAGGTACGCCGGCGAGCCGGGGGCCGGGCCCGCGCTCGCGGCGGCGCCACCGGCACCGGCACCGGAGACGACGATGCCGAGCACCGCGGCGGAGGCGAGCGCGGCTCGGAGAACTCGGGGACGGCGCATGCGGGCTCCTCGATCGGGTGGCCGGTGCGCTGTCTCAACGAGCCGGGGCGGTGCCGGTTACTCGGCGGTAACCCCAGGGCCGTCGTCGTCCCTGCTCCGATCCCGAGTTGTTGTCGACACGAGCACCGCGGATCTGTCGGCAAGGGCACTCCGCTTGACGCGCGGCGGTGACGGGGTCAGGGTCGCGATCGCCGGTGACGGACCCGTCGGGCTGATCGGTCCTTCCCGTGGAGGGAGGTCGTGCCCGTGGAGGTCGACGTGATGGTCGAGATCCCGAAGGGCTCGCGCAACAAGTACGAGTACGACGCGCGGCTGGACCGCATCCGGCTGGACCGGACGCTGTTCACGGCCACCGGTTACCCC
>DASYGS010000123.1:0-3375 GCA_035999465.1 Blastococcus sp. | reverse complement strand
GGCGAGCAGGTCGGCGGCGTCGTCGGGGTCCATCACCTCGAGCACGTCGGCGGCCCGGCTCTCCTCCAGCGTGCCGAGGATGGTGATCTGCTCGGCCTCGGGCAGCTCGCCGAGCACGTCGGCCAGCCGCTCGTCGTCCAGCGCCTCGGCGACCTCGTGCCGCCGCTTCATCGGCAGCTCCTGGATCGCGTGGGCGAGGTCGGCGGCGTTGAGCTCGCGGTAGGTGGCCAGCAGGGTCTGGGTGCCCTGGCCCGACTGCGGCAGCGCCAGGCCGGAGACCTCGTCCCAGGCCAGCTGGTGCAGCTGCCCGCGGCGGCCGAGCCGGCCCGGCTCCTGGACGGCGAGGCGGGAGAGCACCCAGTCACCGGTGCGGGTCTGCTCGATGCCGGCGTCGACGACGTGCGCCGGGCGCTCGGACTCGATGATCCGCACCGTCCGGTCGAACAGCTCGCCGAGCACGAGCGTCTCGCCGGCCCGCTGCTCGAAGCGCTTCAGGTTCAGCGTGCCCGAGGCCAGCATCACCGCACCCGTGTCGAGCGCGGTCACCCGGCCCATCGGCACGAAGATCCGGCGCCGGGCGACCACCTCGACGACGAGGCCGAGCACGCGCGGCGCCGCGGTGCCGACCCGGAGGGCGACGACGACGTCGCGGACCTTGCCCACCCGGTCGCCGTTGGGGTCGAACACCGTCAGCCCGGCGAGCCTGGAGACGTACGCCCTGCTCACCGTGGTCACGGTTCGCAGATTACCGTCGGCCCCGTGACCGGCCCGGAACTTCTCGATTATGAGGTCGTCGACGTCTTCGCTCCGCACGCCTTCGCGGGCAATCCGCTGGCGGTCGTGTTCGGCGCGGACGCGCTCACCACGGCGCAGTGCCAGGCGCTCGCCTTCGAGTTCCACCTCTCGGAGACATCGTTCCTGTGCGCGCCCACAGCACCCGGGGCCGACTACCGGGTGCGCATCTTCACGCCCTTCGCCGAGCTGCCCTTCGCCGGGCACCCGAGCGTCGGCGCGGCGCACACCCTGGTCCGCACCGGCCGGCTCGCCGCGGGCCCGCTGCGCCAGGAGTGCGGCGCGGGCGTGCTCGACGTCCTCGTGGACGAGACCGGCGCCACGCTGTCCGGCGGCCGGCCGACCCTCGAGGACGGGCCGGACCCCGCCGCGCTGGCGGCGGCGGTCGGGCTCACCGCCGCCGACGTCACCGGGCTGCCCGCGGAGGTCGCCGGGTGCGGCCTGCCGTTCGCGTTCCTGTCGGTGCGGCGCGAGGTCGTCGACCTGGCCGTGCCCGACCACTCGGCGCTCGAGGCGCTCGGTGTGGGGGAGGGCGTGTCGGTGCTGTCGTGGGACGCCGCGACGTCGACCGCCTACGCCCGGGTGTTCGCCGGCGACCTCAGCTGGGGCGAGGACCCGGCGACCGGATCGGCCGCGCTCGGCACCGGCGTCTGGCTGGTGGAGTGCGGGCTGCTCGCCGGCGACCGGACGTCGTCCTACGTCGTGCGGCAGGGCGAGAAGCTCGGCCGGCCCTCGGTGCTGGAGTGCACCGTCACCGCCTCCGGCGGGAAGGCCGTGGGCGCGACCGTCCGCGGCGCGGTCGTGCCGGTCGCGAGCGGCCGGATCCGCGTGCCGTGACCACCACCGCCCCGGCCGCCTGGGCCGTGCACCGGCCGGCCGGACGGGACGTCGCCCTGATGGCCGTCGCGGTCGTCGGCATCTCGCTGTCGGGGCCGCTGACCGCGCTGGTCGTCGCGCCGGTGCTGGCGATCGCGTTCTGGCGCAACGCCGCCGGCGCCGCCGCGCTGCTGCCGGTCCTGGCCACCCGCGAGCGGGGCACGCTGGCCGGGCTGCGGCTGCGCGACCTGCGCAGCTCGGCGCTGGCCGGGTTGTTCCTCGCCGCACACTTCGCCGCGTGGCTGCCCAGCCTCTCGATGACGACGGTCGCCGCCTCGATCGCGCTGGTCACCACCACCCCGGTCTGGACCGCGCTGATCTCGCGGCTGGCCGGGGTGCGCTTCCCGCCCGCGGTGTGGTGGGGGTTGCTGCTCGCCGTCGTCGGCGCCGCGATGATCGCGGGCGTCGACATCACGGTCAGCCTGCGCGCGGTGGCCGGCGACGGGCTGGCGCTGCTCGGCGCGATCTTCGCCGGCGGCTACGTGCTGGCCGGGGCGCGCGCCCGCGAGCGGCTCGCGACATCGGCCTACGCGGTCGTCTGCTACACCACCTGCGCGGTCGTGCTCGCCGTCGCCGCGCTGGTCGTGCGGGTGCCGCTGGCCGGGTTCAGCGCCCGCGACTGGTGGCTGATCGCGGCGATCACCGTCGTCGCCCAGCTGCTCGGGCACACGCTGCTGAACCTGGTGCTCTCGTCGGTCGGCCCGACGATGGTCAGCCTGGTCATCCTGCTGGAGGTGCCCGGGTCGCTGATCGTGGCGCTCGTGCTGCTCCACCAGGCACCGCCGCTGCTGGCGCTGCCCGGAATGGCCGCCGTCGTCGCGGGCGTCGGGCTGGTGGTGCGGGCCGGCCGCCCGACGACGATCGTCGAGGCCGCGACCTGACTGGCCGCCGCCCCGTCGCCCCCCGCCTGTGATGTTGATCATCGTCTGCGTGCACGGGACACGGGACGGCACGCCGATGGAGCGTGCAGACAGACGATGATCAACTCTGGATGAGCCGGGACCCGGCACCGTGGTTACCCTCCGGTAGCAGCCGACCGTCGTTCAGAAAGAGAGGCACCGTGGCCGAGCTCCGATCCCGCCGTTCCAATCTGGCCGTTCCCGGCAGCAACCCCCGGTTCCTGGAGAAGGCCAAGGGCCTGCCGGCCGACCAGGTCTTCCTCGACCTCGAGGACGCGTGCGCGCCGCTGGCCAAGCCCGGCGCCCGCAAGAACATCGTCGCCGCGCTCAACGAGGGTGGCTGGGGCGACAAGATCCGCACCGTCCGGGTCAACGACTGGACGACGGAGTGGACCTTCCAGGACGTGCTCGAGGTCGTCGGCGGAGCCGGTGCCGAGCTCGACTGCATCATGCTGCCCAAGGTTCAGGACGCCGCCCAGGTGAAGGCCCTGGACATGCTGCTCACCCAGATCGAGAAGGCCAACGGGTTCGAGGTCGGCCGGATCGGCATCGAGGCGCAGATCGAGACGGCGCAGGGCCTGATCAACGTCAACGACATCGCGTTCGCCAGCCCGCGGATCGAGACGATCATCTTCGGCCCGGCCGACTTCATGGCCAGCATCAACATGAAGTCGCTGGTCGTCGGTGCCCTGCACCCCGACTACGCCGGCGACCCGTTCCACTACATCCTCATGCAGATCCTGATGGCGGCCCGCGCCCGCGGCGTGCAGGCCATCGACGGCCCGTTCCTGCAGGTGCGCGACGTGGA
>DASYGS010000115.1:0-3473 GCA_035999465.1 Blastococcus sp. | reverse complement strand
GACCACACCGACGGCACCGTGCTGCTGATCGCCAACGCCTTCCGGGGGCCGGCGGGCTACGCCGACGCGGTCGCCCGGCTCGACGCGATGGCCGCGGACCTGCTTCATGCCGCGCCACCGGGGGTCGCGGTGCTCGAGCCGGTCGACCCGCCGCCCGCGGCCAGCAACATGGCGGCCGGGGTGTACGAGACGGGCGTCGAGCGGATCCGGGAGCACATCCGCGCCGGCGACGCCTTCCAGGTGGTGCTGGCCCAGCGCTTCGAGACGCCGACCTCGGTGGACGCGCTCGACGTCTACCGGGTGCTGCGGGCGACCAACCCGTCGCCGTACATGTACCTGCTGCGCTTCGCCGGGCGGGAGAGCCCCTTCGAGGTCGTCGGCTCCTCGCCGGAGGCGCTGGTCACGGTCACGGGGACGTCGGCCGTCGTCCACCCGCCGGCCGGCACCCGGCCGCGCGGCGCGACGGAGGAGGAGGACGTGCGGCTGGCCGCCGAGCTGCTCGCCGACCCCAAGGAGCGCGCCGAGCACGTGATGCTGGTCGACCTGGCCCGCAACGACCTGGGCCGCGTCTGCGTGCCGGGCAGCGTCGAGGTGCCCGACTTCATGCGCGTCGAGCACTACAGCCACGTCATGCACCTGGTCTCGACCGTGTCGGGGGAGGTGGCGCCCGGGCACGACGCCCTCGACGTGTTCGACGCGACCTTCCCGGCGGGCACCGTGTCGGGTGCCCCCAAACCGCGGGCCATGGAGATCATCGAGTCGCTGGAGCCGACCCGGCGCGCCCTGTACGCGGGCACCGTCGGCTACGTCGACGCCAGCGGCGACCTGGACATGGCGATCGCCATCCGCACCGCCGTCCTGCACCAGGGGACGGCGTACGTGCAGGCGGGCGCGGGCATCGTGGCCGACAGCGACGCTGTCGCCGAGGAGGCCGAGACCCGGCACAAGGCACGGGCCGTGCTGTCGGCGATCGCCACGGCCGAGGGCCTGCGGGAGCTGCGATGACCGCTCGCCGTGAGCTCACCACCGCCGTGCTGGCCTCGGTCCTCGCCGGCGCGCTCGCCCTGTCGGCCGCCGGCCAGCAGTGGGCGCGGGTGACCGTCGTCCGGCCGCTGCCGTTGCCGCCGCTCGCGCTCGCCCTCACCGGCTCCCAGGCCGCGCCCCTCGTGCCGGCCACCGGGCTGGTCCTCCTCGCGGCGGCGGTCGCCCTGCTGGCCGTCCGCGGTGCCGCCCGGGTGGCCGTCGGCCTGCTCATGGCGGTGGCCGGCGGCACGCTCGGGTGGTCGGGGGTCCGCGCCCTCACCGGTGGGATCTCCGGCGCCTCCACCGAGCTGCCCGGGGTCGGCGGCGGGCCGGGCCCGGTGACCGTCCACGTCTCCGCCGTCTGGCCGGCGCTCGCCGTCCTCGCCGGGGTGCTGGGCGTCGTGGCCGGGCTGCTCGTCGTCGTCCGCGGCCGGGGCTGGCCGGGGATGGGGCGCCGCTACGAGCGCGAGACGGGCGCGGCCGCGCCGCCGCGCACCGACGAGGACCGCGCGCAGGCGGCCTGGAAGGCCCTCGACCGCGGTGACGACCCGACCGAGGACCCCACCCCCGTATAGCGGAACCGGACGGGCCCGCGCCACCCGCCCCGGGCCCGGGGGGCGGCAGCGCCGGTTCTACAGTGGCCCGGTGACCGTGCTCGACGAGATCGTCGCCGGCGTCCGCGAGGACGTCGCCGCGCGGGAGGCGCTCCGCCCGCTCGACGACGTGAAGGCCGCCGCCCGTGACGCGCGACCGGCCCTCGACGCCCTTGCCGCCCTCCGCGCCCCCGGCGTCGGGGTCATTGCCGAGGTCAAGCGGCGCAGCCCCTCCAAGGGTGACCTCGCCGACATCCCCGACCCGGCGGAGCTCGCCCGCCAGTACGCCGACGGCGGCGCGCGGGTGATCAGCGTGCTCACCGAGCGGCGCCGCTTCGGCGGTTCGCAGGCCGACCTCGACGCCGTCCGCGCCGTCGTCGACGTGCCGATCCTGTGCAAGGACTTCGTGGTCAGCAGCTACCAGGTGCACGAGGCCCGCGCCCACGGCGCCGACGTGGTCCTGCTGATCGTCGCGGCCCTCGAGCAGAACGTGCTGCTCGGGCTGCTGGAGCGGGTCGAGTCCCTCGGCATGACGGCCCTGGTCGAGGTGCACACCGAGGCGGAGGCGGACCGGGCGCTGGACGCCGGGGCCGCGGTCATCGGCGTGAACGCCCGCGACCTCACCACGCTGCAGGTGGACCGCTCCACCTTCGAGCGGATCGCGCCCGGGCTTCCCTCCGGCGTGGTGAAGGTGGCCGAGTCCGGCGTCCGCGGCCCCCACGACCTGATCGGCTACGCCGCCGCGGGGGCCGACGCGGTGCTCGTGGGCGAGGGCCTGGTCACCGCCGGCGACGCCCGTCAGGCGGTCGCCGACCTGGTGACGGCGGGCAGCCACCCCGCCACGCCGCGCACCAGTCGCTGACCCCCTCGCCGCCGATCGCCCGTGAGGCGGGACACTGGACGCATGACGACGACCAGACCAGCGCAGCCCGGGGAAGACCTCCTTCCGGCGCGCCCGGCCTGGCCCGATCCCACCGGCCATTTCGGCATCTTCGGCGGCCGGTTCGTGCCCGAGGCCCTGATCGCCGCCCTCGACGAGCTGACCGAGGCCTACGAGCTCATGCGGGTCGACCCGGTCTTCCTCACCGAGTTCGACCGCCTGCAGCGGGAGTACACGGGCCGGCCGAGCCCGATCACCGAGGTCGAGCGGTTCGCCGAGCACGCCGGCGGCGCCCGCATCCTGCTCAAGCGCGAGGACCTCAACCACACCGGCTCGCACAAGATCAACAACGTGCTGGGTCAGGCGCTGCTCACCAAGCGGATCGGCAAGACCCGGGTCATCGCCGAGACCGGCGCGGGCCAGCACGGCGTCGCCACCGCCACGGCGGCGGCGCTCATGGGCCTGTCCTGCACCGTCTACATGGGCGAGGAGGACACCCGGCGCCAGGCGCTCAACGTCGCGCGCATGCGACTGCTGGGCGCCGAGGTCATCCCCGTGACCACCGGGTCTCGCACGCTGAAGGACGCGATCAACGAGGCCTTCCGCGACTGGGTCACCAACGTGGAGACCACCAACTACGTGTTCGGCACCGTCGCCGGCCCGCACCCGTTCCCGGCGATGGTCCGCGACTTCCAGCGCGTCATCGGTGACGAGGCGCGCGCCCAGGTGCTCGAGCGCGAGGGCCGCCTGCCCGACGCGGTGCTCGCGTGCGTCGGCGGAGGGTCCAACGCGATCGGCATCTTCACCGCGTTCGTGCCCGACGAGGGCGTGCGGCTGATCGGCCTCGAGGCCGGGGGCGACGGGGTCGACACCGGCCGGCATGCGGCCACGATCACGGGCGGGACGCCGGGCGTGCTGCACGGCGCGCGGTCCTACCTGCTGCAGGACGAGAACGGCCAGACCATCGAGTCCCACTC
>DASYGS010000076.1:0-8384 GCA_035999465.1 Blastococcus sp. | reverse complement strand
GCGCGGCGCGATCTACTGCGTCAGCCAGCGCGCCGAGCACATCTGGGAGGGCGTCTCCAGCGCCACCACCCGGTCCCGGCCGATCATCAACACCCGCGACGAGCCGCACGCCGACGCCGAGCGCTACCGCCGGCTGCACGTCATCGTCGGCGACTCGAACATGAACGAGACGACGACGCTGCTCAAGGTCACGATGACCGACCTCGTGCTGCGCATGATCGAGGCCGGCGTCCCGATCAAGGACATGACCCTGGAGAACCCGATCCGGGCCATCCGCGAGATCAGCCACGACATGACCGGACGCCGGAAGGTCCGGCTGGCCAGCGGCCGGGAGATGTCGGCGCTGGAGATCCAGACCGAGTACCACTCCCGCGCCCAGGAGTTCGTCGACCGCGAGGGCTTCGGCCCGGTGCACCGGCAGATGCTCGAACTGTGGGGCCGGGTGCTCAAGGCCGTCGACACCGAGGACCTCTCCCTGATCGACCGCGAGATCGACTGGGCCACCAAGTTCAGCCTCATCGAGCGCTACCGGGCCAAGCGCGAACTGCCGCTCAGCCACCCCCGCATCGCCCAGATGGACCTCGCGTACCACGACATCAGCCGCACCCGCGGCCTGTACTACCTGCTCGAGCGCGCCGGTCAGGTCGACCGCGTGGCCCACGAGCCGCGCGTGTTCGAGGCGAAGAACGTCCCCCCGCAGACCACCCGGGCACGGCTGCGCGGCGAGTTCATCCGCAAGGCCCAGGAGAAGCGCCGCGACTTCACCGTCGACTGGGTGCACCTCAAGCTCAACGACCAGGCCCAGCGGACCGTTCTGTGCAAGGACCCGTTCAAGGCCGTCGACGAACGGGTCGAGAAGCTCATCGCAAGCATGTAGGTCGTGCTTTTTCCGGTTGATCATCGGCGAATGGCTGCCTCCACCGGCGTGTCGACCAGCCATATGCCGATGATCAATGACGGGGGTCAGGCTGAGACGTCCCCGGCATCCACGTCGGGAGGAACGGCCAGCGCCGCGTAGCGGCCGGCGGCTGCCGCGGCGAGGAAGTAGGCGCGCTCCTCCGGGAAGCCCCGGCCCATGGTCCGCAGCGGCACGGGGGAGAGGCCCAGCGCGGCGTCGAGGTTGTCGGTGTCCACCCAGACGACCGGATTGCGCTCCGGCTGCCCGGCGAGGTCCTCGTCGACCTGCCCCCCGAGCTCCGACGACAGACCCCGCGGCGCGATGAGCGTGACCCCGCCCAGGGCGACCCGGCCGAACGCCGTCAGCGAGTGGTGCGAGACGCCCCGGTGCCGGGGCCGAGGGTCGGCGTCGGAGATCCGCAGGGCACCGATCGCCTGACCGCCGAGCACGGTCACCGCGTTGCACGCCTCGCCGGCCGCGACCCCGGAGAAACCCCACGGCGTCCCGGTGCCCAGATTGCCCGGCCCCTGGGTCACGATCGCCACGTCGGCGCCGAGCACGTGCCGCGCCGCGAGCAGGCCGGTGTGCACGGTGACGGCCTCCAGGTCGCCGCCGAACGCCTGTCCGACGGTGACCACGCCCGCCAGTGAGGGCGCCAGCGCGTCGAGGGTGCGGGAGAACGCCGCCGGCAGCGCCGCGCCGTCGGTCATCACGTAGGCCACGCGCAGATCGGGGTCGGTGGCCAGCATGCCGATCAGGATCGCCGGCAGCGCGGAGTGCAGATCGGCCACGACGACCGGCATGCCCCCGAGGTCGTCGGCCTCGGCGATCGTCGCGTGGTGCTCGGTCTCCTGCTCGTCGACGCCCTGCACGCTCACCTGCAGCGGCGTGTAGCGGCCCTTTACCAGGTGGCCGGGGACGGCGGGGTCCGGCGGCAGCCGGTCGGGGACGGCGACGACCATCGCGTAGCCGCCGGTGCCCAGTTGCTGCGCCCATGCGGTCGTGTTGAGCAGCACCTCGTCGCCCACCTGCGGGACGCCGACCACCGACGGGTAGGCCAGCGCGCGCAGCTCGCCGTCGTCGGGGACGTCGACGGTCAGCTCGAGGGTGTCGCGCCCGGTCCGGCCGGTGGCCGTCACCCGCCCGCGTCGCCAGCGGATACGGGAGACCGGGGACGACGGGTCCGAGGAGGCCATGCCCAGGAGGCTAGCCAGCCGCCCGCACGGGCGCGGACCCCGCATCGGCGGAAGGCGCTGACCAGCGGGACCACTAGCCTGGGTGCATGGCGGCCAAGCGGGCAGAACGACTGGTGAACCTGGTCATCGCCCTGCTCAGCACCCGCCAGTACGTGACGGCCGCGCGGATCCGCGCCACGGTGCCCGGCTACGAGTCCGATGACGGCTCCGAACGCGCCGACGAGGCGTTCAAGCGCATGTTCGAACGGGACAAGGCCGACCTGCGCGAGATGGGCGTGCCGCTGGAGACCGGCCGCACCAGCGCGTTCGACACCGAGGACGGCTACCGGATCGCCCGCGCCGACTACGAGCTGCCCGAGATCCGGCTCACCGGCGAGGAGGCGGCCGCCGTCGGCCTGGCCCTGCGCCTGTGGGAGTCGGCGCAGATGGCCGGCGCCGCGCACGGCGCACTGGTGAAGCTGAAGGCCGCGGGCATCGACGTCGACAGCGCCCGGGCCATCCCGCTGCAGCCGCGGCTCGACGGCGGCGAGCCGGCTTTCGAGCCCTGCTACGCCGCGGCCCGCGACCGCCGCGCCCTCACCTTCGACTACCAGCGCCCCGACGAGGACGTCCCCGGCCGGCGGCGGGTGCAGCCGTGGGGCGTCGTCGCGTGGCACGGCCGGTGGTACCTGGTCGGCCACGACCTCGACCGCGGCGCCGAGCGGGTGTTCCGGCTCTCCCGCGTCGTGGGCATGCCCAAGGCGTCGGGACCGGCCGGGGCGTTCGAGCCGCCGGCCGACCTCGACCTCGCCGTCGTCGTCGCCGGCCAGGTCGGGGGAACCGAGCACGTCGTCGTGGTCCGCGCCCGGCCCGGCACCGCGATCGGGCTGCGCCGGCACGCCACGCCGCTGGGCCCCGAGGCCGGCGCCACCGACTCCGACGACGACCGCCTGCAGCTGCGCACCACCGAGCCGGGCCGCCTGGCCGACCAGATCGCCGCCTACGGCGCCGACGTGCTGGTGGAGTCGCCCGCCGAGATCCGGGACGCCGTCATCAGCCGGCTCACACGCCTGGCCGCGATGGGGGAGCGCGCATGACCGCCGCCGGCACCACCGACCGGATGACCCGGCTGCTCGCGCTCGTCCCGTACCTGACCGCCCGGCCCGAGGGCGTGCGCGTCGCCGAGGTGGCCCGCGACTTCGGCGTGAGCGAGCGCCAGGTACGCAGCGACCTCGAGCTGCTCTGGATGTGCGGGCTGCCCGGCTACGGGCCCGGCGACCTCATCGACCTGTCATTCGAGGGGAACCGGGTGCGCGTCACGTTCACCGCCGGCATGGTGCGTCCGCTCCGGCTGACCACCGACGAGGCGGTCGCGCTCGTCGTCGCCCTCCGCACGCTGCTCGAGCTGCCCGGCCTGGCCGAGCGCGAGGCGGTCAGCCGGGCGCTGGCGAAGGTCTCCGCGGCCGCGGGGCACGCCGCCGACCGGATCACCCCCGTGGCGGTCAGCGTCGACGCCCGCGAGGAGGCGCTCGCCGTCGTCCGCGAGGGCCTGGAACGCAAGCGCGCCCTGCACCTGACCTACTACGTGCCGGCCCGCGACGAGCGCACCGAACGCACCGTCGACCCCATGCGGCTGCTGCTCGTCGACGGGCGCTGGTACCTCGAGGCCTGGTGTCGGCAGGCCGAAGGGGTCCGCCTCTTCCGGCTCGACCGGGTCGACGACGTCACCGTCCTCGACGAGCGGGCCGCCCCACCGCCGCAGGCCCACGAGCGGGACGTCGACAACGGCGTGTACCAGCCCGAGCCCGACGCGACGGCCGTCCGGTTGCGGCTCGACCGCGGGGCACGCTGGGTCGCCGACTACTACCCGGTCGAGTCCGTGGCCGCGGTCGACGACCCGCCGGGCGGCCTCGCCGTCACCCTGCGCACCGGCGACCCCGCCTGGGCGCGGCGGCTGGTCGCCTCCCTCGGAGGGGCCGCCCGGGTCGACGAGCCGGCCGGCCTCGCCGCCGAGGTGGCCGCCGATGCGCGGGCGGCGCTGGCCCGCTACCGCGCCCAGTCTCAGCCTGCCCCCAGCAACGCCGGTTAGGGTCTGGCCGTGCTCCTTCTCGTGGTGTGGATCGTCGTCGCCGTCCTGGCCGTCGTGGTCCTCGGCGGCATCGCCTACGGGCTGTTCGGGGCCGCCGCCCGGCTGCGCCGGGAGCTCGAGGGCGCCGAGCGCGACCTGCGGCCGCTGCTCGCGCAGGTCGAGCAGACCCTGGGCGCCGTCGAGCGCACTCGCGAGCAGGCCGCCGAAGCCCGCTGACCCGCCGCGGCCGGCCGTCGACGGCCGGGAACCGCACCCGTGCCCGGCGTAGGATCGCCGGTGCCCGCCCACCTTGGAGGACCCGCCATGCTCGGACTCGGCGCGCCGGAACTCGTGCTGCTCATCGTCGCGGCGCTGCTGCTCTTCGGCTACAAGAAGCTGCCCGACGCCTCCCGGTCGCTGGGCCGGTCGCTGCGCATCTTCAAGGGCGAGATGAAGGGGATGAAGGAGGACGACCTGCGCACCCGCGACGCCGCCACCACGTCGGCGCCGGTCCGCGGCGAGATCGTCCGCCCCGCCCCGGCGGCCGACGGTGACCTGACCGCGCAGCTGGAGGAGGAGGCCCGCCTCGCCGAGGCCCGCGCCGCCGAGCTGCGTGCCCGCGCCGCGCAGGCCCGCACCGAGCAGGCCCGCACCGAGCAGGCCCGCACCGGGTCGGCCGACGGCCCCCGCTGACCCCTCGTTCCGAGCAGTACGACCGTGAGTGAGGCAGGGGACGGGCCGAGCCGTCGGCGCCGCCGTCGCCCCCGCGACCCCGAGGCGACGATGAGCCTCATCGCGCACCTCACCGAGCTGCGCAACCGGGTCGCCAAGGCGCTCCTGGCCCTGCTGATCGCCACCGCGATCGCGTTCTGGTGGTACGAGCACGGCCTGGGCGCGTTCATCCGCGCCCCGTACTGCGGCCTGCCTGCACACCTGCGCTACGGCGGCAGCGGCGCGCCCTGCGGGCTGCTGGTCACCGACGTCTTCGGTGGCGTGTTCATCCGGCTCAAGGTCGCATTCCTGGCCGGCGCCGTGCTGTCCGCCCCGTTCTGGCTCTACCAGCTGTGGGCGTTCATCACGCCCGGGCTCAAGCGGAACGAGAAGCGGTACGGCATCGCCTTCGTGGTCGCGTCCACCACGCTGTTCGCGCTCGGCGCCGTGCTGGCCTACATCTCGCTGTCCGCCGGCCTGAAGCTGCTGCTCGGCCTGGCCGGCGACGGCGTGATCGTGGCGCTCACCGCGCAGGACTACGTGGGTTTCGTGCTGTCCCTGCTCGTGGCGTTCGGGGTCAGCTTCGAGGTGCCGCTGATCGCGGTCGCGCTCAACCTGGTCGGCATCCTCAGCCATCAGGTGCTCGCCCGCAGCCGTCGCTGGATCTACTTCCTCACCCTGGTCTTCGCGGCCGTCATCACGCCCACGCAGGACCCGTTCACGATGCTGCTGATGGCCGTCCCGATGATGATGCTGTTCGAGATCGCCATCCAGATCGCCCGCGTCGTCGACAAGCGGCGGGCCCGCCGGGCCGCCGTCGAGCACTTCCACGACCTGGACGACGACGCGGCCTCGCCGCTCGACGCGCGGCCCTCACCCCTCGAGGAGCCCTTCGACTCACCGACCCACCGGTGAGCCGGCCGGAGGTCTCCGTCCTCGTGAGCCCCAGCGCGGGCCGGGGGAGGGCCCGTGCGCTGGGCGCGGAGGTGCTGGCCGATCTGCGCGCCGCCGGGCTCGACCCGCGGCTGCTGCCGGCGACCACCGGGGCCGACGCCGAGCGTGCGGCCGCGGCGGCGGTGGCCGCGGGAACCGGTGCCGTCGTCGCCGTCGGTGGTGACGGCGCCGCGCACGCCGCCCTGCAGGCCGTCGCCGGGACGACGACGCCGCTCGCGGTGATCCCTGCCGGCACGGGCAACGACCTGGCGCTGGCCCTCGGGGTGCCGCGCGCCCCCGTCGCCGCCGTCCGATCCGCCGCCGAGGACCTGCTCGCCGGCGTGGCGCGCACCGTCGACGCCGGCCGCACCGGCGACCGGTGGTGGGCCACGGTCCTCTGCTGCGGGTTCGACTCCGCCGTCACCGACCGAGCCAACCGGCTGCGCTGGCCGCGCGGGCGCCGGCGGTACGACGTCGCGGTCCTCGCCGAGCTCGCCCGGCTGCGCCCGACAGAGCTGACCCTCGTGGTCGACGGCGAGACGCGCGAGCTGCCGGTGACGCTGGTCGCCGTGGGCAACACCTGCTGGTACGGGGGCGGCATGAAGGTCTGCCCCGGCGCCGACCCCGCCGACGGGCTGTTCGACGTCACCGTCGTCGGCCCGATCAGCCGCCTCGAACTGGTGCGCACCAAGCCGCGGCTGACCGCGGGCACGCACGTCGAGCACCCCGCCGTGACGGTCGTCCGGGCCTCCCGGGTCGAGCTGTCGAGCCCGGGCGTCAACGCCTACGCCGACGGCGAGCCCGTCGCTCCGCTGCCGGCGGTCGCCGAGTGCGTGCCCGGTGCGCTGCAGGTGGTCGGCACCGCCCGCTGACGGGAGGGCACCCGAGCCCTCCTCGACCTGCGCGCCTAACGTGGGAGGCATGTCCAGCCCAGCTGAGCGGTACGCCGCAGCCCGGAGGCGGACCGCTCACCGCACACTGGCGGACTTCACCGCTGACCTCGGCTTCTCCCTCGACCCGTTCCAGATCGAGGCCTGCGAGGCTCTGGACGAGGGCTCCGGCGTGCTGGTGTGCGCCCCGACCGGCGCCGGCAAGACCGTGGTGGGGGAGTTCGCGGTCCACAAGGCGCTGGCCGAGGGCCGCAAGGCCTTCTACACGACGCCGATCAAGGCGCTGTCCAACCAGAAGTACGCCGACCTGGTCGCACGCTACGGCGAGGGCAGCGTCGGCCTGCTGACCGGGGACAACGCGGTCAACGGCGACGCCCCGGTGATCGTGATGACCACCGAGGTGCTCCGCAACATGCTGTACGCCGACTCCCCGGCGCTGACCGGGCTCGGCTACGTGGTCATGGACGAGGTGCACTACCTCGCCGACCGGTTCCGCGGCGCGGTCTGGGAGGAGGTGATCATCCACCTCCCGCAGTCGGTGACCCTCGTGTCGCTGTCGGCGACGGTGAGCAACGCCGAGGAGTTCGCCGACTGGCTGGTCACCGTCCGCGGCCACACGAAGGTCGTGGTCAGCGAGGTGCGGCCGATCCCGCTGTGGCAGCACATGCTGGTCGGCAACCGGGTCTTCGACCTGTTCTCGCTGCGGCCCGCGGCCCACGCCGGCGAGCAGGGCGACACCCCTCGGGTGCAGTCCACCCGCGAGCGCGGCGCCTCCGTCGTCGACCCGGAACTGGTGCGCTACGTCCGCGAGTACGAGCGGCGGATCGACTCCTGGCACGGGGGCGGCGGCGGCTCGCGGCGCGGCGACAACTCCCACCGGCCGCGGTACCGGCCGCCGTCGCGGTCGGACATCATCGCCCGGCTCGACAACGCCGGGCTGCTGCCGGCGATCACCTTCGTCTTCAGCCGGAACGGGTGCGACGCCGCCGTCCACCAGTGCCTGCTCAGCGGGCTGCGCCTGACCGACGAGGCCGAGCGGGCCGAGATCGCCGAGATCATCGACGCGCGCACCGGCGGCCTGCCGCAGGAGGACCTGCAGGCCCTCGGCTTCTGGGAGTGGCGCGAGGGGCTGGTGGCCGGCATCGCCGCCCACCACGCGGGGCTGGTGCCGGCGTTCAAGGAGACCGTCGAGGAGTGCTTCGTCCGCGGGCTGGTCAAGGCCGTGTTCGCGACCGAGACCCTGGCGCTCGGCATCAACATGCCGGCGCGGACCGTCGTCCTCGAGCGGCTGGTGAAGTGGAACGGCGAGGCGCACGTCGACGTGACGCCGGGGGAGTACACCCAGCTCACCGGTCGCGCGGGGCGCCGCGGCATCGACGTCGAGGGCCACGCCGTCGTCGTCTGGGCGCCGGGCATGGACCCCTCGGTGGTCGCCGGGCTGGCCAGCACCCGCACCTACCCGCTGCGGTCGTCGTTCCGGCCCAGCTACAACATGGCGGTCAACCTGGTCAGCTCGTTCGGCCGGGCGCGGGCCCGCGAGCTGCTCGCCTCCTCCTTCGCCCAGTTCCAGGCGGACCGCTCGGTGGTAGGCCTGGCGCGGGCGGCGGCCCGGCACGAGCAGGAGGCCACCCGGTTCGCCACCGAGATGCACTCCGACCGCGGGGACGTCGGCCAGTACGCCGAACTGCGGCGGCAGATCGGCGCCCGGG
>DASYGS010000057.1:0-11205 GCA_035999465.1 Blastococcus sp. | reverse complement strand
ACCAGGGCCCGGGCGCGGTCGAGCAGATCGGCGTCGGAGTACTGGAAGAGGTCATCGGCCGCGAGCGCGGCGAGGCCGTCCAGCGTCGACGCCAGCTCGCCCATGGCACCTCCGAACCGCTTCGATCACCTGTTCGAATTCGACGGGAGGCAAAGAGACCGCGCACTGGAAATCCACAGGCCGGCGGGGACTTCCGACAGTGAAAGTCCGGCGGGCGTCCGGGGGGCCAGAGCGGCAGGCATCCGCGGTTCAGTCCTCGTTCTCGCGTAGGGCGAAGCGGAGAGTGCGCAGTGCCTGCGAGACGATGCCGGGGTTGGTCTGCCAGTAGTAGGGCAGGGCGATCAGCGCCTGCGAGAGCGCCCAGCCGCGGCCCCGCAACCGCATGGCGTCGTCGGCGTGGGTCCCGGCGAGAAAGGCGCGGCGACTCTCGCCGGAGAAGGAGTTCCAGGCCGGCTGCAGGTCGCAGGCCGGGTCGCCGACGTTGAGTCCCCCGTAGTCGATGACGGCGGAGAGTCGGCCGTCGACGACGAGCAGATTGCCGGGCAACAGGTCGCCGTGGACCCATGTCTCGGCGCCGTCCCAGACCGGCGCGGCCAGCGACTGCTCCCACGAGCGCAGCGCGGCCGCTCCGTCGATGCGGCCACCCAGTTCGGCGACGGCGCGCCGGACGTCCTCGTCCCGCTCGGCCAGCGGGCCGCCTCGGCTGCCGGGCTGCCGGGGTGGCGCGCCGGTGGTGTCCAGGGCGCGCAGTGCCCGGATGAACGCGGCGAGGTCGACCGCGGCTTCCTCGAGGTCCCGCAGGGTTCCGTTGGCGTTGTCACCGGGCAGCCACTCGTGCACCGCCCAGGTGAACGGGTAGCCCTCGTCCGGCCGACCGAGTGCCACGGGCGTCGGCACGGCCAGTGGCAGCTGCGGTGCGAGCCGCGGCAGCCACTGGGCCTCCTTCGCAGCTTGCCCGTCCGCCCAGCCGATGCGGGGCAGCCGGACGCCGAGATGCTCTCCCAGGCGGTAGACGTCGTGGTCGGTGCCGTAGGACGGAACCAGGGTCGCGGGCAGTTCGGCCCACTTCGGGAACTGCCGGGTGAGCAGCCGGCGGACGAGCGCGGCGTCGGTGTGGATCTCGTCGGGGTGCATCGTGGGTCTGGCCATCACCGGGGAGTCTGTCGGCGCCCACGCGGCGGAGCCATCGGTTTTCCGCCGTGGCCGACCGCCCGAGATGCCGGCGCAGCTCGGGCCTGCTCGGCGAGCTCCTTCAGGTTCAGCAGCTGCCGCCCGGCCATGACCAGGTCGCCCACGGGGAAGGCCGGCGCGAGCAACCGGCCGGGGGGCGCCTCGACCTCGAGCAGCATGCGCGTCGTCCCTCCGGCCGCCGGCACGAGTTCCGGGGCCCTGCCCACTGCCGGCCCGGCGGCGCTCTACGTGACGAGGAAAAATGCATCCGCGGACGTCGAACGGTCTGGGATCCTTGACTGCGGAGATCGACCAACGTTGATAAACCGCACATGCGGATCTAGTGTTCGGCCGTGCCACCGACATACCGGATCGCCGAGGCCGCGGCCCTGCTCGGCGTCAGCGACGACACGGTCCGCCGCTGGATCGACAGCGGCCGGCTGCCCGCCCTGCGCGAGGCGGGCGGCCCCGCGATGGTCGACGGCGCCGACCTGGCCGCCCTGGCGGGGCAGCTGCACGAGCCACCCGAGCCCGGCGTCACGCGGTCGTCGTCGGCGCGCAACCGGCTCACCGGCATCGTCACCCGCGTCGTGCGCGACACCGTGATGGCGCAGGTCGAGATCCAGGCGGGGCCGTTCCGGGTCGTCTCGCTGATGTCGCGCGAGGCGGCCGACGAGCTCGGGCTCGAGGTCGGCGTGCAGGCGGTCGCCACGGTCAAGGCCACGCAGGTCAGCGTGGACATCCCGTGAAGCGGCTCGCGGTCCTCGCAGCGGCGGCCCTCCTGGCACTCACCGGCTGCGGCGCGGGCTCGGGCAGCGTGGGATCGGGCAGCGCGGCCTCGGGCTCGGCGTCGTCGTCCGGTGGCGGTCTGTCGGGCACCCTGACCGTGTTCGCCGCCGCGTCGCTCACCGGCGTCTTCGGGCAGCTGGGCAAGGAACTGACCAAGGCCAACCCCGGGCTCGACGTGCGGTTCAACTTCGCCGGCAGCTCCGGCCTGGCCACCCAGCTGACCCAGGGCGCACCCGCCGACGTGTTCGCCTCGGCCAACACCACTCAGATGAAGGTGGTCACCGCCGCCGGCCTGCAGGCCGCCGACCCCGTCGTCTTCACCGAGAACGTGCTCGAGATCGCCGTCCCGAAGGGCAACCCCGGGCACGTCACCGGCCTGGCCGACTTCGGCAACCCGTCGCTCACCCTCGCCGTCTGCGCCCCCGACGTGCCGTGCGGCGCGGCCGCGAAGCAGGTGTTCGCGGCCGCCGGGGTGCAGGCCAGGCCGGACACGGAGGAGGAGGACGTCAAGGCGGCGCTCACCAAGGTCCAGCTCGGCGAGGTCGACGCCGCCCTCGTCTACGCCACCGACGTGCAGGCGGGCGGCCCCAAGGTGCAGGGCATCCCGTTCCCCGAGGCCGAGCAGGCGGTGAACAAGTACCCGATCTGCGTGCTGAAGGCCGCGCCGAACGCCGCGGCCGCCCGGGCGTTCGTCGCGCTGGTGCGCTCGGCGGACGGGCAGGCCGCACTGAAGGCGGCCGGCTTCCGGGTCCCCGGGGCGTGAGGAACCGGCGCTCCGGAGTACCGGCACCGCTGCTGATCCCGGCGTCGCTGGGCGTCGCCTTCCTGGTCCTGCCCCTGGTCGGGCTGCTGGTGCGCGCGCCGTGGGGCAGCCTGTGGTCGCAGCTGACCGCGCCGGGCGTCGGTACGGCGTTGCGCCTGTCGCTGGTCTGCGCGACGGCGGCCACGCTCATCTCCCTGGTCCTCGGCGTGCCGCTGGCCTGGGTGCTGGCCCGGTCGCGGGCACGCGGGCGCTCGGTGCTCCGCGCCCTGGTCACCGTGCCGCTCGTGCTGCCGCCCGTCGTCGGCGGTGTCGCGCTGTTCCTGGTGCTCGGGCGGCAGGGCATCATCGGCCGCCGGCTGTACGAGACGGCCGGCATCACCATCCCGTTCACCACGCCCGCCGTGGTGATCGCCGAGACCTTCGTCGCGATGCCGTTCCTCGTGATCAGCGTCGAGGGCGCGCTGCGCGCCGCCGACGCGCGGTTCGAGGACGTCGCGGCCACGCTCGGCGCCGACCGGTGGACGACGTTCCGGCGGGTCACCCTCCCGCTCGTCGCCCCGGGCATCGCCGCCGGCTCGGTGCTCTGCTGGGCCCGGGCGCTGGGCGAGTTCGGCGCGACGATCACCTTCGCCGGCAACTTCCCCGGGACGACGCAGACCATGCCCCTGGCCGTCTACCTGGCGCTGCAGCGCGATCCCGAGGCCGCGATCGTGCTCTCGCTGGTGCTGATGGCCGTCTCGCTGGGCACCCTGCTGCTGCTGCGCGACCGCTGGTTGGGCCGGTCGGGCGCCGGGATCGCGGCATGAGCCTCGACGCCGCCGTCCGCGTCCGCCGCGGCACCCTCGACCTCGACGTCGGCCTCGAGATCGCCGACGGCGAGGTGCTCGCCGTCCTCGGGCCGAACGGGGCGGGCAAGTCGACGCTGCTCCGCGTGGTGGCGGGGCTGCTGCGCCCCGACGCCGGGCGTGTCGCCGTCGACGGCGCGGTGTGGGACGACCCGGCCGGTGGCGTGCACCTCCCCCCGCACGAGCGGGCGCTGGGCATGGTGTTCCAGGACGCGCTGCTCTTCCCGCACCTCAGCGTGCTCGACAACGTGGCGTTCGGGCTCCGGACGCGGGGTGTGCGGCGGCCGGCCGCCCGGCAGGCCGCCGGGCGCTGGCTGGCGCGGGTCGGGCTCGAGGGCCTCGGCGACCGGCGGCCGGACGAGCTCTCCGGCGGCCAGGCGCAACGGGCGGCGCTGGCCCGCGCCCAGGTGGGCGACCCGGCGCTGCTGCTGCTCGACGAACCGCTGTCCGCGCTCGATGCCCGCACGCGGCTCACCGTCCGCGCCGAGCTGCGCCGGCACCTCGCGGAGTTCGCCGGCAGCACCGTGCTGGTCACGCACGACCCGGTCGACGCGATGGCGCTGGCCGACCGGGTGGTCGTCGTCGAGGACGGCGGCGTCGTGCAGGCCGGGACGCCGCAGGAGGTCAGCCGCGCACCGCGCACCGACTACGTCGCGCGGCTCGTCGGGCTCTCGCTGCTGCCCGGCACGGGGGCCGGCACGAGCGTGCACCTGGACGGCGGGGGAGAGGTGGCCGTCGCCGAGGAGACGTCGGGGCCGGTGTTCGCCGCCGTCCGTCCCGAATCGGTCGCGCTGTACCTGAGCCGCCCCGACGGCAGCCCCCGCAACGTCTGGCCGGCCCGGCTGGTGGGGGCGACCCCGCACGGGGCGACCGTGCGCTGCGAGCTGGCCGGTGCGGTGCCCCTGGTCGCCGACGTCACCGCCACGGCCTTCGCCGAACTCGGCCTGGTCCCCGGCGCGGAGGTGTGGGCGACGGTGAAGGCCAGCGAGGTCGCGGTCTACGCGCGCTGAGAGGGTGGGGCCGTGAGCGCATCCGCCCCGACCGTCGCCGCCGTCGTCCTCGCCGCCGGGGGCGGCCGCCGCTACGGCATGCCCAAGGCCCTGGTCGAGTACGGCGGCAGCCTGCTGGTCGAGCGCGCCGTGGCGACGGCGAGGGCGATCTGCGACCCGGTGCTCGTCGTCCTGGGCGCGCAGGCGGTCGACGTGTGGCGCCAGGCCGACCTCGACGGCGCCACCGTGCTGGCCAACAAGGACTGGGAGACCGGCATGGCCTCCTCGCTGCGCACCGGCCTCGACGGCCTGCGGGGCTGGCCCGGCCGGATCGACAGCGCGCTGATCCTGCTGGTCGACACGCCGGGCATGACCGCCGAGGCGCTGGCGCGGATGACCGCGCACGCCTCGCCGTCGGCGCTGGCGGTGGCGACCTACGACGGCGTCCGGGGGCATCCGGTGCTGATCGGTCGCGAGCACTGGGCCGGCGTGGTCGGGACGGCGACCGGCGACGAGGGCGCCCGCCGCTACCTGGCCGCGCACGACGTCGAGGAGATCGACTGCACCGGCCTGGCCGACCCCACCGATCTCGACGTCCCCCCGGACCCGCCCGGCGGGGTAGCTTCGGCGCCGTGATCGCCCGGGTCGTCGATGCGCCGCTGTCCGTGACCGAGCACGAGGACGCCGTGGCCGACAAGGCCGCAGGGGCGGTCGTCTCGTTCGCCGGCGTCGTCCGCGATCACGACGGCGGCCGCTCGGTGACCGAACTGGAGTACGTGGGCCACCCGACGGCGCCCGGCGTGATCCGCGAGCTGGCCGAGGAGTTCGCCGCCCGCCCCGACGTGCACGCGGTCGCCGTCTCGCACCGGATCGGGCTGCTGGGCATCGGCGACGTCGCGCTGGCCTGCGCGGTCAGCGCGTCGCACCGGGGCGAGGCGTTCGCCGTCTGCGCCGAGCTCGTCGACGAGGTGAAGAAGCGCCTGCCCATCTGGAAGCGGCAGGTGTTCACCGACGGCGAGGAGGAGTGGGTCGCCTGCCCCTGAGCGGCGACCGGCCCGTCAGCGGGTGGGAGTGCGCGGCTCCGGCAGCGGCGGGGGCGGGAGGCCACCGCTCAGGAGGGTGCTGAGCATCCGGGCGACGATCTCCACGAGCGGCAGCTCGCGGGTGGCGCTGAGCGGTTTCGCCCGGAAGGCGACGCCGCAGACCGTGCCGAACAGCTGCCCGTCCGGCGTGACCAGCGGCACGCCGAGATACGCCGAGACCTCGTGGGCCAGGCCCTTCGTGCGTGCGGCGTAGGCAGGCACGGCCGCCGTCACCGTCGCGATCCGCGGCGCCCTGCCCTCCACCATCTCGCGGCAGAAGCTTTCCTCCCAGGGGAGGCGGGAGCCGGCCGGGACCGATCCCGCCGGGGAGGAGCGCAGGACGATCTGGCAGTCGTCGACGACCCGGGTGACCATCCAGACGTCCCAGCCGATGTGCTCGTGCAGGAACTCGAGCAACCCGTCGAGCGCGGCGGTCCAGTCGCGCCACGGCGCCACATCCGCGATCCGGGGTGGAACCATGGTGTCCGTTTTTCCCCGTGCGGACGCGCCCAATCGCGGACACGCCGGGGTATTCCGAAGGTTCTCAGCGGGTGCCGGCGAGCCCCTCGTCGTCCCGGTGCCCGGGCTCGTGCTCGGCCGCTTCCTCGGCCTCTTCCTCGGCTTCGGCCTCCATCACGTGGGCCTCGCCGGCGACGGTGGCGGCGGCGTCGCCGTGGGACTCCCCGTACACCTGCTCGGCCCGGCCCAGCAGTTCCTCGGCCTTGACCTTCGCCTTGCCCCAGATGCTCATGCGCCCATCCTTCCGCAGGTCAGCGCCGGGTCGTCCACCGCGGTCCGGGCCGGCTCCCGGGCCCGTCAGCCTCCGGCGAAGGGGGGCAGCACATCCACCACGGCGCCCGGTGCCAGCTGCAACGTCCGGTCGCGGGTCGAGGTTCCGTCGACGAGGAAGGAGCAGGCGGTGAGCACGCGCTCCAGCTTCGGGCCGTGGGCGGCGACGAGCTGCCCGAGGAGCTCGTCGAGGCTGGCCGCGGCGCGGGTCTCGGTGTCGACGCCGGAGGCCGCCCGGGCGCCGGCGAAGTAGCGCACCGTCACCGACATGGGGTCAGCCGCCGATCGCCGACATCGGCCGGCTGGGCTGCAGGAAGCTCGGGTCGTCGATGCCGTGACCGGGCAGCTTGGCGAGGGTGGCGATCCGCCAGCGGTCGGCCAGCTCGGCGCCGGTCGCGCCCTCGCGCATCGCCGTGCGCAGGTCGGACTCCTCGCGGGCGAACAGGCAGTTGCGGATCTGGCCGTCGGCGGTGAGCCGGGTGCGGTCGCACGCGCCGCAGAACGACCGGGTCACCGACGCGATGACGCCGACCGTCGCGGGGCCGCCGTCGACCAGCCAGCGCTCGGCCGGCGCGGAGCCGCGCTCCTCGCTGTCGGGCGTGAGCGTGTGGGCGGCCGAGAGCCGGGCCAGGATGTCCTCGGCGGTGACCATCTCGCCGCGGGTCCAGGCGTGGTGGGCGTCGAGCGGCATCTGCTCGATGAAGCGCAACTGGTAGCCGTGCTCGAGGCAGAAGTCGAGCAGCGGGACGGCGTCCTCCTCGTTCATCCCCCGCATGAGCACGGCGTTCACCTTGACCGGGGTCAGGCCCGCGGCCTGCGCGGCGGCCAGCCCGGCGAGGACGTCGTCCAGCCGGTCGCGGTGCGTGAGCTGCTTGAACCGCTCCGGGTCGAGCGTGTCGAGGCTGACGTTGATCCGGTCGAGGCCGGCGGCCGCCAGCGCCGGGGCGACCCGGGCCAGCCCGATCGCGTTGGTGGTGAGGCTCACCTCGGGCCGGGGCCGCAGCGCAGTGGCGGCCGCGACGATGCCGACCAGGCCGGGGCGCAGCAGGGGCTCGCCGCCGGTGAAGCGGACCTCCCGGATGCCGAGGTCCTCGACGCCGATGCGCACCAGCCGGGCGATCTCGTCGTCGGTGAGCACCTCGACCTTGGGCAGCCAGTCCAGGCCCTCGGGCGGCATGCAGTAGCTGCAGCGCAGGTTGCACCGGTCGGTCAGCGAGACGCGCAGGTCGGTGGCCACCCGGCCGTGGGTGTCGACCAGGCCGCCGGTGCCCGGGGTCGTGGTCGCCGCCGCGCTGTGGGCGGGGCGCACCCACGGATCGGGCAACGGATTCCTGGTCATGGCCCGAATGTAGTGCGGGGATCAAGGCCGCGCCGGTTCCGGACCGTCCGTTGTCGTTGTTACCGTCGACGGGTCACCCGAGAGCCCGGCGGCGTTCGGTCCGCACTCGCCTGTGGCCAGGAAGCGCGAGAAGCCCGTGTCGCCCCGCACCGTCTTCAGCCCCTACACCCGCCTGTTCGCCGTCCCCGGGTCGCGGGCGTTCTCCTTCGTCGGCTGGCTGGCGCGGCTGCCGATGCCGATGGTCGGCCTCGGCGCCGTCCTGCTCGTGGCCGGCCGAACCGGCAGCTACGGGCTGGCCGGGGCGGTGGCCGGCACACTGGCGCTGGCCGGCTCGGTGCTCGGCCCCCAGTGGGCGCGGGCCATGGACCGGCGCGGTCAGGGCGTCGTGCTCCGCTGGGCGATGGCCGGCTACCTCGCCTTCGGGGTCACCTTCGCGACGGTCGTCGTCGCCGGTGCGCCGCGGTGGACGTGGTTCCTCTTCGGCGCCCTGACCGGTGCGTGCGGGCCGAACATCGGCTCGCTGGTGCGGGCCCGCTGGGCGCACGCGCTGGACGCCGGCCCGCGGCAGACCGCGTTCGCCTTCGAGTCGGTGGTCGACGAGGTGGTCTTCGTCGTCGGGCCGCCGCTGGTCACCCTGCTCGCCACCCTGATCGATCCGCTGGCCGGGTTCCTCACCGGCATCGGCATCGCCGTGGTCGGCGGGTTGTGGCTGGCGGGGCTGCGGGCGACCGAGCCGCCGGTGCACGTGCCCGAGGAGGGTGCCGTCGTCCGCCGGTTCGCCGCCCTCGGCCCGACGGTCCTCGTGGTGGGCGGCGCGTACCTGGCCGTCGGGGCCGTGTTCGGTGCCATGGACGTCGTCGTCGTGGCGTTCGCCGCGGGCGAGGGGGCGCCCGCGTCGGCCGGCCTCGCGCTGGCCACCTACGCCGGCGGCAGCCTCGTCGCGGGCCTGGTCTACGGCCTGCTGCGGCTGCCCGGCACCCTCGCGCACCGCTACGTCGCCTGCGCGGTGATCTTCGGGCTGGCCGCGCAGCTGCTGCACCTGGTCAACTCGCTGGCGGTGCTGGTGCCGCTGGCGTTCGTCGCCGGCCTCGCGATCGCACCGGTCCTGGTGTCGGGCTTCTCGCTGGTGGAGGCGCAGGTGCCGCGCGGCGCGCTCACCGAGGCCCTCTCCTGGACGACGACCGGGCTCACCCTGGGCGTCACCGCGGGCTCGGCCCTGGCCGGCGCGACCGTCGACGCCGTGGGCGCGGAGGCGGCCTTCGCCTTCCCCGCCCTGGCCGCGGCGCTGGCCACGGTCCTGGCCGTCGCCGGGTTGCCGCTGCTGCGCCGGACGGCGCGGGGCTCCTCCGGGTGACCGCGCTACCGGGTCGCCCCGCCGACGGGCGATCATGACCGGATGACGACCCGACGGCTGCACGCGTCCGACCCGGCCCGCGGCATCCCCGCGACCGCCGAGCACATCGCCGAGCCCGTGGTCGAGTTCGCCGAGGCGACGCCGTACGAGACCTACGTCGGCGTCCGTCAGCTCCAGGCGCTGGTCCGGCCGGTGACCGACCACCCGGCAGAGCCCGCGTTCCTCGTCGTCACGCAGGTGATGGAGCTGTGGTTCACCCTGCTGCGGCGGGAGTGGGAGCTGGCCCAGCGCCGGCTGCGGGTCGACGACCTCGACGGCGCGCTCTCGGCGATCCGGCGCTCGGTGCACCACCTCCGCTCGCTGGACGCGAGCTGGGGGTCGCTGCTCTGGCTCACCCCCGCCGAGTTCAACGGCTTCCGGAACCAGCTCGGCGAGGCGTCGGGCTTCCAGTCCTACGAGTACCGCCACGTGGAGTTCCTGCTGGGGCTCAAGGCCGAGTCCGTCGTCCGCCCGCACCGCGGGTTGCCGGCCGTGCACGCCGACCTGCAGCGCGCGCTGGCAGCGCCGTCCCTGGAGGACGACGTCCTGGCCTACCTGGGGCGGCGCGGGCTGCCCGTGCCGGCCGCCGTGCTGGAGCGCGACCGGGCCCAGACGCACGAGGCGCACCCGGACGTCACCGCGCTGTGGGTCGAGGTCTACCGCGACCCGCGGCCCGGCAACGACCTGTTCATGCTGGGAGAGGCGCTCACCGACGTCGCCGAGGTGTTCACCACGTGGCGCCAGCGGCACGTGACCGCGGTCCGGCGGGCGATGGGCGCGAAGCCCGGCAGCGGCGGATCGGCCGGCCTGGCCTGGCTGGAGCGCAGCGCCGCGCGGGTCGTCTTCCCCGACCTCTGGGCGGCGCGCACCGTGGTGTGAAGGATGCGGACCAGGTGGTGGGGCGCCGGCCGGGACGCCCCGGGGCCGGATCTCGTGGTCGCGGCTTCCGCAGGGCGGAAGTCGCCGGGTTGAGTCGCGGGTCGTCGGGTAGCCGGAACACCAGGCAGGCCGCAGACGCTCGACGTCGCGGCGCCCCCATCGACCGAAAGGACCACCCGTGGCAACCGTGCCCCTCATCCCCCTGAACAACGGCGTCGAGATCCCCCAGCTGGGATTCGGCGTCTTCCAGATCAAGCCCGAGGAGACCGCGAAGGCCACGGCCACCGCGCTCGAGATCGGTTACCGGCACATCGACACCGCGCAGATGTACGGCAACGAGAAGGGCGTCGGCGAGGCGATCCGCGACTCGGGGATCGACCGGGCCGAGATCTTCGTGACCAGCAAGCTGAACAACAACCGGCTGGAGCGCGACGACATCCTGCGCTCGTTCGACCAGTCGCTGGCCGACCTGGGCCTCGACCAGCTCGACCTGTTCCTCATCCACTGGCCGCTGCCGGCCGCCAGCGACTACGTGAAGCGCTGGAAGGCGATGGAGGAGATCTACGAGAGCGGGCGGGTGCGCGCCATCGGCGTCTCCAACTTCCACCCGAACCACCTGCGCAACCTGTTCGCCGGCTCGGACGTCAAGCCGGCGGTCAACCAGATCGAGGTGAGCCCGTTCCTGACCCAGGACGAGCTGCGCGCGTTCAACGGCGACCACGAGATCGTGACCGAGGCCTGGTCGCCGATCGCGCGCGGCAAGGTGGCCGACGACCCGGTCATCACGCGCATCGGTGAGCAGCACGGCAAGTCGCCGGCGCAGGTCACCCTCCGCTGGCACATCCAGCGCGGCGACGTCGTCTTCCCGAAGTCCGTGACGCGCAGCCGCGTGCAGGAGAACTTCGAGATCTTCGACTTCGAGCTCGACGAGTCGGCGATGGCCGCGATCTCCGCCCTCGACCGGGGCGAGCGCACCGGCCCGAACCCCGACGAGTTCAACTACATCCCCGACTGACCCCTCACGGAGTCGCTCGAGCGCGGAAGGTGCGCTGTTCTGTCTCCGGACATCTGTCGTGGTGATGTCTCACGACATGTGTCGCACTTCGGTTCAGGCAGCTTGCATCTTGGCGTAGCGCTTGGCCGGGTCGAGGGTTAGCTGGCCGATCA
>DASYGS010000037.1:0-19249 GCA_035999465.1 Blastococcus sp. | reverse complement strand
CGGTCGAAGAACGAGTGCGGGGCACCGTCGAAGACGACCGCGTCGACGTCGGCGCCCGCGGCCCGCATCGTCTCGGCCAGCGCGAGCTGGTCCGCCGTCGGCGTGGCGGCGTCGGCCCCGGCGATGAGCATCACCGTGGGCAGGTGCGCGCGGGTCGCGGCGTCGCCGACCATCGCCGGGCGCCCGTAGAACCCCGCGCAGCCGGCGAGGTCCAGGCGGTCGCCGGACTGCCGCCAGGAGTGGCTGCCGCCGAAGCAGAACCCGACGGTGACCACCGGCAGGTCCGGCACCGTGCGGGCCCGCAGTTCGGCGATGGCGGCGGTGATGTCGGCGTCGATGCCCTCCGGCGTCGTCTGGGGGATGTGCGCCTGCCAGTCGAAGTCCTCCCCGCGCGTGCCCGACTCGCCGCACAGACCCGCGGTCCGCCCGAAGTAGTCGATCGCGACGGTGGCGGCGCCGGTCTCGGCGAACCGCTCGGCGAGGGCCACGTAGTAGGGGTGCAGCCCGCGGATGTCGGGCAGGACGACGACGCCGACCCGCGGCCGGGCGGAGGGCATCGCGTAGGCCGCGGAGAACTGGGTGCCGTCGGCGGCCTGCAGGGTCAGGAACCCGCGATCGCCCACCTCGGCGGTACGGGGCGGTGCGGGCGGGCGGCTGTCGTGGTCATGGCACATGATCACGTTCTACCCGGAGCCGACCGCCCGCGCCCGCCGGGGCTCAGTTGCCCGGCGCCTCGGAGGCCGCACCCGCCCGGCCGCCGAAGATCTGCTCGGCGACCTCGCGACGGGCCTCGGCCAGCCACTCGTGCTGCCGGTTGGCCTGGCCGATCAGCCGGTCGAGCAGCGGGGCGTCGATCCGTGGGTCGGCATCGGCCAGCACGCGCAGCGTCTCGAAGCCGGCCCGCTTGCCGAGCACCGCGGTCGCGATGAACTCGAACTCCACGAGGTCCGACAGGGGCGAGCGCGACAGCAGCCGCCCGTTCAGCTTGCCCCGGGAGAACTTCTCGGCCACCCAGGAGGCGAGCAGCTTGTACTGGCGCACCGGGATGGAGAGGGCCGCCATCGTCCCCCGCAGCGCGTCCTGCTCCTCCCGGAGCTCGCCCACCAGCTGGCGCAGCTTCGACTCGTACGGGGTGCCGCTGTGCCGGCCGAGCATGCGGTTGACCAGCTCGATCCCGCCCGTGGAGGCCGCCAGGTGGTCGTTGCAGTAGATGCCGAGCAGGTCGAGGTTGTGCGCGGCACCGGCTGCGGACGACTCGGACACGGGGCCTCCAGGAGGGGACGACAGGTTGTGTGCGTCCCATCCTCCCCGCCGGGCGACGACCGCGCCCGCTGTGCGATCCCGCCGTCGCTGGATGTCAGCCGGTCGGCGACGCGGTGCCGGTGGTGGCTCCGGCCGGGGCCGAGGTCGTCGTCGCCGGTTCCGAGGTGGGTGCCGCGGCCGACGACGACGTCGCCGCGCCGTCCGTCGTGCCGGTCGCGGTCGCCTCGGGTGCCGTCGACGACGTGGCGTCCGTGGGCGCGGCCGTCATGGCCCCGTCGGACGGCGACGGGCTCCCGGTGGTCGGCGTGGCCGTGGCGGTCCCGCCGGCCGGCGCGGTGCCGGCGTCGGTCGAGACGATGCCGAGGATCTGCTTCTCGTAGGCGTCGAGCCGTGACTGCAGCTCGGCCAGGGGCACGTCCTGGATCTGGCTGCCGAAGGCGCGCAGCTCGTCCCAGACCGCCGCGAGCCGTTTCGCGGCGTCGTCGCTGAGCGGCCCCGGGACGCTCACGACCAGCTGGGTGGCCAGCGCCTCGGTCACGCACTGCACGCACCCGTAGTTGACCGCCGCCGAGAGGTTCTGCGGCACGACGACGTCGACCGACCCGGCGACCAGGACGACCTGGAACGCCACCGCGACCGTCGTGCACCCCGTGCAGCGGGCGAACGCGTAGGCCTCGTTCTTGTTCAGGGCGGTGTCGCCGTCGGCCCAGACCAGGGAGAAGGAGACGTCGTAGCGCACCGAGCCGTCGGTGGTGTTCACGGCGAGCGCCTGGTTGTCACCCTTCCCCGGGGGCAGGGGGCGGTTGAACGGGAACACCCACGTCGGCGCTCCGCTCGCCCCGCCGTCCCGGGGGGTGAGCACGACGGCGAGGACCGGGTGGTCGGCCGTGGGCAGCGGGCCGGAGCCGGCCGGCCAGATCGTCGCGGCGCTGCCGCGCTGGCCCACCGCCGGCCCGGTGCTGCTGGTGTGCGCGGCCGGCACGGCGTCGAGCACCGTGCCGCCCTCGTAGGCGTGCACCGGCCGGTAGCGGTCGGCCTCGGGCCACCAGGCCCACGCGAGCCCGGCGACGAGCGCGGCGGCGAGCACCGCGGCGACCGCGCGGCGCACCGGCCGCCCGGCGGTGCGCCGCCACACGCCGGAGGCGATGCCCCGCACGAGCCGGACCAGCACGTAGCCGATGCCGAGCAGCGGGACGACGAGGCAGACGATCGCCAGCGTCCGGGCGAGCACGCCGAGGATGTCGCCGTGGCCCATGTCGGCGGACAGCTGCGCGCTCTGCGCGACCACGGACACCCAGGCCGTGGCCAGCAGCCGCGGCAGCGAGATGACCATGAGCAGCATCGAGATCGCCATGAGCGGCACGACGACGAGCACCCAGGCGGTCACCACGACGCGCGCCCACGTCTTGAGGGCGGTCGCCTCGGCGGCGTCGCGGCGCCCGGGCAGCAGGCCGCGCAGGATCGGCCCGATGCGCTGGTACAGGTCGGGGACGCCGGTGACGTCGGCGAGCACGTGGTAGCCGTCGAAGCGGAGCATCGGGGCCAGCTGGCGGACCATCTGCAGCACCTGGGTGGCGACGATCAGCAGCAGCGCGTGCCACCCGGTCAGCCACCACACGCCGAAGGCGAGCAGCACCACGATCGCGTTGAAGTACAGGCCGCCGAGGTCGGTGCGGATCCGGCCGGCGCGGCCGAGCCGGTAGCTGTCGGTGACGTCGGTGTAGAAGGCCGGCCAGAACAGGTAGAGCCCGAACCCCATGGCCCCGGGGGTGGCGCCGCCGCGACGCGCCGCCGCCGCGTGGCCGAACTCGTGGAAACCGGCCGACAGGACCGTCACCACGACCACGGTCAGGAAGAGGCTCGGAAAGGCGAACGCCTGCGCGGTCGCGGCCGCGAGGCCCTCGCGGAAGAGCACCCAGCCGGAGACGGCGAGGAAGGCCAGCACCACCGGGACGGCGATCAGCGGCGAGAACAGCACCGCGAACGGTGCGGTCAGGCGGCGGGTCACCACCGGGTCGGTGACGACCTTCCGCCACCGCAGCGCGAGCAGCGGGCGTGACCTCCGCACCTCGGGCTCGGTGCCGTCGGCGAGCCGGAGCAGCCCCAGCGGGCGGAGGGTGGCGTCGACGAGCTGGCGGACGTCGTCGGGCCGGACCAGCCGCCCGGACGACTCGCTGACCGCCTCGGCGACCTCGGGCACGGTGCGCCGGCCGTCGATCGCGGCCATCGTCTGCTGCAGCAGCGGGGTCAGCGTGACGACCTGCCCGTCACCCCGGCGGGCCAGCGCCGGCGGCCGGCGGTAACCCGACCCCGGCACCTCGCCGAGCAGTTCGACGCCGTCGGCACGGACGAGGACGTCGTCGCCGGTCGTGGGCAGCCCCGGAGCGGCGGGGGTGCCCACGACCGGGATCGGCGCGGTGCGGGGGTCGCTCATGAGCGGATCGGGGCGATCCGGGTCACTGGTTGATGGTCGACTGCTGGTCGGACGTCGCGGTCGCGTCGCCGACGATGTGCTGGCTGATCAGCGCGTCCTGCTGCGAGGAGGCGACGGCGACCGAGTCGACCGAGCCGACGTTCGCGGCGGCGGAGGCGTCGATCGGCGCCGCGACGTTGGCGTTGGCGGCGACCGCGCCGTCGATCGGGGCGGCCAGGTTCAGCTTCCCGTCGAGGTTCACGTTGACGTTGAGCAGGTTGCCGTCCAGCGGGCCCGACGTGGCGGCCGGCGCCGCGTCGGCCGTCGTACCGGCGGCGTCGGGCGCGGCGGTCGTGGCGTCGGGAGCGGCGGCACCGGTCTGGTCGATCGAGCTGACCTGGGGGGCGTGCGCCGTCGCGTTGCCGGTGATGCCCTGGTCGATCGAGGCACCCTGGTGCGCGGCGGCCTCGGCGGCCGAGCCGGCGGAGAGGATGTTCGCGCCCACCGAGGCCTCGATGGGGGCGGCGGCGTTCGCGTTCGCGGCCACGCCCAGGTCGATCGGGGCGGCGGCGTCGAGTGCGATGTTGAGGTCCGCGTTGAGGTCGAGCAGCGACATGACCTCCTTGTCCGGGAGGGCCGCGCCGGTCTCGGCGGCGAGCTCCTCGGGCGAGAGCGGCTTGAGGTCGTCGGTGCTCACAGGGGTCCCCTCCTCCGGGCACGGCGCCTCCGTGCCCTTGGTGAGCGGACCGTAAGAGGCCCTGGTCAGCCCGGCAATTCGAGGTTCACCTCAACGAGCGAGTTTCGGTTCCGGAAGGCCCGCGCGGCGCGGATTCAGGCGCGGATCCAGGCGCGGATTCAGGTGCGGACCAGGACCGCGGCCCCGACGCAGGCCACCGCCCAGAGCCCGCTGGCGAGCGTGCCCACGATGAACCGTTCGGCCGCTGCGGGAGCGCGCAGCTCCGCGTACCGGCCGAGACCCTTGACGGCGAGGACGACGGCCAGCCCCTCGGGCCAGCCGGCGAGCAGGGTGCCGGCGATCGCGGCCCGCTCGAGGGCGCCGATCCAGGCGCCGCCGCGCAGGATCTCCGGGTCCTGCGGGCCGCCGACCACCCCCGCCGCCGCGGGGTCGGCCGCCTGGAGCACCGCCGTGGCCACCGGCCCACCACCGGCGACGGCGGCCAGGACGGCGGCCACCGTGACCGCCTCGACCAGACGGTGCGGCGCGCCGTGCGCCACCCAGGCCAGCACGCCGGCGACGGCGAGCAGCGCGCTGAGCAGGACCGCACCCCAGGTGGGGCGCAGCCGCTCGCCGCGGGCGGTCAGCAGCAGTCCGCCGGCGGCTGCGGCACCCAGCAGGACGAGGACGGCGACGGTCAGGCCGGTGCTCATCCCGCCGCCCGGGCGAGCAGGCGGACGGCGGTCGGCCGCAGGTCGCGCTCGAGATCCCAGAGCCCGGCCGCCAGCCGCTGGCCCACCGCCTGGCGGGAGATGCCCAGCTCGGTGGCCGCCTCGGCCTGGGTGCGCCCGCCCTCGACGAGAGCGATCGCCTCCCAGGCCTGGTCGCTGCGCCGCTCCACCACCACCGCGAGCGCGGAGAGGACGGCCTGGGCGTCTCCGGCGTCGGCGGGGACGGCGCCCCGCACGGCCAGCCGGGCGGGACGTTGCTTCGCCGCGTCCACGGCCCGGCGGGCGCTGAGGAAGGCCGCGCCCGCGCCGGCGCGGGTGCTCGTCGGCAGCGGCGCCTGCACCGGGCCGGCGCCCACGCCGATGCTCCAGCCGCCGAGGCGGACCAGCCGCAGCACCACGTCGACGACGGTGCCCGGCTCGGCGAGCACGCCCTGGAATTCGTCGCCGGCCGTGCGCTCGAAGGCGAGCACGGTCGGCACGTCGCCGTTCAGCGCGTCGAGCACGTCGGCGACCCGGTCTGGGCTCCGGCGGCTCGCGCGCTGGTCAACGGTCAGCACGAAGGGCACCCCGCAAGCCTGACACCTTTCAGTGCTTGATGCAAGGCTTAGAGCTTGTCGATGACCTCGGGCGGGAAACCACCCGTGGCGATGGGGCCCCAGCCGGTCACGGTGACCCGCAGCAGCGACTTGCCCTGCCGCGTCATCGCGGCGCGGTACTCGTCCCAGTCGGGGTGCTCGCCACTGATCGCGCGGTAGTAGTCGACCAGCGGCTCCAGCGCGTCGGGCAGGTCGAGCACCTCCGCGTCGCCGTCCACCTGCACCCAGGCGCCGTCCCAGTCGTCGGACAGCACGCACAGGGACACGGCCGGATCGCGCCGGGCGTTGGCCACCTTGGCCCGCTGCGGGTACGTGGAGACGACGATCCGACCCTCCCCGTCGACGCCGCACGTGACCGGGGAGAGCTGTACCCCGCCCCCGCGCCGGCGGGTGACCAGCAGGGCGTGGTGCCGGTGGCGGAGGAACTCCAGGAGGGCGTCGCGGTCGACGCGGTCGGCGGTCGCGGTCTTCGGCATGCCGACGACGCTACGACGCCCCGCCGACATTCACGCGGTGACCGCGCCGGGTGCCCGGGCGGCCGGGGCACTCCGGCCGGCTGGGCTGCACTCGGCCCATGAGGTTCCGCCGTTCCGACCGCCCCGCCGAGACCGCCGAGACCCCCGCCCCGCCCCGCGCCGCCCGTCGAGCCCGATCCGGCCCGGCGACCGGAGAACCCCCTCCCGCCCTCCTCCGGCCGCGCCCCCCGGGTGCGCCGGGCCACCCGCGTGCTCGCGCGGGCCTCGGCGGAACTGCTGCTGATCGCCCTCGGCGTCGTCGTCGTCGGGTACGTGCTGGGCAAGCTCGGCTGGTCGAGGAGCCCTCCGGCCCCAGGCTGCGCCGCGAACAGGTCGCCGTCCCGGACGGAACCGGCTCCGCGGAGCGGGCCGCGGGCGAGCCTCCCTCCTGACCACCCCCCGACCGGGGGACCATGGGGGAATGCCGCGGCTCCGGCCGGAGCTGCAGGCGGTGTCATCCCGAACTGCAGGAGGTCCCACCGTGGCCCAGCGACCGGAGGAGCTCGTCGAGCTGCTCCCCGAAGCAGCGCCCTTCCTCGCCCGGGAGGCGGCGGTCACCCAGCCGGGCGACCGGCGCGGCCTGGTGCTGGTGCACGACCTCGCCGGCGAGTTCGACGCCGCGCACGCGGGAGCGCTGGCCGGCGCCCACCTGCTGGCCGGCCTTCCGCACCAGGTCATCGCCCGCTTCGACGCCGACGCCCTCGTCGACTACCGGGCACACCGCCCGCGCATGACCTTCAGCGGCGACCGGTACGAATCGTTCAACGCGCCGCAGATCCTGCTGTACGCGCTGGAGGACGACGCCGGCGTGCCGTTCCTGCTGCTGCACGGCGCCGAGCCCGACTACGCGTGGGAGCGCTTCGTCACCGCGGTCAGCGGCCTCGTCGAGCGGCTCGGTGTGACGTCGGTGGTGTCGCTGCAGGCGATCCCGATGCCCGTTCCGCACACCCGTCCGGTCACCGTGACCGCGCACGCGACGCGGCGGCAGCTGATCGACGCCTATCCCGTCTACTGGGGCGAGATGCAGATTCCCGGCAGCGCCTCGGCACTGCTGGAGCTGCGGCTCGGGGAGTCGGGCATCGACGCGCTGGGCGTGGCCGCGCACGTGCCCCACTACCTGGCGCAGGCCACCTATCCGGCGGCGTCGCTGACCCTGCTCGAGCACCTGGAGCGGCTGACCGGGCTGCACCTGCCCACCGAGGAGCTGCGCGAGGCCGCGGAGGCCAACCGCACGGAGATCGACGAGCAGATCGGCCGGTCCAGCGAGAACACCGCCGTCGTCGCCGCGCTCGAGCAGCAGTACGACACCTTCACCGCCGCGCGCGAGGGCACCGAGCTGCTCGGGTCCGCGGGCGAGGTGCCCTCGGCCGAGGAGATCGGCGCGGAGTTCGAGCGGTTCCTGGCCGACCAGGACCGCAAGCGCCCCCGCGACTGACGGCGGGGAACCGCTCAGGCGAAGACGATCGTGCGGGGGCCCTCGACGATCACGCGGTCCTCGACGTGCCAGGTCACGGCCTGCGCCAGCACCTGCCGCTCGACGTAGCGGCCGACCCGGCGCATGTCCTCGACGGTCGCGCGGTGGTCGACCCGGGCTACCTCCTGCTCGATGATCGGCCCCGCGTCGAGCTCGGCCGTCACGTAGTGGGCGGTGGCCCCGATCAGCTTCACCCCGCGGTCGTGCGCCGCCCGGTACGGGTTCGCGCCGACGAACGCCGGCAGGAAGCTGTGGTGGATGTTGATCAGCCGCTCGGGGAAGCGGCCGCAGAAGCCGGGCGAGACGATCTGCATGTAGCGGGCGAGCACCACCAGGTCGACGTCCCCGATCAGCTCCAGGGCGCGTGCCTCGGCGGCGTCCTTGGTCTCGGGTGTGACCGGCACGTGGTGGAACGGGATCCCCGCGGCACGCGCCACCGGCTCCAGGTCCGGGTGATTGGAGAGGACGGCGACGATGTCGGCCCGGAGGTCGCCGGCCCGCACCCGGTAGATCAGCTCCTGCAGCACGTGGTCGGCCTTGCTCACGAACACCGCCACCGTCGGGCGATGGGCGGCCTCGGTGAGCCGCCAGACCAGCTGCCACTCCCCCGCCAGCGCACCCAGCCGCTGCTCCAACTCGGCGCGGCGCTCCGCCAGGCCGCCGAGGTAGAACTCCAGCCGCAGCGTGAACGTGCCGCCGCTGGGGTCCGACGAGTGCTGCTGCGAGTCGATGATGTTGGCGCCGGTCTCGGCCATCAGCCCGCTCAGGACGGCGACGATGCCGGGCCGGTCGGGGCAGCGGACGACCAGCCGGCCGACATCGGTGAACTGCGGGTCGCGCGGGTCAGTCACCCCAGGATCGTCGCAGACCCAACCGCTGGGACCGTCGGTCAGTCCACCTCGCCGCACAGGCAGAACGGGTGCCCGGCGGGGTCCAGCAGCACCCGCACGTTCTCCTGCGGCTGCTCGGCGGCCACCGACGCGCCCAGCGCCACCGCGTCCTCGACCGCCGAATCCAGGTCACCGACCTGGAAGTCGAGGTGCATCATCGGACGCTGGCCGCCCTCGACCGGCGGCCACACGGGAGCCGTGTAGCCCTCCGCCCGCTGGAACACGACGTAGCTCGACCCCTCCGGCGCCGCGAGGACGGTCGTACCCGGCTCCTCGTGCCCGATCGGCCAGCCCAGCAGCTCCGAGTAGAACCGCGCCAGGGCACCCGGATCGGGTGCCTCGACGGCCGTTCCCCACCACATCCCGCTTCCCCGTGATCGCATCGGTGCAGCCTGCCGACGGGTCAGCCCTCGGGCAAGGGCGCCCGGCGGGCACCGGCGATGTCGAACAGGTCGCCGTACTCCCCGACCCGGGCCAGGACGTCGTCGGTCCCGAATCGCAAGGTCGCGGGATCGGCGCCGTCGCGCACCTCGTCGACCTCGTCCCAGCCGATCGGCGTCGACACCGTCGCGCCGGCCCGCGCGCGCAGCGAGTACGGCGCGACCGTCGTCTTGGCCGGGTTGTTCTGGCTCCAGTCGATGAGCACCTTGCCCGGGCGCAGCACCTTCTCCATGCGCCAGACGACGTCGTCGGGGGTCTCCCCCGACAGCTCCTGCGCCAGCGCCCGCGCGTACCGGCTCGGGTGGTCGCGGTCGGCGACCTCGATCGGCGCGTAGACCTGCAGGCCCTTGGAGCCCGACGTCTTCACGACCGGGTCGAGGCCGTCGGCCTCCAACCGGGCACCGAGCCGCTCGGCGACCGCGCAGCACTCGGCGAGGCCGGTCTCGGGGCCAGGGTCCAGGTCGAGCACCAGCAGATCGGGCAGCGCGGGCTGCCCGTCGCCGTCCACCTGCCACTGCGGCACGTGCAGTTCCAGCGCGGCGAGGTTCGCCGCCCACGCGAGGTCGGCGACCGTCTCCAGCACGACCATGTCGAGGGTCTCCCGGCCGGTCGAGCTGCCGGGGCTCGGGATCCGCACCCTCCGCACCCACTCCGGGGCGTGCCGGGCGCTGTTCTTCTCGAAGAACGTCTGGCCGTCGACGCCGTCGGGCCAGCGGGTGAACGTCACCGGCCGGCCGGCCAGGTGCGGCAGCAGCACCGGCGCGACCCGCACGTAGTAGTCGATCACCTGCGCCTTGGTGACGCCGACCTCCGGGAACAGCACCTTGTCCAGGTTGGAGACGGTCAGCGTCCGCCCGCCGACCTCGACCCGCTGCCGGCTCCCGCTCACGGCTCGACCACGACGTCGTCGGGCTCCAGGTCGTCGCGCACCCCGCGCCAGGAGGGGTGCCGCAGCCGGCCGTCCGCCGTCCAGACCGCGTAGGCGACCTCGCCGACCAGGTCGGGCTCCACCCAGTGCGCGTCGCGGGTGACCTCGCGCGGCAGCGCGCCCTCGAACGGCGAGGTGGCGCGCGAGGTGAGCGTCCGCTTCAGCTCCGCCAGGTCGCGGTCGGTGAACCCGGTGCCGACGTGCCCGGCGTACACCAGCCGGCCCTCGTCGTCGGGCACCCCGAACAGCAGCGAACCGATGCCTCCGGCCCGGCGGCCCTGACCGGGGCGCCACCCGCCGACGACGACCGCCTGCGACCGGAAGTTCTTGACCTTGCGCCAGTCGGGGCTGCGCGCGCCGGGCCGGTACGGCGACGCGAGCCGCTTGGCCACGATGCCCTCCAGCCCGTTCTCGAGGCTCGCCGCGTGCACGCCGGAACCTCCGCCGCGGAACCAGGGCGTGCTCGCCCAGCGGTGCCCGGCCACGGCGAGCTCGTCGAGCCGCTCGCGGCGCTCGGCGTAGGGCCGCCCCAGCAGGTCCTCGCCGTCCCAGGCCAGCAGGTCGAAGACCAGATAGGTGACCGGCGCGGCGGCGGCCATGCGCCCCACCTCCGGGCCGGTGCGGTGCATGCGGTTCTGCAGCGCGCCGAAGTCGGGGCGCCCGGAGGCGTCCATCGCGACGATCTCGCCGTCGACCACCGCGTCGTGCGCGGCGAGGACGTCGGGGAGCCGGCCCAGCTCGGGATAGCGCACGGTGATGTCGGTGCCCTTGCGCGACCGCAGGCTGAGCTCCCCGCCGTGCACCGCGGCGACCGCGCGCACGCCGTCCCACTTGAACTCGTACCCCCAGGCGGCGTCGTCGTCGGGGAGCTCGCCGGACGTGGCCAGCATCGGCAGCGGCACCTCGACCGGCACCGCCGGCACGTCCGGGTCGAGCTTGCGCACGTTCCAGGTGCCGTCGGCCAGCCGGAAGAGCACGTACCGCCCGGTCAGCCGGTGCCCGTCGAAGGTGACGGTGATGTGGTCGTCGGCCCACTTCTCGCAGGCGTACCGGCCGGCGTCCCAGATGCTCACCTCGCCCCCGCCGTACTCGCCGGCGGCGATGGTGCCGGAGAAGGACGCGTAGTCGAGGGGGTGGTCCTCGGTCGGGACGGCGAGCCGCCGCGGCCCGGCCGTGACCGGCGGCCCCTTGGGCACCGCCCAGCTCTTCAGCACGCCGTCGCGCTCCAGCCGGAGGTCCCAGTGCACGCGCTCGCCGGCCCCGCGCGGCGTGTGGTGCTCCTGGACGACGAACGTGTCGTCGTCGCCACGCGGCAGCGGCTGCCCCTCGGCCGGCACCGGCTCGGCCGTGCGCCGGGGATCGCGCTTGGCGCGGTACTCGGCGAGCGGATCGTCCCCCTGCCCGCGCGGGCGCGCCGGCACGTCAGGCGCTGCGGCGGGCGCGCTTGGCCGGCGGCTTGTCGGCGGTCTTCTTCGCGGCCGCCGGCTTCTTCTCCGCCGTCGTCTTCGCAGCCGCCTTCTTGGCCGGGGCCGCCTTCCTGGCCGGGGCCGCCTTCTTGGCGGGAGCAGCCTTCCTGGCCGGGGCGGCCTTCGTGGCGGGGGCCTTCGCCGCAGGCTGCTCCTCGTCGTCGGCGGACCCGCCGCGGGCCCGCTCGACGCTGCGGCGCAGCGCGCTCATCAGGTCGACGACGGCGGCGCCCGCCTCGGGCACCTCCGGCGGCTGCTGCACCTCACCGCCGGACTGCTTGGCCTCCAGCAGGGCGGTCATCGCCTCGCGGTAGTCGTCGGTGAACTCACCCGGGTCGAACTCGCCGGTCATCGAGGAGATCAGGGCCTCGGCCATCTGCAGTTCCTGCGGCCGCACGCTGATGTCCTCGTCGAGGAACGCGAAGTCGGGACGGCGGATCTCGTCGGGCCACCGCATGGTGTGCAGCACGAGCACGCCCTCGCGCACCCGCAGGGCGGCCAGCGACTCCCGCTGCCGGATCGCGATCTTGGTGATGGCGACCTGGCCGGCGTTCTCGAGCGCGTCGCGCAGCAGCACGTACGGCCGGGTCGCCGGGCCGTCAGGCTCGAGGTAGTAGGTCTTCTCGAACATGATCGGGTCGATCTCGTCCTGGTCGACGAACTGCAGGACGTCGATCTCGCGCCGGGTCGACAGCGGCATCTCGTCGAAGTCCTCGTCGGTGAGGACGACGACCTGGCCGTCGGGCAGCTCGTAGCCCTTGGCGATGTCGCTGTACTCGACCTCTTCGCCGTCGATCGAGCAGACCCTCTTGTACTTCACCCGCCCCCCGTCGGCGGCGTGCACCTGGTGGAAGCGGATGTCCTTGTCCTCGGTGGCCGAGTACAGCTTCACGCCGATGCTGACGAGGCCGAACGAGACGGCCCCGCGCCAGATCGATCGCATGTCGCTCTCCTCCGCCGCTACCGGGTCAAGATCACAGGATAGGTGCGGACAACCCTTCTGGGCAGGTCGGCGGCCCTGCGGGCTCCCCCGGAGGGAGGACGCTCCACGCCCCGCGGGCCGTCACTCACCCACCTCGTCCTCCTTGGGGGGCGGTACCGAGCCGCTCTGGATCGCGTCGTAGGCGAACTGCAGCACGTCGGAGCCGGCCACCATGGTCATGGTCAGCGCGGCCAGGCGGGTGGCCCGCGGCGCCGTCGCGTAGCCGAACACGAACGCCGTCCCGACCCACTGCGCCAGGCAGAACGGGCAGGTGAGCAGCTCACCGACGGCGTGCTTGACACCGCCGTGCTCCCGTACCTCCTCGGCGATCTCCGCGTGACCCGACGGCCCCTCGAAGGTGGTGAACGGCGCCCGGATCGGCGCGGTCACCGGGTCCTTGGCGATGCGGCGCGCCAGCCGGAACGTGGCCACGGTCATCAGGACGGCGTCCCCCAGCGGCACGCGGTCGGGCAGTTCCCGGCCCGCGGCGCGCACGGCGGCGGCCCCCGCGGCGACGAGGCCGGCGTAGACACCCATCGCACCGAGATCCCCGGCCAGCGGCCGCTCGGCGCCGCGGGTGTACTCCCGCTCCTGGGTGCGGGCCCACCGTCGCACCGGCCGGCCGAGCCGCTGGACCTCGTCTGCAAGTGACATACCGCGCCGCTACCCCCGCCGTCCGCGGGCCATGCCCTGCGCGACGTCGGGGTGGGGCGACACACACCACGCATGGCCGGGCACGCGGCGGGTAGGGCGGGGGTCCGACGCCGGTCGTACGACCGGCTCCCGCCCGGGCGCCGCGGCCCGGGCGCCCCGACCGCGCACCCGCGCAGGAACGAGAGGCATCGAGTGACCGAGCCCGAGGGCCAGACGGCGCGCGACATCTTCCCCGAGGACGAGGGCATCCCCGAGGTGTCGCAGGACGACTCCCCCACGATCGCCCGCAACGAGGACCCGGAGTTCGCGCCGCTGCCCGGCGAGGAACCGGGCGCGAGCGCCGACTTCGGCACCACCGCCCGGGAGCAGGCCGAGGGCGAGTCGCTCGACGCCCGACTGGCCCGGGAGGTCCCGGAGGGGGCGCGGGACGTGCGCCCGTCGGAGGATCCCGACCGCGCCGGCCTCCAGCTCGAGCAGGACTGGGACACCGAGGCCGGCACCGACTCCGGCACCGAGCGGACGGCCGACGACATCGAGGCGACCGGTGACGCGCCGGCCGGCGGCCAGGGACCCGAGGACAGCGCGATGCACGTCACCGACGGCTGATCCCCGGGGCGTCCGCTGCACGGACACCCACGTCCACCAGCCCCCGGCGCCGCTCGAGTGTCAGCCGATCGGGGGCGGGTTGGCGTGCCGGAGCTCCGTTGTCTACCTTTGCATGGCGGTTCAGCAGGTAGCCGCGTCGTAGTCGAGCCCTCCGGCACGCCCGCGACACGTTCGACGACCTGCGGGATCGGGGACGACCGCGTCCCCGTCTCGCACAGCGGTAGATTGTCCGGGTGGTCCGCCATCCGGAGGACCGCCGAGAGGAGCCATTGTCCGTGACCACTTCCGACCTGCCCGCCGAGGGGCAGCCCGACGTGTCGACCGAGGGCACCGAGGCACCCTTCGACGACGTGATCACGCTCTCCACCTCGACCGATGAGGCCGGCGTGGTGACGGTGACGGTTGTCGGTGAGGTGGACACATTCACCGCACCGGTGCTCCGGTCGACTCTCGACAGTCAGCTGGAGCAGCAGCCGAGCGAACTCGTGATCGACCTCTCCGGCGTCCAGTTCCTCGGGTCCGCCGGCCTCGCCGTCCTGGTCGAGACGCAGAAGTCGGCCCGCGCCCGCGAGGTCTCCCTGCGCCTGATCGCCACCACGCGCGCCGTCACGCGGCCGCTCGAGGTGACCGGCCTGATCGATCTGTTCACGATCGCCGACAGCACCGCCCGCTAGTACTCCACGACGAAGGGCCCCCCGGTTCGCCGGCGGGGCCCTTCGTCGTGCTCAGGACCGGAGCATCGCGCAGACGGCCGTCTCGAGTGCGCGCTGGACGTCCCGGTCGCCCTCGGCCCGCGCGGCCTCCCGCAGCGCGTCGGCGACCGTCTCCCCGTGCTCGAAGCGGTCGACCACCCGCGGGTCCACGTAGCTGGCCTTGCACACCGCAGGTGTGTTGCCGAGGTGCTCCGACACCCGCACGTAGGCCGCCCGGACCGCCTTCTTCCGCGCCGTCGTCGATCTCGGCGGCGGGGTCTCGGCCAGGACCGCGGCCATGAGCACGGTGGCGTTCCAGGTGCGGAAGTCCTTGGCCGTGATCTCGGCGTCGCTGATCTCCTTGAGATAGGCGTTGATCTCGTCGCTGGTGACGTCGCGCCACTCGCCCTCGTCGGTCCGGTAGGCCAGCAGGTCCTCCCCCGCGTCGGCCGGACGCTCCAGCAACTGCCGGACGACGGTGGCCGTCGGGCGGTCGGTGATCTCGGTCTCCCGCTCGATCCCGCCCTTGGCCGTGTAGGAGAAGAACGTGCGCTCGCCACGGACGTGCACGTGCTCCCGCCGCAGGGTCGCCAGGCCGAACGTGCCGTTGTCCTCGGCGTACTGCTCACTGCCGATGCGGAAGGCGCCGAGATCGAGCAGGCGCACGGCGGTGGCCAGCACCCGGCCGCGGTTGAGCCCCCGGGTCCGCAGCGAGGCGACGACGGCGTCGCGCACGTCGGGCAACTGCTGGCCGATCTCCAGCACCCGCTCGTGCTTCTCGGCGTCCCGCCGGGCGCGCCACTCGTCGTGGTAGCGGTACTGGCGGCGCCCGGCGGCATCGACGCCGGTGGCCTGGATGTGGCCGTTGGGCCAGGGGCAGATCCAGACGTCCTTCCAGGCCGGCGGGATCGCCAGCCCGCGGATCCGGTCGACCCGGTCGTCCTTGATCAGGACGCCGTCCTCGTCGTAGTACGCGAAGCCTCGCCCGGCCCTGCGCCGTCGGTAGCCGGAGCGGTTCACGTCGCTGCGCCGGAGTCTCACACCGGAGGAATGGGCACCGGAGCCGTTCCCCAAACCGCCGGCCGGGGAGAACCCCCCGCCGGGGTGCCGGGTCAGCGCAGGTCGACGAGGCTGCCGAGCCCGCTGATCTCCAGCACGTGGCGGGTGACCCCGCCCTCGGGGGCGTGCACGACCAGCCGCCAGCGCTCCTCGTGCGCGATCCGGGCGATCGCGAGCACGACGCGGACCGCGGCGCTGCTGAACAGGGTCACCCCGGTCAGCTCGAGCTCGACCCGGGTGGTCCCCCCGTGGCTGGCCTCCAGTGCGCGGATGCGCAGGTGCTCGGAGCTGATCTCGTCGACCGCCCCGCTCACGCGGACGACCGGGCGGTCACCGTCGCGGTCGACGACCACCGTCGCCTCGGCCGTCGGCAGTTCGAGGCCGGTCTCGTCGTCGGGGGTGCGCCGCAGGCGGAGCCGGAGGGTGACCGCCGTGCCGCGCTCGTCGGCGAGTTCCACGCGGTCGACGAGCTGACGCATGATCAGCAGGCCGCGTCCCCGGTCGCCGGGGTCGCGGTCCGGCGGGCGCCAGGTGCCCTCGTCCCGGACGATGACCGTGAGCACGCCGTCGACGTCGACGTCGGCGCGGACCGACATGGGCCCGGGCTCGGCGTCGCGATAGGCGTGCTCGGCCGCGTTCGCGCAGGCCTCCCCGACGGCCACCATCACTCCCACGGTGTCCTGCTCACCCATGCCGAGGCCGGCCAGCCAGCCCCCCAGCCGCCGGCGGACGGCCGGCAGGGAGGTCGGCACGGCGAGCAGGTCCAGCTGGAGCGGCTCCAGTGCCGCGGCGCTGCGGTGGGCCACCAGGACGGCGACGTCGTCGGGCCAGCCCTGGGGCCGCCGCGCCCCCTCGGCGATCGCGGCCGCGAGATCCGCCGACGCGTTCGCCTCCAGCGCGCCCGGCGTCTGCAGGACGGCGCGCGACACCGTGGCGAGCCGGTCGAGCGCGGCGGCCGGATCGGGGTCACCACCGCGCACCGCGCCGTTGGAGAACAGGACGAGCGTCGCGCCGTGCTCGAGGTCGAGCTCGGAGACCGGCGCCGCCGTGCCCGGCAGGCTGCCCAGCGGCGGACGCGGGGTCACGGGCAGGAACGACGTCCGGCCGTCGGAGCGCACGACCAGCGGGGCCGGATGCCCGGCGGCCGTGTAGACCAGCCGGCCGGTGCCCGCGTCGAGCACGCCGTAGAAGACCGATGCGCCCTCCACGTCGTCCATCTGCGCGGCGAACGCGTCGAGCGCGCTCAGGACCGCCTCGGGTGACGGATCGCGCAGCGCGCTGGAGCGCATCGCGCCCCGGAGCCGGCTCATCGCTCCCGCGGCGGGCACCCCGTGCCCGACGGCGTCACCGACCACCAGCGCCACGCGGCCCGACCCCAGTGGCACGGCGTCGTACCAGTCACCGCCGGCGGCCCGCGCCGAGCTGGCGCGGTGGTAGCTCCCGGACAGCCGGAGGTCGGGCAGGAGGGGCAGCGACGGCGGCAGCAGCGAGAGCTGCGCCTGCCCCACGACGTCGTCGGCGTCGTGGCGGCCCGGTGCGGGACCGGCCGTGACCGCCACGTCGGGGTCCTCGGACTCGATGACGACCAGCGCGCCCGGGCCGTCGCCCACCTGCAGCCGGCGCACCGTGGCGGTCACCAGCGGGCCGTCGGCGCCCAGGGCGCCACGGAGGGCCGCGGCCCTGCCCGTCCGCAGCACCTGCCCGACCAGCTCCAGGACCGGACGGCCGGCCACCACGGGCAGCTGCCCGGGGACCCCGCCCATTTCCCGCGCCCGCGCGTTCGCCCAGACCGGTTCGGCACCCCCGGTCACGCAGTAGAACGCGGCCGGCGCGGACTCCATGGCCGCGAGCAGGACGGCGGCCCCCGCGTCCCCGACCGGACCGGGCGAAGGTGGCAGACTGCCTTCACTGGTGCTCATCCAGGTCCAGCCAACAACAGCCACCGGGCGGCGGCAACCGCGCCACCCGTCCGTCGGCTGCCTGGCCTCGGGGACGTTTGACGGCTGCGCGCCGCGGGGTACGCCCCCGCCTCGGGCCGTCGTACGGTGGTCTCAGGAACAACCCGCCACGGTCCCCCGACCGGACGGCAGGATGGACCGCAGTGTCTCGATCACCGAGCGCGCGGGAACGAAGGAGCGGACGACGGATGGTCGACTCGAGGGGCGCGCTCGCGCAGGACGGACGACGCGCGGAGAGGCTCGAGCTGCGGGTGCCCACCACCCCCACTCAGTTGCCGGCCGTCCGCGCGATGGCCGGTGACCTCGCCATGCGCATGGACTACGACCTCGATGCGGTCGAGGACCTGCGGCTCGCCGTCGACGAGGCGTGCGCGACCCTGGCGCTCGTCGCCGACGGGGACGCCCGCCTGACGGTGGTCTTCGAGACCACGCGCGCCGGGCTGCACATCGACGCCTGGGTGCCGACCGTCGAGGGCACCGACGTGCCGAAGGACGGGTTCGGCTGGGCGGTGCTCGCCACGCTCGTCGACGCCGTCGACGGCCGCCCCGAGACGCAGTCCGCCGTCCCGGGCGGTGACGGCAGCACGTCGCCGGTGGCCGTCATCTCGATGGACAAGTACCTGCCCGGTCAGCGCCCGAGCGGCCTGGAACCGGCGGCGGGGCAGAACCTCTCGGTAGCCCGGTGAGTCGTTCGCCCGCCGCTGACCGCCCGCTGGTCGAGGAGGAGCCACTGCACACCGGAGACGACACAGCCGAGCCCCTCGTGCCCACCGGCGATGCGGCCGACGACGCCGGCCCGAGCGACGTGGACGCGCCGGTTCTCCCGGCCGAGGGCGTCCCCAGCCCCCGGGCCGGGGCGGACCTGCCCGTCGATGCCGCGCCCGAGCCGGATGCTCCCCCGATGTCGGACAACCGGCGCCGGGCCGAGCGCACGGCGCCGCTGTTCGTCGAGCTGGCCGGCCTGGAGAAGGACGACCCGCGGCGGGAGCGGCTGCGCGAGATCCTCGTCGAGGAGCACCTGCCGCTGGTGCGGCACTTCGCCCGCCGGTTCAGCAACCGCGGCGAGCCCTTCGACGATCTGCTCCAGGTCGGCACGCTCGGCCTGATCGCGGCGATCGACCGGTTCGACCCCACGCGCGGCGTGGAGTTCCTCTCCTTCGCCGTCCCGACGATCACCGGCGAGATCAAGCGGCACTTCCGCGACCAGGGCTGGTCGGTGCGCGTGCCGCGCCGGCTGCAGGAACTGCACCTGTCGCTGAACGCGGCGGTCGGTGAGCTGGCGCAGAAGAACGGCCGGGCGCCGACGCCGAGCGAGCTCGCCGCGCACCTGGGCATCCCGCGCGCCGAGGTGCTGGAGGGCCTGGCGGTCGCCAACGCCTACCGCAGCAGCTCGCTCGACGAGCGGCTCTCCGGGGAGGACGACTCCCCCACGCTCGCGGCCACCCTCGGCGAGGAGGACGCCGCGCTCGAGGGCGTGGAGTACCGCGAGTCGCTGCAGCCCTTGCTGGCCACGATCCCGGCCCGCGAGCGCCGCATCCTGATCCTGCGGTTCTTCGGCAACATGACGCAGTCGCAGATCGCCGCCGACATCGGCATCTCGCAGATGCACGTGTCGCGGCTGCTGAGCCAGACCCTCGCCAAGCTCCGCGAGGGCCTGCTCAAGGACTGAGAGAGGGGACTTCCGGTACCGGAAGTCCCCTCTCCCGAGCCACGCCCTACTGCTCGGGCGGCGTCTGCTCCGCCCCGTCCACGCCCGTGCCGAGCTCGCGGGCTTCCTGGGTCGCCTCCGCGATCGACGGCGGGTGCGGCACGCTCGGGCCGCCCAGGCTGGTCATCTCGATCTTCGCCTCGGGCTGCTCGGCGGCCGGCGGCAGCTGCGACTCGAACCAGTGGCTGGTGTCGATC
>DASYGS010000024.1:0-4707 GCA_035999465.1 Blastococcus sp. | reverse complement strand
TCGACCATCATGATCGCGCCGACCTCGTCGCAGATCTCGCGGAAGGCCGCGAAGTCGATCAGCCGCGGGATCGCCGAGCCACCGCAGATGATCATCTTCGGGCGGTGCTCGCGGGCCAGGTCGCGCACCTGGTCGTAGTCGATGTGCTCGGTCTGGGGGTTGACGCCGTACTGGACGGGGTTGAACCACTTGCCGGAGAAGGACACCTTAGCGCCGTGGGTCAGGTGCCCACCGTGCGGCAGCGCCATGGCGAGGAAGGTGTCGCCGGGCTTCAGGAAGGCGCCGTACGCGGCCAGGTTGGCGTTGGCACCGGAGTGCGGCTGCAGGTTGGCGTGCTCGGCGCCGAACAGCTCCTTGGCCCGGGCGATGCCGATCTCCTCGGCGCGGTCGACGACCTCGCAGCCGCCGTAGTAGCGGCGGCCGGGGTAACCCTCTGCGTACTTGTTCGACAGCGTGCTGCCGAGGGCGGCGAGCACCGCGGGGCTGGTGAAGTTCTCGCTGGCGATCAGCTGCAGCCCGCTGCGCAAACGGTCCAGCTCGTCGGTGACGACGCTCGCGATGTCGGGATCGAACGAGGCCAGGGCATCGAAGTCCGGGCCCCAGTAGGGGGTGCTCATCGCGGGTGCACTCCTGATGAGTCGATGCGGTGCCCGCAAGGCCCGGGCTCGGGCGACGCGGCGGTCGGCTAAAGGTATCGCTACAACATTGCGCCCCTCCGGGGCGCACCGCGGCCAATTGCCGTCCCCCGGTCGCGCTGAGCCGATCAGCAGCTCCTCGGGGAGCCCTCCGGGCCCCCACTCCTCACTGCACCGCGGCCAATTGCCGTCCCCCGGGCGCGCTGAGCCGATCAGCAGCTCCTCGGGGAGCCCTCCGGGCCCCACTCGTCGCCGCCACCAGCAAGTCCCCCAGTCAGTCCTGGACGTCCGGCGCTACCTCGCGGATGCGGTCGATCTCGATCGCGCCCACGCGGAGGACCCTCGGGGTCGGGCCGGTGCAGTCGACGATGGTGCTGGCGGCCGAGGAGCTCCTGGGGCCACCGTCCAGGACGACGGCGGCGTGGTCGCCCAGCTGGGCCGCCGCCTCCTGCGCCGTCGTGGCCGCCGGGCGCCCGGACCGGTTCGCGCTCGAGACCGCGAGCGGGCCGGTGCGACGCAGCAGGTCGCGGGCCAGGTCGTCGTCCGGCAACCGGATGGCGACCGTGCCCTCGGCGTCCCCGAGGTCCCATGCTAGGGACGGCGCGTGCTCGAGCACCAGCGTCAGGCCACCGGGCCAGAACGCCGCCGCCAGCTGCTCGGCCACGGCCGGCAGGTCCAGCACCAGGCCCACCAGGGTCGAGGCCTCGGCGATCAGGACCGGTACGGGCATCGTGCGGCCGCGGTTCTTGGCGGCCAGCAACCCCGTCACCGCGGCGGGGGTGAAGGCGTCGGCCGCGACGCCGTACACGGTGTCGGTGGGCAGCAGCACCAGCTCGCCCCGGCCGATCGCACTCGCCGCGGCGTCGAGGCCGGCGGCGCGCTGAGCGGGGTCGGAGCAGTCGAAGAGATCAGCCACGGAGCAGGAGTCTCCCCCACGACCCGCTCACCGGCGACGGGCGGTGGTGAACCTCGGCCGGCCGGCGAGGTCGGGATGGTCCTCGACGTCGGTGAAGGCGCCGTGCGCGCGCACCAGCGCCGGCAGCGCGCTCCCCTGGGCGTCGGCGTGCTCGATGCCCAGCAGGCCGCCCGGCCGCAGCAACCGCGCGGCGGTGACCAGCAGCCCCCGGACGACGTCGAGCCCGTCGGGGCCGCCCCACAGCGCCAGCGGCGGGTCGTGCTCGGCGACCTCGCGCGGCACACGGGCGCCGTCGGGCACGTACGGCGGGTTGGAGACGACGAGATCGACGGCCCCGTCGAGCTCGCGCAGCAGCGCCGGATCGGTCATGTCGCCGGCCAGCACCTCGACCGGCCCGTCGCCGGCGGCCGCGCGGACGGCGGCGTTGTGCCGGGTCCACTCGATCGCAGCGGGGTCGCGCTCGACCGCCGTGACACGGGCGCCCGGGTGCTCGTGCGCCAGCGAGAGCGCGATCGCCCCGGACCCGGCGCCCAGGTCGACGACGGCGGGCTCGGCGAGGCCGGCCAGCTGCTCCAGCGCCCAGCCGGCCAGCTGCTCGGTCTCCGGGCGGGGCACGAACACGCCGGGCCCGACGGCCAGTTCGAGGTAGCGGAACGGCGCCCGGCCAGTGAGGTGCTGCAGCGGCACCCGGTCGGCCCGCTGCTCGACCAGCGCGGTGAAGCGCGCGGCGGCCTCCGCCGGCACGTCGTCCAGGGTGAGCAGCCCTGCCCGGGACACCTCGAGGACCGCGGCGAGCAGCAGCTCGGCGTCGACCCGCGGGGAGTCGACCCCGGCGTCGGCGAGCCGGCCGGCCGCGCCGGCGAGGAGGTCCCGCGCGGTCAGGAGCCGGCCGCCAGCAGCTCGGCGGTGTGGGCCTCCGACAGGGCGTCGAGCACCGCGTCGAGCTCGCCGTCGAGGACGGCGTCGAGGTTGTAGGCCTTGTAGTTCACCCGGTGGTCGGAGATCCGGTTCTCCGGGAAGTTGTAGGTGCGCACCCGTTCGCTGCGATCGACCGTGCGCACCTGGCTGCGGCGCTGGTCGCTGGCCGTGGCCGCGGCCTCCTCGCGCGCGGCGGCCAGCAGGCGCGAGCGCAGCACCCGCAGCGCGGACTCACGGTTCTGCAGCTGGCTCTTCTCGTTCTGCGAGCTCACCACGATGCCGCTGGGCAGGTGGGTGATGCGGACGGCGGAGTCGGTCGTGTTCACGCTCTGCCCGCCGGGGCCCGAGGAGCGGAAGACGTCGATCCGCAGGTCGTTCGGGTCGACGGTCACGTCGACGTCCTCGGCCTCGGGGAGCACCAGGACGCCGGCCGCCGACGTGTGGATGCGGCCCTGACTCTCGGTCGCCGGCACCCGCTGGACGCGGTGCACCCCGCCCTCGAACTTCAGCCGGGACCAGATGCCCTCGTCGGTGCGGGACTTGATGGCCACCGCGACGTCCTTGTAGCCGCCGAGCTCGGCGTCGACGGCGTCGAGCACCTCGGTCGACCAGCCGCGGCGCTCGGCGTACCGGAGGTACATGCGGAGCAGATCGCCGACGAACAGCGCCGACTCCGCACCCCCCTCCCCCGCCTTGATCTCGAGGATGACGTCCTTGTCGTCGTCGGGGTCCTTCGGCAGCAACTGCTCGCGCAGGCGGTCGGTGAGCTCCCCGATCCGCTCCTCGAGGCCGGCCGCCTCGGCCGCGAACGAGGAGTCCTCGGCGGCGAGCTCGCGGGCCGTGGCGAGGTCACCGCGGGCCCCGTCGAGCGCGCGGGCGGTCTCGACCAGCGGGGCGAGCTGGGCGTAGCGGCGGCCCAGCCGGCGGGCGCGCGACTGGTCGGCGTGCACCGCGGGATCGGCGAGCTCGATCTCGAGCGCGGCGTGCTCCTCGAGCAGCGTGCCCAGCCGTTCGGGAGCGGCGTCGGTGCTGCTCATCGGTGCTGCCTCTCGGGGAATCGGTCCGGACATGACGACGGCGCCCGGCCCACCCCGCGAACGGGATGGGCGCGGGCGCCGTCGGAGGCGCTACTTGTCGGCGCCGGCTGCAGCCCCGGCCCGCTTGCCGAACCGCTTCTCGAAGCGGGCGACGCGGCCACCGGTGTCGAGGATCTTCTGCTTGCCGGTGTAGAAGGGGTGGCACGCGGAGCAGACCTCGACGGTCAGCTGACCACTCGGGGCGGTGCTGCGCGTGGTGAACGTGTTGCCACACCCACAGGTCACGGTCGTGACGTTGTAGGCGGGGTGGATGTCGGGCTTCATGCCGCTCGCTTCCAGGCTTGGCGGCCGAGGTCGTCGGCCGGTGCGTCTACTCGAACGCCGGTGCGGGTGCGGGGATTCCACATCCGGCGGGGCTCGGTCGACCAGTCTCCCAGATGGGGAGACCGGCCGCCCGAGCCGGGGTCGTCAGTCGTTCCCCGGGCCCAGCGTCGTCTTCTGGATCTGCATGAGGAACTCGACGTTGTTGCGCGTCTTCTTCAGCTTGTCCAGCAGCAGCTCGAGCGCCTGCTGCGGCTCGAGCGCGGCGAGGACGCGGCGCAGCTTGATCACGATCGCGAGCTCGTCGGGGTTCATCAGGATCTCTTCCTTGCGGGTACCCGACGCGTTCACGTCGACCGCCGGGAAGACCCGCTTGTCCGCCAGGCGGCGGTCGAGCTTGATCTCGGCGTTCCCGGTGCCCTTGAACTCCTCGAAGATGACCGTGTCCATCGTCGAGCCCGTCTCCACCAGCGCCGAGGCGATGATGGTGAGCGAGCCACCGTTCTCGATGTTGCGGGCCGCGCCGAGGAAGCGCTTGGGCGGGTACAGCGCCGTGGAGTCGACACCACCGGAGAGGATGCGCCCGCTGGCGGGGGCCGCCAGGTTGTAGGCGCGGCCCAGGCGGGTGATCGAGTCCAGCAGGACGACGACGTCGTGACCCATCTCGACCAGGCGCTTGGCACGCTCGATGGAGAGCTCGGCGACCGTGGTGTGGTCCGACGGCGGCCGGTCGAAGGTCGAGGCGATGACCTCGCCCTTCACCGAGCGCTGCATGTCGGTGACCTCTTCGGGCCGCTCGTCGACGAGCACGACCATCAGGTGGCACTCGGGGTTGTTCGTCGTGATCGCGTTGGCCAGGGCCTGCAGCACCATCGTCTTG
>DASYGS010000146.1:0-12502 GCA_035999465.1 Blastococcus sp. | reverse complement strand
GCCGGCGGCGACTGGTACGACGCCTTCCGGCTGCCCGGCCGGCAGCTCGGTCTGCTCATCGGCGACGTCGCCGGCCACGGGGTCAGCGCCGCCGCGCTGATGGGGCAGACCCGCGCACTGGCCCGCGCCGAGGCCCGCGGGGGTGACGACCCCGTCACCTGCTGCTACCTCCAGCTCGACGCACGCAACGCCGGGCTGGGCGTCGCCAGCGCCGGGCACCCCCGCCTCTGCTCGCCGAACCCACCGATCCACCCACCGGCGCCCCGGCCGTCGACTACCTGCCGGCGACGCCCGGCCCGCCCCTCGGCGTCGCGGTGGGCCGCAGCTACAGCACCCACCGACAGGTCCTGCCCGGCGGCGCCACCGTGCTGCTGTTCACCGACGGCCTCGTCGAACGGCGCGACACCTCGCTCGACGAGAGCCTCCGGCGGCTGTGCGCCGAACTCTCCCGCGCGCCACACCGGCTCGACGAGATCTGCGACCAACTGGTCACCACGATGCTCGGGACGCAGCCCGCGGCCGACGACGTCGCGGTCCTCTCCGCGCGTGCACCCCGGCGACCGACGTGATGGCAGCCCCCGGCCGACCGCCCGGACGCGTCGCCCCGTGCCGAGCTGGGCATCCTCGGGGTCAGCGCTGCAGGTCGTGTTCGGGTCGGTGGCCGTAGGTCTCTCGGTACAGCCGGGTGAAGCGGTCGGGTCGGGTGAAGCCCCACCGGAGGGCGGTAGCGGCGAGGGATGTGCCGCTGGTGGGGTGGGTGGCGAGTAGCTCCTGGTGGGCTCGGTCCAGGCGTGCGAGCCGCAGCTGCGCGGTGGGTGTGGTGTCCAGGTGCCGGCGGAAGGCACGCTGGAGCCCGCGGACGCTGAGGTGGGCCGCGGCGGCGATGTCGGCCAGGCCGATCGGCTCGGCGGCGTGGGTGTCGATGTAGTCCAGGGCGCGGCGCAGCGCGGCCAGGGACTGATCAGGCGGCCGGAGGGGCCGGTCGGCGGTGGTGTCGCAGGGGAACGCGTGGAGCAGGGCGGCGGCGAGCATCCGGGCGCCGCTGTCGATGACGAGCGGGTGGTGGGCGGCCGCGGGGTTGCCGAGCACGTCGAGGGCCAGGTGGTCGAGCACGTCGGAGCAGAGCCGTGCCGCGGGGGCGGAGACCGGGGTCCAGGCGGTGAATCGCACTTCCGTGGAGCCCTGGTCGGCCGGTTCGCGGCCGGCGACGTCGTCGAGGACGGCGGGGTCCAGGGTGAGCAGGTGCAGCCCGACGTCGTCCCACCCGACGGTGACGGGTCGGTCGGGGGGCGCGGCGATGAACACATCGCCCGGTCCGGCGCGTAGTTCCTCGCCGCAGGTGCGGCGGTAGAAGCGCCCGTCGGCGACCCGTCCGACCAGCAGCCGGCCCAGCGGCTCGGCGTCGTGCTCGACGGTCATCGCGTGGGTCATCGTGGCCAGCGAGAACGCGCCGGCGTCGAGGTGGGTGTGGGTCATCCGGAAGCCCGCGGTGGTGCCGGTGATCCGCATCCGGTTGTCGGTGTAGGCGCGGCGCAGGAACGCGTGCGCCTCGGCCGGGTCGCAGGTCGCGAACTGCAGGTCGGGATGCGCGCGGACGATCGGGGGCGTCGTCCCGGTCACCGGTGGGGCCGGTCGCCGTTCTCCCGTCATGGCCAGCCTCGGAGGGTGTGTGAGGGTGTTTCCCGGTACTGCCGGCGGTAGGCCGCCCCGAACGCGGACAGGCCGGCGAACCCCCAGCGGCCGGCGATCCCGGCGACGGTGTCCCCGGCGGCCGGGTCGGCCCGTTGCAGGTCGGCGTGGGCGCCGGCCAGGCGGGTCTGCCGCAGCACCGCGGTGGGGGTGCGGTCCAGGTGGCGGCGGAAGGCCAGTTGCAGCGCGCGGGGCCCGACTCTGGCCGCGGTGGCGATGTCGGTGAGGGTGATGTCCTCGTGCGCGTGGGTGTCGATGAAGGCCACCGCGCGGCGGACCACGGCCGGCGCGGCCGCGGCACCGACCGGGACCTCCGTCTGTGCGTCGAGGCCGGAATGGGGGAAGTCGGTGAGCAGCGCCGCGGCCAGCAAGTGAACGGCCTGGGTGCGGACCAGGGGTGCGTCGACGACAGCCGGGTTGGTCAGCACCGCCCGGACCACGTGGTCGACGGTCGCGGTCCAGTGCCGGGCGTGCGCCGGGGAGTGTGGACCGCAGAGCCCGGCGTGCAGCCGTCCGTCGGGGAGGCCGAAGAACTCCTGCGCGACATGGGCGAGGGCGTCGGGCTGCAGCCGGACGATCCCGGTGCTGATGCCGGACCGCCACGCCCGGTTCGCGGGCTCGGGCGGGACCAGCAGCAGCTGCCCGGGGCCGGCAGCTCCCTGGTTGTGACGGTCGGCCATTCCGATCAGGCCCGCCTGGACCGACATGACGGAGAAGCAACCGTGGGGGGCGTAGACGGCGTCCTGCTCGAGAGTGTGCCGCAGGTGCTCGACGCCGAAGCGCTGCTCCCGCACGCCGCAGACCTCGAAGCGGAAATCGGCCAACTCGCCACGCAGGTGCGGCACGTGATCGGCGTAGGCGGCGCGAACGAACTCCGCAGCCTCCTCCGGATCCCGGATTCGGATACGCATTCGCTTCAGCGGCGGCGCCTGCCCCGCGCTCATCCGGGCGGCCTCCTCACGGTGGACCCCATGCGCGAGGGTACGCGCGCAGGCGAAGCGACACACCCGCAGGCGAACTCCGGGCGCCCCTCGGCGTGCCCGGCGGTCCGCCCAGCCGTTCGATTGCAGACAGGCGGGTGGCGGAGTGCCCGGGCCTCACCACCCCGCCAGGCTCTCCGGTCCTAGCCCCGGGCCGGAGAGCCGACCAGTACCGGTTGCCGGGGGTGAGGGTTCCTGCCCGAGGGGAGCCCCAAGGGCCCCGGGAGTACGAGTCGCAGTGATCGGCCGAGTAGTGCGAGGTGAGCATGACCACGCCCGACCCCGACACGCCCGACGATGCCCGCGGACGCGGAAGCGGCGAGTGGTCGCGCCGCGGCGCCGCCGGTGGGCACCCGGCCGCCCGGGACGCGGGGGGAGGCGTCCCCGTACCGGAGCCGGTCGTCCAGGGGCTCTGGGCCAGGTCGGAGTTGCCGCAGCCGGCCCCGTGGGGTTCAGCGGGCCGCGCCGAGGAGGGGCGGTGGACGGTAGGCGCCGACGCGGTCACGCCGCGCCCCTGGTCCGGCGAGTGGGTGGACATGCCCGCGGGCCTGCTGCACGCGGTCGGCGGTGACGGCCTCATCGCCGGCCGCGCCCTGTGCCTCGCCCCCGTCGTCCTTCTGGATCCGGGCGACTGGCGCTGGCCAGACGACGGCGGCGATGTGTGGCCGCTGTGCTGGATCTGTCACGCCCTGACGCGCTGACACGCCCGGACAGCAGGTGTGGGTCCGCCGGGTGGCTGCGACTCCGGCCCCGACGGACGGCCGCCGGCGATCAGCCGGCGAGACTGTCGTCCAGGAGTGCTGGGCCAAGACCGGTTAGGTCCAGCGGTCGCTGCGCTCAACGCCACGGCTGCCTCCGTCGCGGCGGTCCTGCCGGACCGAGTGCCGCTCGTGCAGCGGGCGACCCTGTCCGCCGTCATCGGAGTCGCCATCCTGCTCGCCACGGCCATCGGCACAGTCCTCGGCTCGGTCTTCCTGGCCGACACCGGCCGCGGTCTGAGGTCGTCGCCGTGCTCGCCGTCGGGTTGGGTGTTCTGACCGTCGTAGTGGCCCCAGACCAGGCAACACCGACCAGTCGGGCCGGCCGCCTGGCCGTGCGCAGCCTGGCCGCTTCGTTCCGGTTCCCGTCCGGCGCCGGGGGCTTCTCCTGGGCGCTGTGGGGGCGTCTGGAGGTGGCGCTCGGCTACTTCATGATCAACGGCTACCCGCGCCGCTCGATCCACAGGCTCGGGGGCATGAGGGACATGGTGGGTGACTCCGTGCGGTCGGCGGTCGGTTGACCGGCCGCATGGTGCGCAGCGGCGTCCGGAGCGATTGCCGTCGTCGACGGGCCCGGAAACGGTGCGGTCAGTTGCCCCCCAATCTCCCCCCAGACCCAGTACGGCAATAGGTGGGTGGGACTTGGGCGTGGTCTCCGGACGATGAGGCCTGCCCGCGCCCGCACGGGCGGGCGAGGAGGGAGCTGGACGGTATGGACGGCGTGAAGCTGCTCGAGATCGCATTGGAGACCGCCGCCGAACTCCCGTCTGTGACGCATGAGCATCCGTTCGGGCCGGAATGGGACGTGTTCAAGGTCGCCGGCAAGGTGTTCCTGCTCGCGACCGAGGTGCCAGGCCAGCCCGTCGTGACCCTGAAGTGCGAGCCGGAGCACAGCCAGGCGCTGCAGCAGCGGTACGAGGAGGTCGTCCCCGGATACCACATGAACAAGCGGCACTGGCTGACTGTCCGTGCTGGTGACGCAGTGACGCGGGAGCTCGTCGACGAGCTGGTGCGCAACTCCTACGAGCTGGTGGTGGACGGGCTGCCCAAGACGAAGCGCCCGACCGGTGCAAGGCAGCGGCGCGGCGAGGTGGGCCGCTGGTAGGGCCGAGAGCGAGCGCAGCTCCGGATCGCCTTGCCGAAGTCCCACATTTCCCCCACGTGTTGCCGTACCGGCCCCAGACACGGTGCCTGGGCGACCGTCGCCGGCGCCGAACGGGACGGCCCCTGCACCGGGGAGGAGGTGCCGGACCGGGGTGATTGCCTCCGGCACAAGCCGGGCGGACCGATCAGCGGGTGATCGACGAACAGCTCGCCACCCGCCGCCGCTACACCCGCGCCGACGCCGCCCAGGTGCTGAACATCAAGGAGACCTGGCTGACGCGGTGGGTCACCGCCCGGTGCATCCCGCACCAGCGCAGGGGCAACCCCGACGGGAGGCAGCAGCGCGGCGTCTGGTTCACCTGGGCGGACATCCTGGCCATCGGCGAGATGCTCCCGGAGCTCATGACCTCGCGGCAGGCACAGGGGGCCGCGGCGGCCAACCCTGCGGAGCCGGGTGCATGGGAGCAGCCCAGCGCCGAGGTGGTCGCCGAGTGGGCCAGCCTCGGCCTTCGGTGAGCGCCAGGAACGCGCATGGGCAACGGGGCGCGACCAGCGGCCGCATGGCCGAGTAGCGCCACATCGGGCGGGGCCGCCTGTGGCGGTCGCGAACAGGCCGGCGATCACCCCCGGTGGCGGAGAGGAGTGCCAGGGCGCGGGTGCGCAGGCCGTCGAGGTTGGCCTCCTGGCGGGCGAGTAGCCGCTTGGCCTCGTCCCAGACGATCGCTTCGGTGTCCACGTTCCCCTCATCGTCGCGCAGCATGGGCCGGGGAACGGAAAAGGCCCTGGTCAGCGAACCGACCAGGGCCTCTCCTCGTGGGGTGAGTGACGGGGCTCGAACCCGCGACACCCAGGATCACAACCTGGTGCTCTACCAGCTGAGCTACACCCACCACGTCGCCTCCCCGGCGACGAGCGCCGGTCGGGGGAACGAGACAACGATACCGGAGGGGGTCAGCCCTCCGGCGCGGCCGGGGCCGAGGGCGTGTTCGCGCTCGCGTCGCCGGAGGCCAGCAGGGACGCGAACGACGAGACGACCTCGTCGGCAGCGCCCTTCGCCTGGTCGCCGGTGGGGCCGGGGGCGGGCACGAACACGGTGCGCCGGTAGTACGCCAGCTCGCGCACAGACTCGATGATGTCGGCCAGCGCACGGTGCGCGAGCCCCTTCGGCGGCTGCGCGAAGTAGACGCGGGGGAACCAGCGGCGGGCCAGCTCCTTGATCGATGAGACGTCGACCATCCGGTAGTGGAGGTGGTCGTCGAGCTCGGGCATGTCACGGGCCAGGAAGCCCCGGTCGGTGCCGATCGAGTTGCCGCACAGGGGCGCGGTGCGCCGATCGGGGACGAACCGCTTGATGTAGGCGAGCAGCTGCTGCTCGGCGTCTGCCATCGTCAGGGTCGAGGCGCGCACCTCGTCGGTGAGTCCCGACTTGGCGTGCATGTCGCGCACGACCTCGTTCATCCCGTCGAGGTCGGCGTCGTCGGCCGAGATGATCAGGTCGAGCCCCGGGTCGAGGACGTTGAGCTCGGAATCGGTGACGAGCACCGCGACCTCGATCAGCTTGTCCTTGACGAGGTCCAACCCGGTCATCTCGCAGTCGATCCAGACCAGGTATCCCGCACTGTCTGCCACGTCCCCCGACACTACGCACCGTCCGTCCCGCTCGCCCCGCGTGTCCGGCCCTATCGCACCAGTGACGACGACGCGACTCGGCGGTGCCGGAATCGGCGCCGTCCGCGGCTAGGGTCTGCGCAGTCCGCCGAGCCGAGGAAGTTCCGCCGTGCCCACTCCCGTCGCACCCTCCTCCGCCGCCGTGGCACTTCCGCCGGCACCGGGCACCCTCGGCGCCGCGATCGCCCACCCGGTGAGCTCGGCCCGCTGGCTCTGGCTGGCCTACATGACGCCCGGCGGGCCGGGGCGGCCGACGGACCGGACCGAGCTGCGGTGGATCTACACCGCCTGGCTGGGTGCGTTCCTGCTGAAGATGCTCGGCTCGTCGTGGGACGTGTCCTGGCACTTCCGCTGGCTGCGCGACGACCTGGCCCCGCCGCACCTGCTGAACTCCGCCGGCACGGCGGTCGTCATCGGCCTCGTGGTCTTCCACAGCTACACCGGCTACGGCGTCGACCACCGCGCGCTGCGGCTGATGCAGTGGGGGATCGGCCTGTTCCTGCTGGCCGTGCCGCTCGACATCGTCAACCACCGGATCAACGGGCTGGACATCACCAGCTGGAGTCCCACGCACGGCCTGCTCTACTTCGGGACGGCGGTGATGCTGGCCGGGGCGATCCGCGGCTGGTGGCTGGGCGCGGCACCCGGGCGCACCAGGACGCTCGTGTCGCTGGGCCTGTGGCTGTTCTTCGTCGAGAACGTCCTCTTCCCGAACCAGCACCAGGAGTACGGCGTCCTCTCGCTGGCCGCCTACCGCGCCGGGCACACCACCGCCGAGCCGTCGCTGCTGGACTTCGCCCGCTCGCAGGGCCAGACCCCGACGCAGTTCATGCTGCCGGTGCCCTCCTGGGTGCACCCCACCTGGCTGATCTGCGCCGGTCTGCTCGCGCTGCTCGTCGCGCGCAAGGTCGTCGGCCTGCGGTGGACCGCCACGATCGTGGCCGGCACCTACCTGGCCTACCGCTGCGTCGCGTGGCTCGTGCTGGTCGCGACCGGGTTCCCGCCGTCGGACGTGCCGTTCGTCCTGCTCGTCGGCGCCGTCCTGGTCGACCTGGCGGTCAGCCTGCGCGTACCGGGCTGGGCCGCGGGCCCGGCCGTCGCCGGTCTCGTGTACGCCGCGGGGGCCGGGCAGGAGGCGATCGGCATCCTGCCGCCGTGGAACTGGTGGTCGGTCGTGCCGGTCGCGGTGGGGTTCGCGGCGCTGTGGACGGGCGTCGACGCGCTGGCACGAAGTGCCTGGATGGCCCGCTGGCGGGAGGTGCAGGAGCCCGGCGCGCCCGGCGTGCCGGCGGCGTCGTCCGCGGTGACCTGATCGGCGGCGCTCCGGCGCGGGCGCAGGGAACGTTCGGCCGGATGACGTAGCGTCGGAGATGGCTGCGCGCCCGTTCCGCGCCGGCAGCCGCCGGGCGTGCCGCCGCCCGCAGATCCTCGGCCCCAACCGTTCGGAGGACGACGTGCTGGCCCTGACACCGGCGCCGTTGCAGACGGCGGCGGAGCGTGCGTTCTTCGCCGAGCTCGCCCGCTGGGACACCGGCGGGGCGGTCCGGGCCGCGGTCGTGGCCTCGCTCCCGCTCACCGACGGCCCGCTCCATCGCCGCCTCTCCGACGCCGTCCTCTTCGTGCCCGAGGGCGTGGCGGTCATCCGGGTGGTGGAGGTGCGTCAGTCCGGCGTGGTCACGGCCTCCCCCGAGGGAGCGTGGACGATCGGGCCCGCGGGGCGCCCCGGCGAGGTGCTGCAGATCCCGGGCGGTGGCTCGACCCCGCTCGACGGGCTGATGCGCGCCGGCATGGACACCGCCGTCCGGCTGCGGACCGCCGGTCTCGAGCCCGGCCGGATCGCGCGGCTCACGGTCCTCGTCGGCGACGTGACCGGCCTCGTGCCCGCCGACGGCGACCTCGGCGAGGGTGACCAGGTCTCCCTCCTCGACACCCGCTCGCTGCTGCTCGGGATCGCCCGGTCCAGCCGGTACACCGGCGTCGACAACCCCCGGCTCTGGACGACGGCCGACGTGCGCGCCGGCCTCGAGGCGCTGGGCCTTCCCGGCCGCGGCCCCGTCGTCGAGGAACTCAACGGCGAGGGGTTCCCGTACTCCCCGTACGTGCTCCGCCGGCCGGGCCTGATGGCGCCCGCGGCCATGGCGGCCATGGCCGCCTCCGGCACGGCCCCCGAGGCGCCCGCGGCCCCGCCGGTACCCCCGGCGATCCAGCCCGCGCCCGCCCCCGCGCCGCCGGCCGCCCGGGAGTCGGCGCCCGAGCCCGACTCGACCCGCGTGGGCGACGCCGGGGGTCGGCCCTCTGCGGCCGCTGCGACGGCGGCCGCCCCCGAGACCCCGGCCCCGACCCGGGACACGGTCGCGGTGGACGGCCCGCAGTCGCCGCCGGACGACGGCGGCATCGGCGGCCTCTTCGCGCACGGTGAGCAGATCACCGGCCCGACCGCCGCGCCGCGCACCTCGATCTTCGCCCAGCAACCGCCCGGCCAGTACGCACCGGCGGTGGCCGCGCCGCCGTCGTGGGGGCAGGCGACGCCGGTGCACGAATCGGTGGAGCAGCTGGGCGGCACGAGCGGTACGAGCGGCCCCGCCGTCTCGCGGCGCACGCTCCTGATCATCGCGGCCGCGGTGGCCGTCGTCCTGGTGCTGGGAGTGGGGGGCTGGCTGATCTCCCGGGGCGGCTCGTCCACGACCGGTACCGGCTCGCCCGGGGGAGCATCGGCGCCGCACGCCAGCCCAGGCCCGAAGCAGGGCGACGTGCAGCAGGTCGCCGGGGTCTCCTACACGGTGGAGGCGGTCAAGGTCGACAACAGCTGCGCCGGGCACGCGTACGGCCAGGTGGGCACCTTCCTGCAGACCACGGACTGCACCGGTCTCTCCCGGGCGCTCTACTCGGGCTCGCTCGCCCACGGCCCGATCGTCGTCTCGGTGATCCGGGTGCGGATGCCCGACACCTCGAGCGCGCGACAGCTGCGCGACCTGGCCGACCGCAACGCGACCGGCAACGTGAACAACCTGCTGCGCGAGGGTGTGCGCTACACCGGCAGCCCGGCCGGGCTGGCGAACGAGGAGTACGCCAGCGCGGTGTCCGGCTCGACGGTGACGATCGTGGAGACCGCCTGGGTCAACCCCGGCGGCTCCGGCGGCGCGGCCGACATCGATGCGGCGGCGACCAACGGGCTGGCCCTCGCGACCCCGCCGATGCCCGCGGGCTGACCCTCGCGCTCAGCCGGCCGCGGCCGACCAGGCCATGCCGGCGAGGAGGGCCGCCATCGCGGGCCGGCCGAGTCGGCCGGCGCTGTGCGGGGTGGAGTTGATCAGCCCGAAGACGGCGTGCGCCCGGGCCCGGCAGGCGGCCGCCTCCGCCCCGGGGTGCAGCCGGGCGAGCACCGTCACCCACACCTCGACGTAGCGGCGCTGCAGGCGGCGCACCTGGGCGGCGTCGTCGTCGGTGAGGGACCCGAGATCGCGGTCCTGCACGGTGATGAGGGCCGGGTTGTCGAGGGCGAAGGCGACCTGGAAGTCGATCAGCGCGCGCAGCTGGGCGGCGGGGTCGTCGCCGGCCGCGGCCACCCGCTCGGTGCCCCCGGCGAGCAGGCGCTCGCTGATCCGCAGCAGCATCTCGGCGAGCATCGCGTCCTTGCTCGCGAAGTGCCGGTAGATCGCCGGCCCGGTCACCCCCACGGCGGCGCCGACGTCGTCCACCCCCACGGCACGGGAGCCGCGCTCGGCGAACAGCTGCGCGGCCGCCTGCAGGATCTGCTCGCGGCGCGAGGGCCGCTCGGCGTCCTCGTGCAGCGCGGCATCCCGTTCGCGCATGCCCGTCATGTCGGCATCCTAGCGTCGAGTGAACACGCGTTAACCCCGATGAGGCAGAACTGGACCACTGGAGTGAACGACCGTTAACCTGTGCCCGTGGATGCACCGGTGCTCGCCCGGGCCCAGTCGGCCGACGCCGACGCGGCCGCCCGCAACGCCGCGGCGCATGCCGCGCTCGTCACCGACCTCGCCGAGCAGCTCCGCCGGGTCGCGCAGGGCGGCGGTGAGCGCGCCCGGGCCCGGCACGTCGACCGCGGCAAGCTGCTGCCCCGCGAGCGGGTCGACGCGCTGCTCGACCCGGGCAGCCCGTTCCTCGAGCTCTCGCCGCTGGCCGCCCACGGGCTCTACGACGACGAGGCGCCGGCCGCCGGCATCATCACCGGCATCGGGCGGGTCGCCGGCCGCGAGTGCGTCGTCGTCGCCAACGACGCCACCGTCAAGGGCGGCACCTACTACCCGATGACGGTGAAGAAGCATCTGCGCGCCCAGGAGGTGGCGCTGCACAACCGGCTGCCCTGCGTCTACCTGGTCGACTCCGGGGGTGCGTTCCTGCCGATGCAGGACGACGTCTTCCCCGACCGGGAGCACTTCGGCCGGATCTTCTACAACCAGGCGACGATGTCGAAGGCGGGCGTCCCGCAGATCGCCGCCGTGCTCGGGTCGTGCACCGCCGGGGGTGCCTACGTGCCGGCGATGAGCGACGAGGCGGTCATCGTCCGCGACCAGGGCACGATCTTCCTGGGCGGCCCGCCGCTGGTGAAGGCCGCGACCGGCGAGGTCGTGACCGCCGAGGAACTGGGCGGCGGCGACCTGCACAGCCGGGTCAGCGGGGTCACCGACCACCTGGCCGACGACGACGCCCACGCGCTGCACCTCGTGCGGCAGATCGTGGGCACGCTCGGGCCGAGGAACCCCCGCCCATGGGACGTCGACCCGGTGGAGGAGCCGGTTCACCCGCCGGAGTCGATCTACGAGGTCGTGCCGCCCGACTCGCGCACGCCCTACGACGTCCGCGAGGTGATCGCCCGCCTCGTCGACGGCAGCCGGTTCGCCGAGTTCAAGCCCCTCTACGGGCAGACGCTGGTCACCGGCTTCGCCCGGCTGCACGGCCACCCGGTCGGAATCGTCGCCAACAACGGCGTCCTGTTCGCCGAGTCGGCGCTCAAGGGCGCGCACTTCATCGAACTGTGCGACCGCCGCAAGATCCCGCTGCTGTTCCTGCAGAACATCTCCGGGTTCATGGTCGGCCGCGACTACGAGGCCGGCGGCATCGCCAAGCACGGCGCGAAGATGGTCACCGCCGTCGCCTGCGCGCGGGTGCCCAAGCTGACCGTCGTCATCGGCGGGTCCTTCGGCGCCGGCAACTACTCGATGTGCGGCCGCGCGTACTCGCCCCGGTTCCTGTTCACCTGGCCGAACGCGCGCATCTCGGTGATGGGCGGCGAGCAGGCCGCCAGCGTGCTGGCCACCGTGCGCCGCGACGGCATCGAGTCGCGCGGCGGGGAGTGGACCGCCGAGGAGGAAGAGGCGTTCAAGGCGCCGATCCGCGACCAGTACGAGCAGCAGGGCCACCCGTACTACGCCACCGCCCGGCTCTGGGACGACGGCGTGATCGACCCCGCACAGACCCGCACCGTGCTCGGCCTCGCGCTCTCCGCCTGCGCCAACGCACCCCTTGAGGACGTCGGCTACGGCGTCTTCCGGATGTAGAGGCCGCCTCCATGTTCGAGACCGTGCTCGTGGCCAACCGGGGCGAGATCGCCGTCCGCGTGATCCGCACGCTCCGCACGATGGGCATCCGGTCGGTCGCCGTCCACAGCGACGCCGACGCCGGTGCGCTGCACACCCGCCTGGCCGACATCGCCGTTCCCCTCGGGCCGGCCCCTGCGACCAAGAGCTACCTGTCGATCGAGCGGGTGCTCGAGGCGGCGGCGCGCACCGGCGCGGAGGCGATCCACCCCGGCTACGGCTTCCTGTCGGAGAACGTCGAGTTCGCCCGTGCGTGCGAGAAGGCCGGGGTCGTCTTCATCGGACCGCCGGTCGCCGCGATCGAGGCGATGGGCGACAAGATCCGGGCCAAGCAGACCGTCATGGCCGCCGGCGTGCCCGTCGTGCCGGGCCGGACCGAGCCCGGTATGGACGACGCCGCCGTGGCCGACGCCGCGGTCGCGGTCGGCTTCCCGGTGCTGCTCAAGCCGAGCGCCGGGGGCGGCGGCAAGGGCATGCGCGTCGTGCGCGCGGAGGCCGAACTCGCCGAGGCCATCGCCGGCGCCCGGCGAGAGGCCCGCAGCAGCTTCGGCGACGACACGCTGCTGGTCGAGCGGTACATCGGCAACTCCCGGCACATCGAGGTGCAGGTCCTCGGTGACAGCCAGGGCAACGTGATCCACCTCGGCGAGCGCGAGTGCAGCCTGCAGCGGCGGCACCAGAAGGTGATCGAGGAGGCGCCGTCGGTGCTGCTCGACACCGCCGGGCGCGCCTCGATGGGCCG
>DASYGS010000086.1:0-41073 GCA_035999465.1 Blastococcus sp. | reverse complement strand
GAGGGGTTGCTCCGGTCGTGCGCCGACGTGGTCAGGTCGGCCTTGCCGTTGGCGTAGTTGACCGTGGTGTCCAGTTGCAGCGGCATCCCCTTGGCCAGCCGGTTGTCCAGGACCCGGGCGACCTTGCCCATGTCGGCGCTCGAGCCGGCCTCGGCCTGCACGATGCTGGCCTTGGTGAGCACGACCATGCGCTGCGCGGTCGGGATCTGCAGGTCGTCCAGCGCCTGAACGGTGCGGGCGACCATCTGCTTGAGCATGTCGACCGGCTTGGTACCGGGGTCGAAGTCGTACGTCGCCGGGAACAGGAAGCCCTCGAGCTTGCCGTTGGCGTAGGCCGGCAGCCCCAGCGCGGCGGGGGCGGCCGCGGCCGCCTTGAGGTCCGCGATGGGGGTGTTCGTGTCCTTCGCGATCCGCGCGAGCGTCGCCGTGACGGTGAGGCCCTCGGGCACGGTGACCCGCGACAGCAGTCGCGCCTTCGGGTCGAGCAGCATGTCGAGGGCCGCCTGGCCGCTCATGTGCTCGTGCACGCTGTAGACACCGGGCTGGATGCCCGTTGCGTCGGGGTGCGCCTCGGCGGCGTTCACGAACGGGCGTACCGAGCCGATGACGCCGTCGGCGACGAGCGTGCGCGCGATGTCGCTGAGCGTGTCACCGTCGTGCACCCGGATCTGCACGGTGCCACTGCCCTGCCCGCTGTAGTCGCGCGCGCCGGGACCGATCATGGCCAGCAGTCGCTGGCCGCCCAGGACGATGCCGGCGACGATCCCGGCCAGCACCACCAGCGAGAGCAGGATCGCGACCGGCCGGCGGCGGCGGCGGCGACCGCGCCCGCGACGGTGGTCGTACGGGGCGACGGGAATGGCGGTCCCGTCGACGTGGACGACGTCGTCGTGCGCCAGGTCGTCATGGTCGCCGTGGGACAGGTCGTCGTGGTCGCCGTGGGACAGGTCGTCGTGGTCGTCGAGGTCGCGGTCGTCGTGATGCGGCTCGGGCGCGGCGGCGCGCCGGGAGCGGCCTCGGCGCAGGCCGCGCCGGCGGGGGGTGTCCTCCTCGACGTGCGCTCCGATGACGTCGAGCCCGCCGGTCTGGTCCTCCCAGGCGGGGGGGTCGAGGGGGTGCGCGTCGGTGTCGCGCTCGTCGTCGTGCTGCCCGTGCGCGTCCGGTCCGTCGCCCTGCTGCTCGGACGCGTGAGGGGGGCCGGGGACCACGGGGTGGGCGACGGTCTCGGCGTCGTCGTGGTCGTCCTCGCGTGGGCGCAGCCGGTCCCACACGCCCGGTGGGCGGGGCGGGAGCGGCGCGGAGGGATGCTCGCCGGGGCCGTTCTCCCACCCGCGGGGGGCGGACCGGTCGTCACCGGCGTGCCGTGCGGTCGGGTAGTTCCAGTCGTTCCCGGTGCCGTGGGACCACCACTCGGGCTCCCGGACCGGCCCCGTGTCGGGGAAGCGGTCGAGCAGACCGGAGCCGCGGCGGATGCCGCCGGTCGCGCCGTCCGAACCCGCGAACGGATGACCCAACGCCGGGCGCGGCAGGGGGAAGTCGGCCGTGGGCACGGCCCCGTCGGTCATCCAGTGCGACGTGGGTACGCCGGCGATGCCGTCGTCGGGCGAGGAGTGGCGCCCCCGCGACGGCGGCCCGCCGGGGCGCGTCACGATCCGGCCCGCCGGCTGTCGAGGAACTGTTGCAGGATGACCACGGCGGCCGCCTGGTCGATCACCGCGCGCTGCTTGCGGCTGTCGATGCCGCCTTCTCGCAGGTGACTGGCTGCGGTCACGGTGGAAAGCCTTTCGTCGATCAGGATCACCGGCACATCCGGAATGCGGTCGGCTAGTTCCTGAGCGTAATCGGCTGCGTCCCGCGCCGAGGCGCCCGACGCACCCGACAGATGCACCGGCTCCCCCACGACCACCTCTGTCACCTCGTGTTCCGCCACGAGGGCGGCCAGCCGGTCCAGATCGGAGAGGTTCTTGGCCCGGCGCAGCGTCTCCAGCGGGCTGGCGAGGGTGCCGGTGGGGTCCGACAGCGCCAGCCCGACCCGGACGGTGCCGACGTCGACGCCGAGCACCCGGCCCGTGGCAAGGCTCCCCCCGGGTGCGGGAGGCGGCGGGGTCTTGAGGTGGGCAGGCCAGCCACCGCTGAGGTCGATCTCGGTCGTCTCGTGCGAGACCGGGGGGAAGCCCTGGCTGAGGTCGATCTCGGTGGTCGGGTGGTACACCGGCGCCGACGGGGACGTGCGCGGCCGCGCCGGGGGGACGGCCGGCAGCTCACGGCGTCGTCCCCCGACGGGACCGGTGTCCTCGGGGCTCGTGTTCTCGGGTCCGGACACGGTGCTCACCTCCCAGTGGCGGTCGCAACCGCCTGCTCGCCGGCCTGCAACGCCGCGGGGATGCCCGCGGGGTCCGTTCCGCCGCCCTGCGCGACGTCGGCCTTTCCGCCTCCGCGGCCGCCGACCGGCCCGGCGGCCGCCCGGAGCACGTCGTTCGCCGACAGGCCCCGCTCGAGCGCCGCCGCGTTCAGTGCCGCCACCAGTGCCACCTTGCCACCGGATTCCGACGCCAGCAGGACGACGGCCGGCGTGGCGCCCAGCCGGCCCCGGACGTCGAGCGCGAGGGTGCGCAGGTCGGCGCCGGCCAGCCCGCCGGGCGAGCCGGTGACGACCGCGACGCCGGCGACGTCCTTCGCGGACTCCGCGAGCGACCCGGCCGCGGCCAGCGTCTGCTGGCCGCGCAGCTCGGTGAGCTCCTTGTCGACGTCGCGCAGCCGGGCGAGCATGCCGCTCACCCGGTCGACCAGGTTGTCCTGCGGCACCTTGACCAGCTCGGCGAGCTGGCGGACCAGGTCGCGCTCGCGGGCCAGGTACCGGAAACCCTCGAGCCCGACCACGGCTTCGACCCGGCGGGCACCGGCCCCGACCGACGACTCGCCGGTCAGCGCCAGGGTGCCGATCTGGGCGCTGCCGCGCACGTGGGTGCCACCGCAGAGCTCGCGCGACCACGGGCCGCCGATCTCGACGACCCGCACCTGCTCGCCGTAGGTCTCGCCGAACAGCGCCAGGGCGCCGAACTCCCGCGCCTCGGGCAGCGACATGTACGAGGCGGTCACCTTGTGGTCGGCGCGGACGGCGGCGTTGGCGACGTCCTCGATGTCCGTGCGCTGCTGCGGGCTCAGGGCGCCCTGCCAGGCGAAGTCGAGCCGCAGGTAGCCGGGGCGGTTGTAGGAGCCCGACTGCAGAGCCTGCGGGCCGAGCACCTGGCGCAGCGCCGCGTGGACCACGTGGGTGCCCGAGTGGGCCTGGCACGCCGACAGGCGCCACTCGTAGTCGACCGCGGCGGTCAGCTCGGTGCCCTCGCGCAGCTCACCCTCGAGCACCCGTACCTGGTGGGCGACGAGGCCCTTGACCGGGCGCTGGACGTCGATGACCTCCGCACGGCCGCCGTCCCAGGCGAGGACGCCGGCGTCGGCGACCTGCCCACCGGACTCGGCGTAGAAGGGCGTCCGGTCGAGCACCACGCGGGTGATCTCGCCCGGCGTGGCCACGCCCGGGCGGTCCTCGTCGTCGAAGACCAGGCCGAGCACGCGGGAGTCGGTGCGCAGGGTGTCGTAGGCCTGCCAGTCGGTCGGACCGTGCTCGGTGAGCAGCCGGCGGTAGGCGAGGACGTCGACCGAACCGGTGCGCTTGGCGCGGGCGTCGGCCCGGGCCCGCTCGCGCTGCTCCTTCATGAGGGCGCGGAAGCCCGCCTCGTCGACGGTGACGCCCTGCTCGGCGGCCATCTCGAGGGTGACGTCGATCGGGAACCCGTAGGTGTCGTGCAACGAGAACGCCTGGTCGCCGGACAGGGCCGGGGTGCCGGCCTTCTTCGCCTGGGCGACGGCGGTGTCGAACAGCGTCGTGCCGGCCGACAGGGTGCGCCGGAACGCCTCCTCCTCGGCATAGGCGATGGAGGAGATCCGCGCGAAGTCGGTGGCCAGCTCGGGGTAGCTGGGGCTCATCGCGTCGCGGGAGACCGGCAGCAGCTCGGGCAGGGTCGCCTCGTCGACCCCGAGCAGCTTCATCGACCGGACAGCGCGGCGCAGCAGGCGGCGCAGGATGTACCCGCGGCCCTCGTTGCCCGGCGTGACGCCGTCGCCGATCAGCATGAGCCCGCTGCGCACGTGGTCGGCCACGACCCGGAGCCGGACGTCCGCCTCGTGGTCGCGCCCGTAGGTGACGCCGGCGAGCTCGGCGGCGCGGCGCAGGACCGGCGCGACCTCGTCGATCTCGTACATGTTGTCGACCCCCTGCAGCAGGAAGGCCACCCGCTCCATGCCCATGCCGGTGTCGATGTTCTTCTTCGGCAGCTCGCCGAGGATCGGGAAGTCCTTGCCCTCCCCCGCCCCGCGCTCGTACTGCATGAACACGAGGTTCCAGATCTCCAGGAACCGGTCGCCGGCCTTGTCGACGGCCGGCCCGCCGTCGGGCCCGTACTCGGGCCCCCGGTCGACGTAGATCTCCGAGCAGGGCCCGGCCGGACCGGGCGCCCCGGTCGACCAGTAGTTGTCCTCCATGCCCAGGCGCTGGATGCGCTCCTTGGGCAGGCCGGCGATCCGGTGCCAGGCGTCGGCGGCCTCGTCGTCGTCGAGGTAGACCGTCGCCCAGATCTTCTCCGGGTCGAAGCCCAGGCCGCCCTCGTCGACCGAGCCGGTGATCAGCTCCCAGGCGTAGGCGATCGCTCCTTCCTTGAAGTAGTCGCCGAAGGAGAAGTTGCCGTTCATCTGGAAGAACGTGCCGTGGCGAGTGGTCTTGCCCACCTCCTCGATGTCGAGGGTGCGCACGCACTTCTGCACGCTGGTGGCCCGCGGGTACGGGGCCGGCTCCCGGCCGGTGAGGTACGGGATGAACGGCACCATGCCCGCCACCGTGAACAGCAGCGACGGGTCGGGAGAGATCAGCGACGCACTGGGGACGACGGTGTGCCCCCGCTGCGCGAAGTGCTCCAGGAAGCGGCGACGGATCTCGGCGGTCTGCATCAGGCTCTACTCAGTTCTGCGGGGCCGGCGGGGGCAGTGGCTGCCCCGGGGCCGGCCGGCTGCGGGTCAGATGTCGGCGGCGTGGGCGCCGTGGCGGGCCGCGGCGACGGCGGCGCCCGGGGCCGGCAGCGGTGCGTCCAGACCGGTGCCGGTGCGCAGTTCGACCTCCCGGTCGGCCGCGGCGGCCCGGACGTCGGCACCGAAGTCGCCGATCGCCTCGGCCAGGTCGCGCAGCCCCTCGGCGATCGAGCCGCCGATGCCGGCCGGCGTCAGCTTGTCGGCCGCGCGGCTGAGCTTGCGCACGATCAGGGCGCCGATGGTGATGCCCATGGCCAGCCAGAACAGCCGGCGCATCAGGCGGCCCGCCGGGCGGCGCGACGGGCGCGGCGCTCGTCCTTCTCGCGGCGGGCCGCGTCGGCCAGCGCGGCGCCCTCACGCCGCTTCCTGGTCGCGCTGCGCACGCCGTAGCTGAACGCGGCGACCTTGATCAGCGGGCTGCCCAGCGTGGCCGCGACGACGCTGGTGAGGGCCGCCACGTTGCTCGACACGTTCGCCGCGTTACCGGTGATGTCGTCGACGCGCTCGAGGTTGCTGTTCACGTGCGCGACCGTGGTGCTGGCCTGGACCAGGATCGGGGCGGTCTGCTCCCGGGCCTGGCGGATGGTCAGGGTGGTCTCGTCGAGCGTGCGCCCGAGCTTGAGCAGCGGGAAGGCGAGCAGCACCACCAGCAGCACCAAGGCACCGGCTGCGATCAGCCCGGCGATCTCTCCTACGGACACGCGCGCTCCTGTTCTCAGGTGTTCGGCTGGACCGGCGACGTCCCGGCCCCGTCACAGTAGTCGCGGGCGCTCTCGGCCGTCCGTCGCCCGCCGAGGCTCAGCGAGTCCGGCGGACGATCGCCCGCAGCTTGGCCAGCCGCTCCCCGATGCGGGCCTCGGCGCCGCGGCCGGTGGGCCGGTAGTAGTCGCGGCCGACGAGTGCGTCCGGCGGGTACTGCTGCGGGACGACGCCGTCGGGATGGGCGTGCGGGTAGTCGTAGGTCTTGCCGTGCCCGAGCTTCTTCGCCCCGGCGTAGTGCGCGTCGCGCAGCCCCGGCGGCACCGGGCCGGCCAGCCCGGCGCGCACGTCGGCCATCGACTCGCCGATGCCCACGGTGACGGCGTTGGACTTCGGCGCCGTGGCCAGGTGTACGACGGCGTGGGCCAGCGGGAAGTGGCCCTCGGGCATGCCGATGAAGGCCACCGCGTCGGCCGCGGCGACCGCGGTGAGCAGGGCGGTCGGGTCGGCCATGCCGATGTCCTCGCTCGCGGAGATCACCAGCCGCCGGGCGATGAACCGAGGGTCCTCCCCCGCCGCGACCATGCGCGCCAGGTAGTGCAGCGCCGCATCGACGTCGCTGCCGCGGATGCTCTTGATCAGGGCGCTGGCGACGTCGTAGTGCTGGTCGCCCTGCCGGTCGTAGCGGACGGCGGCCTGCGCCACCGCCGTCTCCAGGGTCTCCAGATCGAGCACGTCGGCGCCCGCGGCGATCGCGGCACCGGCGCCGGACTCGAGCGCGGTCAGCGCCTTGCGGGCGTCGCCGCCGGCCACCCGGACCAGGTGGTCCTCGGCCTCCGGCGACAGGGTGACCGCGCCGTCGAGCCCGCGGTCGCTGGTGAGCGCCCGGTGCAGCACGGCGCGGATGTCGTCGTCGGAGAGCGGCTGCAGGGCGAGCACGAGGCTGCGGGAGAGCAGCGGGCTGACGACGGAGAAGAACGGGTTCTCGGTGGTCGCGGCGATCAGGCTGACGATCCGGTCCTCGACCGCCGACAGCAGGCTGTCCTGCTGGGTCTTGGAGAAGCGGTGGACCTCGTCGATGAACAGCACGGTGCGGCGGCCGGCGTAGGTGAGCTCGCGCTTCGCGGCGGTGATGACCGCGCGCACCTCCTTGACGCCGGAGTCGAGCGCCGAGAGCTGCACGAACTGCCGCTTGGTGGCCAGCGAGATGACGTGCGCCAGCGTCGTCTTCCCGGTGCCGGGCGGGCCGTAGAGGACCAGCGACATCGGCTCGTCGGACTCCACGAGCCGGCGCAGCGGGGCGCGGGCGCCGAGCAGGTGCTGCTGACCGACGACCTCGTCGAGCGCTCGCGGCCGCATCCGGACCGCCAGCGGCGCACCGGGGTCGACGGCGACCGGTCCGTCGTCCTCGGGCGCATCGAACAGAGAAGTCACGGTTGCGAAGTTACCCGCGGGGCACGACACGACCCGTGCAGCAGCGAAGCATCGGAGACATCACCGTCGGCGCGATCGGGCTCGGGGCGATGCCCCTGTCGACGAAGGAGGACCGCCCGTCGCCCGCCGACGCCGAGACGGTGGTGCACACCGCGCTCGACGCCGGGGTCACCCTGATCGACACCGCCGACGCGTATGCGCGGGACGAGTCGGAGTTCGGGCACAACGAGGTGCTCGTGGCGCGCGCGCTGAGGTCCTACGGCGGCGACACCTCCGGCGTGCTGGTCGCGACCAAGGGCGGCCACACCCGTCGCGGCAGCGACTGGGAACTGGACGGAACGGCTGCCTACCTGCGCCGGGCGTGCGAGGCCTCCCTGCGCCGGCTGGGGGTCGAGGCGATCGGGCTGTACCAGTTCCACCGGCCCGACCCCGCCACGCCGTGGGAGGAGTCGATGGCCGCGATGCGCTCGCTGTACGACGACGGCCTGGTGCGGATGGTCGGGATCTCGAACGCGGACGTCGCCCAGATCGACACGGCCCGCGAGATCGTCGGCGACGCGCTCGTGAGCGTGCAGAACCAGTTCTCCCCCGGGTGGCGGTCGTCGGCCGGGGAACTGGCGCACTGCGCGGAGGCCGGGCTGGCGTGGCTGCCGTGGAGCCCGTTCGGCGGGGTGTCGGCGGCGGGAACGCTGGGCTCGGCCGCACCCGCGTTCGCGGAGGTGGCCGCCGAGCTCGACGTCTCGGTGTACCGGGTGACGCTGGCCTGGCACCTCGCGCAGGCCGACGTCGTCGTCCCCATCCCGGGGGCCTCCCGGCGGGAGTCCGTCCTCGACTCCACCGCCGCGGCCGACCTGACCCTCTCCCCCGAGCACCTGGCCCGCCTGAACACCCCCTGACGCGCCGTTCCCCAGTTGATCATCGTCTGCGTGCACGCGACACGGTCGGACACGCCGACGGGCCGAGCACGCAGACGATGATCAACTCGGGCGGCGCTCATCCACAGGCCGCGCCTTGTCCACATTTCGCTCGACAGATCGTCGCGGGACCGTCCGCACCGCGGGCGTCGGTCCGTGGATGGCATCCCTCTCGGACCGACCTGTACCTGGGCAGATGCACGCGCCCGCGGCGTGACACGACGCCAGATCGAGGGCCCACTGCCGTCGTCGACCGAACCCGGCGAGCGTTGCTCAGCAGAGGCTGGCGCCCCGGCAGAAGTTGATCATCGTCTGCGTGCACGAGACGCGCGAAGACCCGCCGGGCGAGCGTGCACGCCGACGATGATCAACTCGGAAAGGGGTCGCTACCGGCCGAGGATCTCCTTCAGGGCGGCCAGCACGAGCAGCACCTTGTCGGGGGTCGCGTTCTGGCCCATCAGGCCGATCCGCCACACGGTGGCCGCGTAGGCGCCCACGCCCCCGCCGATCTCGATGTCGTAGCGCTCGAGCAGTTCCTTGCGGACGGCGGCGGAGTCGACTCCCTCGGGCACCCGCACCGTGGTCAGCTCCGGCAGCCGGTGGCCCTCGGCCGCGAACAGCTCCAGCCCCATCGCCTGCAGCCCCTCGTGCAGCAGGCGCCCGGCCTCCGCGTGCCGGGCGTGGACGGCGTCCAGCCCCTCCTCGAGGATCCGGCCCAGCCCCGCGTGCAGCGAGACGACCATCCCCGTCGGCGCCGTGTGGTGATAGGTGCGCCCGCCCGACCCGGCGGCCTCGCCGGCGTACCCGCCGAGCATGCCGAGGTCGAGGTACCAGCTCTGCGGCTTCTCGATCCGCCGCTGCCAGGCGCGGTCGTTGATCGTGAACGGGGCCAGCCCGGGGGCGACGCCGAGGCACTTCTGCGAGCCCGAGTAGGCGAGGTCGACGCCCCAGTCGTCCAGCCGCACCGGGACGCCGCCCAGCGAGGTCACGCAGTCGGCCAGCAGCAGCGCGTCGCCCTTGCCCGCTCCGAGCGGCGCCAGGTCGGACAGCGCACCGGTCGAGGTCTCGGCGTGGACGGCGGCGATCAGCTTCGGCGAGGGGTGCGCGTCGAGCACCCGCGCGGCGTCGATCGGGTGCCCCCACTCGTGGTCCACCCGCACGACCTCCGCGCCACAGCGGGAGGCGACGTCGACCATCCGCTCGCCGAACAGGCCGTTCACCGCGACGACGACGACGTCGCCCGGCCCCACCGTGTTGACGAAGGCGGCCTCCATCCCGGCCGAGCCGGTGGCCGAGAGCGGCAGGGTGCGCCGGTTCGCCGTGCCGAAGAGCTGGCGGAGCCGGTCGGAGGCCTCGTCGAGAATCCCGAGGAACACCGGGTCGAGGTGCCCGAGCAGCGGTTCGCCGAGGGCGACCGTGGCCTCCGGGTAGGGGTTCGACGGGCCGGGTCCGAGCAGGGTGCGGGCATGCAGCGGCATGCCTGCAACCTAGCGACCCCGTTCCGCCTGCGCCCGGCCACCTGGCATGCCGTGCACCCGTGCCGGACGCCCTAGGGCCGGATCGTGCCGTTCGTCGCCGTGGGCCCCGGCGCGCCCGGCTCGTCGGGCAGCGGCGGCTCCTCCGGCCGCGCGTCGATGCCCGCCTCCTTGCGCTGCGCGTCGGTGATCGGCGTCGGTGCACCGGTCAGCGGGTCGAAACCGGCGCCGGTCTTCGGGAACGCGATGACCTCGCGGATCGACTCGACGCCCGACAGCAGCGCCGAGAGCCGGTCCCAGCCGAGCGCGGCGCCGGCGTGCGGGGGCGGGCCGTAGGCGAACGCCTCGAGGAAGAAGCCGAACCGCTCACGGGCCTCCTCGCGCGACATGCCGAGCGTCTCGAACACCCGCTCCTGGAGCCCGGCGTCGTGGATACGCACCGAGCCGCTCATGACCTCGTTGCCGTTGATCACCATGTCGTAGGCGTCCGACAGGGCCTCGCCCTTGTTCTCGGCGAAGGTCTCGCGCCACTCGGGCGTGGGCGAGGTGAACGGGTGGTGCATGAAGGTCCAGTCGCCGCTCTCGGTCTGCTCGAACATCGGGAAGTCGACGACGAACAGGAACGACCAGGTGCCGTCCTCGATCAGCTCGAGGCGCTTGGCGATCTCGTTGCGGGCGGCCCCGAGCAGCTCCTGCGACGCGCGGCGCTGGCCGGCGGCGAAGAACACGCAGTCGCCCGGCCTAGCCCCCACGGCGGCGATCAGGCCGTCGCGCTCGGCCTCGGAGATGTTCTTGGCGACGGGGCCGCCGAGCTCGCCGTCCTCCCCCACGGTCACGTAGGCCAGGCCCCGCGCGCCGCGGGACTTCGCCCAGTCCTGCCAGGCGTCGAACGCCCGCCGCGGCTGGGAGCCGCCGCCGGGCATGACCACGGCGCCGACGTACGGGGCCTGGAAGACGCGGAACGGGGTCGCTGCGAAGTAGGACGTGAGCTCGGTGAGCTCGATGCCGAAGCGCAGGTCGGGCTTGTCCGACCCGAAGCGGTCCATCGCCTCGCGGTAGGTCATCCGCGGGATCTCGGGCACCTCGTAGCCGGCGAGCTCGCGCCACAGCGCGCGGACGACGTCCTCGGCCACGGCCAGCACGTCGTCGCGGTCGACGAAGCTCATCTCGAAGTCCAGCTGGGTGAACTCCGGCTGGCGGTCGGCGCGGAAGTCCTCGTCCCGGAAGCAGCGGGCGATCTGGTAGTACCGCTCGAGGCCGCCGATCATCAGCAGCTGCTTGAACAGCTGGGGCGACTGCGGCAGCGCGTACCACTTGCCCGGCTGCAGCCGGACGGGGACGACGAAGTCGCGCGCGCCCTCGGGCGTCGAGCGGGTCAGCGAGGGGGTCTCGACCTCGACGAAGCCCTTCTCGGCCATGACCCCGCGGGCCACCCGGTTGACCTCCGACCGCAGCCTGATGGCCTTCGCCGGGCCCTGGCGGCGCAGGTCGAGGTAGCGGTGCGCGTAGCGGACGTCGTCGCCGGCGGCCTGGTCGGTCTCGATCGGGAACGGCAGCGGCGCCGACGCCGAGAGCACCTCGAGCGTGGTCGTGGCGATCTCGATCTCGCCGGTCGGCAGCTCCGGGTTCTCGTTGCCCTCCGGCCGGCGACGCACCTCGCCGGTCACGAGCACGCAGTACTCGTTGCGCAGGTGGTGGGCCTCCTCCTCGCGCACGACGACCTGCACGTAGCCCGAGGCGTCCCGCAGGTCGAGGAAGACCACGCCGCCGTGATCACGGCGACGGGCCACCCAGCCGGCGAGGGTGACGGTGGAACCGGCGTCGGTCGCTCGCAGCGTGCCGGCGTCGTGGGTGCGCAGCAAAGTCGTGCCTTTCGGGAGGGGTTACCAGCGGTCGTGGACGTGCGCGCGGATGCGCTCGTCGTAGACCCGCTCGAGGTCGGAGAGCTGGGAGTCGGTGAGGGACGGCAGCGTGGCGGCCGCGACGTTGCCGCGCACCTGCTCGACGTTGCGGGCGCCGGGGATGACGGCGGTGACGCCGGGCTGGTCGATGATCCAGCGCAGTGCGAAGGCCGCGGTGGGCGCGTCGCCGGCGATCTCGGCGACCTCCCGCGCGGCCGCGACCCCGACGTCGAAGGGCACGCCGGCGAAGGTCTCACCAACGTCGAAGGCCTCCCCGCGCCGGTTGAAGTTCCGGTGGTCGTCGGCCGCGAACGTCGTCGTCTCGTCGTACGTGCCGGTGAGCAGCCCGCTGGCCAGCGGCACGCGGGCGAGGACGCCGACCCCGGCACGGGCGGCGGCCGGCAGCAGCTCCTCCAGCGGCTTGCGCCGGAAGATGTTGAGGATCACCTGGATCGACTGCACCCCCGGGTGCTCCAGCGCGGTCCTCCCCTCGGCGACGGTCTCGACCGAGACGCCGTAGGCGGCGATCGCCTCCTCGGCGACCAGCGTGTCGAGGGTGTCGTACACACGCTGGTCGGAGTAGACGGCCGGCGGCGGGCAGTGCAGCTGCACCAGGTCCAGGGTCTGCACGCCGAGGTTGCGACGCGAGCGGTCGATCCAGGCACGGAGGTTCTCCGGCGTGTACTGGGCCGGCTCGAACGGGTCGGCGCGGCGCCCGGCCTTGGTGGCCACGAACGGCCGGTCACCGCGCGGCGCGAGCGCCAGCCGGATGCGGACCTCCGAGCGCCCGTCGCCGTAGACGTCTGCGGTGTCGAGCAGGGTGACCCCCGCATCGAGCGCGGCGTCGAGCACGTCGGCGGCGGTGTCGTCGTCGACGTCGCCCCAGTCGCCGCCCAGCTGCCAGGTGCCCAGCCCCACGACACCGACGTCGGCACCCGTGCGCCCGAGCGGACGGGACTCCATGGCGGTCACTGCCCCACCGTTTCACGCAGCACGTCGAACAGCTTCCCGACCGGCACCGCGTGCTGCTCGCCGGTGCGCAGATCCTTGAGCTGGCCCACGCCCTCGGCCAGGTCGCGGTCGCCGATGACGACCACGTGCGAGGCGCCCGACCGGTCGGCGGCCTTCATCGCGCCCTTGAGGCCACGGTCGCCGTAGACGGTGTCGGCGGCGATGCCGGCCTGCCGCAGCTGCCCGACCAGCCGCACGGCCACGCGCTTGGCCTCGGCTCCCAGCGGGACGACGAACGCCTGCACGCCCGCGGCCACGCCGATGTCGAGCCCCTCGGCCTGCACCGCCAGCAGGGTGCGGTCGACCCCGACGGCGTAGCCGATGCCGGAGACGTCGGGGCCGCCGAGCGCCGCGGACAGCCCGTCGTACCGGCCCCCGCCACCGATCGCCGACTGCGCGCCGAGGCCGTGGTGCACGAACTCGAACGTCGTCTTCGTGTAGTAGTCCAGCCCGCGCACGAGCTTCGGCGCCTCGGTCCAGGTCACCCCGAGGTCGGTGAGGTGCTGCCGGACGGCGTCGTAGTGGGCCTTCGTGGAGTCCGACAGGTGGTCGATCATCAGCGGCGCGTCACCGAGCTGGGCCTGCACCTCCGGGCGCTTGTCGTCCAGCACCCGCAGCGGGTTGATCGCGGCCCGGCGCCGGGTGTCCTCGTCGAGGTCGAGCTTCTCGAGATAGGTCACCAGCAGCTCGCGGTACTGCGGACGGCAGGTGGCATCGCCCAGCGAGGTCAGCAGCAGCTCGAAGTCGGTCAGCCCCAGGTCGTGGAACCCCTGCACGCCCAGCGCCACCACCTCGGCGTCCAGCGCCGGGTCGTCGACGCCGAGCGCCTCCATGTCGACCTGCGTGAAGTGGCGGTACCGGCCGGCCTGCGGGCGCTCGTACCGCAGCGCCGTCCCGACGGTCCAGATCTTCACCGGCAGGGCACCGTCGTAGAGCCGGTGCTCGATGAAGGCGCGCATCAGCCCCGCAGTGAGCTCCGGGCGCAGGGTCAGCGATCGGCCGCCGCGGTCGGAGAAGGTGTACATCTCCTTCGTCACGACGTCCGTGGACTCCCCCACGCCGCGGGAGAAGACGGCGGTGTCCTCGAAGATCGGCGTCTCGACGTAGCCGTACCCGGCCCGGCGCAGCGGCGCGGTGAGCGTGTCCCGGACGGCGAGGAACCGCGCGGAGTCGGGCGGCAGCACGTCGAACGTGCCCTTGGGCGCGCGCATCATGTCCGAGCTCACAGCCCGCGCCCCTTCGGCGCCGGACCAGCACCAGCGGCCGCCTCGGCCAGGTAGGGGTTGGTCGCCCGCTCCCGCCCGATCGTGGTGGCGGGCCCGTGCCCGGGCAGCACGATCGTCTCGTCGTCCAGCGGCAGGACGACGTCCCGCAGCGAGGTGAGCATCGCGTCCCACGAGCCGCCGGGCAGGTCGACCCGGCCGACCGAGCCGGCGAACAGCACGTCACCGGCGAGCAGCCCGGGGGCGTCCCCGAGGTCGACCGAGAACATCACCGATCCCTGGGTGTGGCCGGGCGCGTGCCGCACGGTCAGCTCCACGCCGGCCAGCGAGAGCACCGCGCCGTCGTCCAGGGGCTTCACCTCGGCGGGGTCGGGCAGCCGCACCCCGGTGATCAGCGGCGCCAGCGCGGGGCCGTGCCAGCGGGCCGGGTCGGCGAGCATGCCGAAGTCCTGCGGGTGCAGGTAGGCCGGGATGTCGTAGCCGTCGCAGACCGGGAGCACGGAGAACGTGTGGTCGAGGTGCCCGTGCGTGAGCACGACGGCCACCGGCTTGAGGCCGTTCTCGGCCAGCATGCGGGCCAGCGGCTCGACCGCGTCCATGCCCGGGTCGACGACGACGCACTCCTGGCCCGGGCCGGACGCGACGGCGTAGCAGTTGGTGCCGAACGAGCCGGCGGGGAACGAGCGGATGAGCACCCGTGCAGGTTACGCGGGGACATTCCCGGCGCCCCGGCGTGCGGGGAGACGTCCAGGCACGCCACCTAGACTCCGGCTCGACAGGCGGGGAGCGGCCCTCCGGCGCAGCCCCGACGATCAGCAGCCCGTCCGAGGAGTTCGCACCGTGCCCACGAGCAAGCAGCAGCGTCGCCAGGCCGCACAGCGTCACCTGCAGCGCCAACTGGAGCGCCGCGCCACGCTGGCCCGCAAGCGCCGCCGCAACCTGCTCATCGTGGTCACCGCCCTGACGGCGGTCGTCGTCGTCGGCGCCGCGCTGCTGTTCACCGGCGTCTTCTCCAGCAGCGGCAACAGCACCGCCGCCGCCGGCTCGACCGCCCCCGCCGCCGCGCCCACCAGCGGCGCCGTGGCGCACAAGACCAACGCCGACGGCACGGTGTCCTGCGCGTACACGCTCGACAAGTCGGGCAACAAGAGCCTCAAGGACGTCGGCACGCCACCCGACCCGACGGCCACGCCCACCAAGGGGACCAGCACCCTGAAGATGAGCACCAACCAGGGGGACCTGACGCTCACCCTTGACCGGGCCAAGGCCCCCTGCGCGGCGGCGAGCTTCACCTTCCTGGCGCAGAAGAAGTTCTTCGACAACACGATCTGCCACCGCGAGGTCAACCAGCCGACGTTCGGCGTCCTGCAGTGCGGCGACCCGACGGGCACCGGCGCGGGCGGCCCGAGCTACACCTACAACGAAGAGGTCACCGCGGCCACGAAGTACCCGCGGGGCACGATCGCGATGGCCAACAGCGGTCAGCCCGGCTCGACCGGCAGCCAGTTCTTCCTCTGCTTCACCGACGCCCAGCTGCCGCCGGACTACACCGCCGTCGGCACCGTCGACGCGGCCGGCCTCGCCGTGCTCGACAAGATCGCCAAGGCGGGCAACGACGGCAAGTTCGAGCCGAGCCCCGGTGGTGGCGCCCCGAAGATCCCGGTGAAGATCTCCTCGATCGCCGTCGTCAGCTGACCTGCCCCACCCCGTCGGGGACTTTCGGCGCCGAAAGTTCCCGGACGGGGTAGGCGCCAGGCGGTGACGCGCTAGGCGGTGACGCGCTCGACGTCGAAGACGCCGTCGACGTTGCGCACGGTCTGCAGGACGGCGCCCAGGTGCGCCGGGTCGGCCAGCTCGAAGGTGAACCGGCTGACGGCCACCCGGTCGCGGCTGGTCTGCACCGACGCCGACAGGATGTTCACCCGCTCGTCGGCCAGCGCCTTGGTGACGTCGGAGAGCAGCCGGTGCCGGTCGAGGGCCTCCACCTGGATGGCGACGAGGAACACCGCTCCCGGCGCGCTCGCCCACTCGACCTCGACCAGCCGTTCGGGCTTGCTCTGCAGGTCGGCGGCGTTCGTGCAGTCGGTGCGGTGCACGCTGACGCCGCCGCCGCGGGTGACGAAGCCCAGGATGTCGTCGCCGGGTACCGGCGTGCAGCACTTGGCGAGCTTCGCCCAGACGTCGGACATGCCCCGTACGAGCACGCCGGGGTCTCCCCCGGCCGCGCGCCGGGTCGCGGTCCGCCGGGTCGGGATCGCCGTCTCGGCGATGTCCTCGACGGCGCCCTCGGCGCCGCCCAGGGCGATCATCAGCTTCTCGACGACCGACGAGGCCGACAGCTGGTTCTCCCCCACCGCCGCGTAGAGCGCGGTGACGTCGGCGTAGCGGAGGTCCTTGGCCAGCGTACTGAGTGCCTCGCCGCCCATCAGCCGCTGCAGGGGCAGCCCGGCCTTCCGCATGGCCCGGGTGAGGGCCTCCTTGCCGGCCTCGACCGCGTCCTCGCGGCGCTCCTTCGTGAACCACTGCCGGATCTTGGTGCGGGCCCGGGAGGAGCCGACGAACGAGAGCCAGTCCTGCGAGGGCGCGGCCGTGGGCGACCGGGACGTGAAGATCTCGACGACGTCGCCGTTGGACAGCTTGCTGTCCAGTGAGACGAGCGAGCCGTTCACGCGGGCGCCGATGGTGCGGTGCCCGACCTCGGTGTGCACCGCGTACGCGAAGTCGACCGGCGTCGCCTCGCCGGGCAGGCTGATGACGTCGCCCTTCGGCGTGAAGACGAAGACCTCCTGCGGCCCCAGGTCGTAGCGCAGGGTCTCGAGGAACTCGCCGGGCTCCTGGGCCTCGCGCTGCCAGTCGAGCAGCTGGCGCAGCCACAGCATGTCGTCGGGCGAGCCCGCCTTGGGCGCGCCGAACTCGCCGGCGCTGGGCTTGCCGCCGGCCCGCGCGCGCTCCTTGTACTTCCAGTGCGCGGCGATGCCGTAGTCGGCGGTGCGGTGCATGTCGTGCGTGCGGATCTGCAGCTCGACCGGCTTGCCGTGCGGGCCGATGACCGTGGTGTGCAGCGACTGGTACATGTTGAACTTCGGCATCGCCACGAAGTCCTTGAAGCGGCCCGGCAGCGGCTGCCAGTGGGCGTGCATGATGCCCAGCGCCGCGTAGCAGTCGCGCACCGAGTCGACCAGGATCCGGATGCCGACGAGGTCCCAGATGTCGGTGAAGTCGCGGCCGCGGACGATCATCTTCTGGTAGATCGAGTAGTAGTGCTTCGGCCGCCCGGTGACCACCGCCTCGATCTTCGCGGCCTTCAACTGGTCCTTGACGGCCGTCGTGACCTCGGCGAGGTAGGTGTCGCGCGAGGGCGCCCGCTCGGCCACCAGCCGCACGATCTCGTCGTAGCGCTTGGGATAGAGGGTCGCGAAGGCGAGGTCCTCGAGCTCCCACTTGATCGTGTTCATGCCCAGCCGGTGGGCCAGCGGGGCCAGGATCTCCAGCGTCTCGCGGGCCTTCCTCTCCTGCTTCTCCGGCGGGAGGAAGCGCAGCGTGCGCATGTTGTGCAGCCGGTCGGCGAGCTTGATCACCAGCACCCGCGGGTCGCGGGCCATCGCGACGATCATCTTGCGGATCGTCTCGGCCTGGGCGGCGTCACCGAGCTTGACCTTGTCGATCTTGGTGACGCCGTCGACCAGATGCGCGACCTCCGAGCCGAAGTCGGCGGTGATCGACTCGAGCGTGGCGCCGGTGTCCTCGACCGTGTCGTGCAGGAGCGCGGCCACCAGGGTGGTGGTGTCCATGCCCAGCCCGGCCAGGATCGTCGCGACCGCCAGCGGGTGGGTGATGTAGGGGTCCCCGCTCTTGCGCTTCTGGCCCGAGTGCGCGGCCTCGGCGACGTCGTAGGCCCGCTGCAGCAGGGCCAGGTCCGCCTTCGGGTGGCTCTGCCGGTGCAGGGCCGACAGCGGCTCGAGCACGGGTCGCACGACGCCGCTGCGCTGGCCCGCGACGATGCGCCGGGCCAGCCTGTCCCGCACGCGACGGCGCGGCGCTCCGGCGTCCGCGTCGGCGGGCTCGCTGCCGACGTCGTCGGGACGCCGGACGGCGGGGCGGTCGGGCAGCGGCGGACGCCGGACCGCGACGCTGCCCTGCGCGTCCTCCGCGGAGCCGGCGGGATCGACGGGCTGCTCGCCGGCCGGACCAGGCCGCGTGGCAGCAGCGTCTGCGGCTGCTTCGGGGGCCACGGCGACTCCTGCGGGGCGGCGGAGAGGGGACCCTCCCCATGCTAGCCGGGCGTCACCGCGGGCGGCCCCGTCCGGGGGGTGGGTCTCCCCCGGTCAGGTGGTCCAGAGCGCGTGCACGGTGTGCGGGGCCAGCCGTTCCCGGCCGCCCAGCGCGACGAGCTCGACGACCACCGAGACGGCGGTCACCACACCCCCGAGCTGCTCGACCAGGGCGATGGCGGCGCCGAGCGTGCCACCGGTGGCCAGGACGTCGTCGACGACGAGCACCCGCTCACCGGGGCGGATCGAGTCGGCGTGCAGCTCCAGCGTCGCCGTCCCGTACTCGAGCGCGTAGTCCGCCGCGATGCGCTCCCGCGGCAGCTTGCCCGCCTTGCGCACCGGGATGACTCCCACCCCGGCGTCGAGCGCGACCGCGGCCGCCAGCAGGAAGCCGCGGGCCTCCACGCCGACGACGAGATCGAACCCGGGGTCACCGGCCCCGGCGACCGCCGCGACCCGCGGGTCGGAGGCAGCCGGGGCGGCCAGCCCGTCGACCATCCGCCGGAACGCCACGCCGTCGGCGAACACCGGCGTCAGGTCGCGGAACAGCACCCCCGGCTCGGGGTAGTCCGGGACGTCGACGGAGAGCCCGGCGATGAGCTCGTCGAGCGGCAGGTCCTCGCCGACGACGCTCACCGGCGTTTCTTGCCGGAGGACCGACCGCCGGACGGACGGTTGCCCGGCCGCTGCGGGCGCGCCCCCGGCCGCGGTGTCGACGTGCCTCCGCTGCCCGGTTCCGGCCGGACCGACGACGGCGATTCGACGACCATGTCGGCCTCGACCTGTCCGGGCAGCCGGTCGGCGAGCGCGACCCCGCGGCCGCCACCGGCGCGCCGGGCGCTGGCGACCGCCCCGGCTCCGGCCGCAGCACGGGCCGCACCGGTGCGCGCGGCCGCCGCCCGGCGGGCCATCACCCGCTTGCGCAGGGCGATCTGCTCGGGCTCGCGCTCCTTGAGGTCGGCCACGATCGGCGTCGCCAGGAAGATCGATGAGTAGGTGCCGGCGGCCAGACCCACGAACAGCACGAGCGCGAGGTCCTTGAGCGTGCCCACCCCGAGCAGGCCGGCGCCGACGAACAGCAGCCCGGCGACCGGCAGCAGGGCGATCACCGAGGTGTTGATCGAGCGCATCAACGTCTGGTTGACCGCGAGGTTGGCCGCCTCGCTCCAGGTCATCCGCGCGCCGCGCGCGAGATCCTTGGTGTTCTCGTCGACCTTGTCGAAGACGACGACGGTGTCGTAGAGCGAGAACCCGAGGATTGTCAGGAAGCCGATGACCGTCGACGGCGTGACCTCGAAGCCGATCAGCGAGTAGACGCCCGCGGTCAGCACGATGTCGTGCAGCAGCGACACCATCGCGCCGATGGCCATCTTGGGCTGGAAGCGGACGGCCAGGAAGATGACCACCGCCACCAGGAAGACCACCAGGGCGATGAGCGCCTGGTCGGTGATGTCGTTGCCCCACGCGGCGCTGACGGCGTCCTCGCTGACCTGCTGCTCCTGCACGCCCGCGGCCCCGGCGATCGCCTGCTTGACGGCGGTCGTCTGGTCGTTGGTCAGCTGGCCGGTGCGGATCAGGATCGTGCTGGTGCCGACGACCTGGGCGCTGGACACGGCGGCGCCGGCCTTCTCGGCCGCGGCGCGCACCGCGCTGAGCTCCTGGCTGTGGCCCGGCACCTTGAAGGAGCTGCCGCCCTCGAACTCGATCCCGAAGTTGAAGCCCCGGAAGATCATCGAGCCGATGCACAGCACCATGACGACGGCCGTGATCTTGTAGATCAGGCGGCTGTGGCCGACGACGTCGAGCCCGGCCTCGCCGTTGTACAGGCGGTGAGCCAGCGAGACGCGACCCTGGGGACGGCGGACGGCGCCCTCGTCGTCGGTGCCGCCCGGCAGACCGGCGTCGGCCAGCTGCGCGTCCTCGGCCGCCGCCGTGTCGTCGGCGGGCGTGTCGGGGCGGGTCATGAGGTGCTCCTGTCCTGGCCGCCGGCGCGGGAGGTGCTGCCGGCGCCGACGAGTTCACGGCCGGAGGATGCCGTCGCTCCGGCCGGACGGCGGGTGTGCTCGACGCGGCCGAGGCCGGAGAAGCGGTTGCTGCCGAACGACTTGTAGCGCGAGAGCACGACCATCAGCGGGTGGGTGAAGAGGAAGACGACGACGAGGTCGAGCACCGTCGACAGACCCAGCGTGAACGCGAAGCCCTTCACGTCGCCGATCGCCAGCACGTAGAGGATCGCGGCGGCGAGGAAGCTGATCGCGTCCGCCGAGAGGATGGTGCGCCGGGCACGGACCCAGGCCCGCGGGACCGCCGAGCGCAGGGTCCGGCCCTCGCGCACCTCGTCCTTCAGCCGTTCGAAGAAGACGACGAAGGAGTCCGCGGTGATACCGATCGACACGATGAACCCGGCGATCCCGGCGAGGCTCAGCGTGAACCCGATCTGTCGGCCCAGCAGCACCAGGCAGGCGTAGACGACCACGGCCGACAGCGCGAGGCTGGCGATCATCACCAGGCCGAGCAGGCGGTAGTAGACCAGCGCGTAGACGAACACCAGCGCGATGCCGATGGCGCCGGCGATCAGGCCGGCCTGCAGCTGCTGGGCACCGAGTTCCGTGGAGATCGACTGGGCGGTGGCCTGCGTGAAGCTCAGCGGCAGGGCGCCGTACTTGAGCTGGTTGGCCAGCGTCGTGGCCGACTGCTGGGTGAAGCTGCCCGAGATCTCGGTGCCGCCGGCGATCGCCTGGTTGATCCGGGGCGCTGACACGACGCGGCCGTCGAGGGTGATGCCGACCGAGTTGCCGACGTTGGCGGCCGTGTACTTGGCCCACTTCGCCGATCCCGCTGACTTGAAGTCGAGCTGGACGATCCACTCGCCGGTCGTCGACCGCGTACCGGGCGCCGCGTTGGACACGTCGGTGCCCTCGATGACCGCGGGACCGAGCAGGTACTTGGTCGAGCCGTCGGTCGAGCAGCTGGCGATGTAGTCGGTCGGCCGGTCGACCGCCGTGCTGAGGGTCTTCTTGTCACAGGTCAGCGCGGCGAACTGGGCCGCGGCCTGCGCCTGCGTCACCGGGGGCGCCTTGGGGTCGGGTGCACCGCTCGAGGCCGCCGCGGCCGACGAGGTCGACGCGGCCGCGGACGACGTCGGCGCAGCACCGGACGACGGTGCCGCGGACGACGGTGCCGCGGAGGCGCCGGAGGGCTTCGCCGCGGACGACGAGGCACCCGACGACGGGGTCGCGCTCGCCTTCGGGGGCGTCGCCGGGGCGGCGTTCAGCACCGGGCGGAAGCGCAGCTGCGCGGTGGTGCCGAGCTGGCGCGCCTGGTCGCTGTTGTCGCCCGGCACCGAGATGACGATGTTCGAGTTGCCCTCGGTGACCACCTCGGCGCCGGCGACGCCGAGCCCGTTCACCCGCTGCTCGATGATCTGCCGCGCCAGCTCGAGGTCCTGCTGGGCGGGCGGCTTGCCGTTCGGGGTCCGGGCGGTGAGCGTCACCGTCGTCCCACCCCGGAGGTCCAGCCCGAGCTGAGGCGTGCGGACGGTGCCCGCGAGGAAGATCAGCCCGTACAGGACGGCGATGATCAGCAGGAAGGCACCGAAGTAGTTGCGTGCCCGGAGGGAGCGGTTTGCCATCGGTCGGTCCCCGGCTCAGACGGTGCCGTCGGCCGGCCGTTCGCCGGCCGCGCCGGGCGTGTCATCGCCCGTGATGGAGGGGTCGGTCGCGGCCGGCCCGGCCGGCGTGCGGACCTCGAGGATCGCCTGCCGCGCGAAGGTGACGACGACACCCGAGGCGATCTCCAGGTCGACGGTGCCCTCGCCGAGACCGGCCACGGTGCCGTGCAGCCCGCTGGTGGTCATCACCGGAGTGCCCACGGTGAGCGAGTTCTGCAGCGCCTGCGCCTGCGCCTGGACCTTCTTGCGCGCCCGGGCGGGGAGCACGAACAGCAGAACCGCCAGCGCCAGGAGGATGAACGGGAAGTACTGCGTCACGACAGGTGTGCCTCTCTACCGCGGGTAGTGATCCGCGGTCGGTGCGGGCCCGGTGTGGACCCGCTCGGGTGCGTCGGTTGCGGCGCGCCATTTCCGGACGGCCAGGGGCGGCCGGGCGGAAGGCGCACGGCAACTGCCTGACGAGTTGCGCGCCAGCGCCCCGGAGTCTAGGCGTCGAACAACGCCTCCGACGACGAACCCGGGGCAGGAGGGTCTGCTGTGACCCGTCCGAGATGAATCCCGCCGCGGGGCACGGGCTGGCCCAGGTGCTGCCAGGCCGCCTCCGTCGCCACCCGCCCGCGGGGGGTGCGGGCGAGCAGCCCGGCCCGCACCAGGAACGGCTCGCAGACCTCCTCGACGGTGTTGGGCTCCTCCCCCACCGCGACCGCCAGCGTCGACACGCCGACCGGCCCCCCGCCGAACCGCATCACGAGCGCCTCGAGCACCGCCCGGTCGAGCCGGTCGAGGCCGAGGTGGTCGACGTCGTAGAGCGCGAGCGCCGCCTGGGCGACCTCGCGGGTCACCCGCCCGTCGGCCTCGACCTCGGCGTAGTCCCGGACCCGGCGCAGCAGCCGGTTGGCGATGCGGGGCGTGCCGCGGGAGCGTCCGGCGATCTCCGCCGAGCCGTCGTCGGTGAGCTCGACGCCGAGCAGCGCGGCGCTGCGCGCCAGGACCTGCTGCAACTCGGCGGGCTCGTAGAACTCCATCTGCCCCACGAAGCCGAACCGGTCGCGCAGCGGGCCGGTGAGCAGGCCGGCGCGGGTGGTCGCGCCGACGAGGGTGAACGGGCTGATCTCCAGTGGGATCGCGGTCGCGCCGGGCCCCTTGCCGACGACGACGTCGACCCGGAAGTCCTCCATCGCCATGTACAGCAGCTCTTCGGCCGGCCGGGCGATGCGGTGGATCTCGTCGATGAACAGCACGTCGCCGGGCGAGAGGTTGGAGAGCATCGCGGCCAGGTCGCCGGACCGCTCGATGGCCGGCCCGCTGGTGATCTTGACCGACGTGCCGAGCTCGGAGCCGATGATCAGCGCGAGGCTGGTCTTGCCCAGCCCGGGCGGGCCGGAGAGCAGCACGTGGTCCGGCGGCCGGCCGCGCCGCTTCGCCCCCTCGAGGACCAGGGCGAGCTGGCGGGCGACCTTCGGCTGACCGATGAAGTCGGGCAGCGAGTGCGGCCGCAGCGCCGACTCGACCACGCGCTCCTCGTCGCCGGCCAGCGACGACACAGGGGCGTCCTGCCCGAGGCCGCCGTCGACCTCCCCGAGCAGGGGCCGGTCGAAGGGGGAGCTCATGAGCGGCCCAGCAACTGCAGCGCCTGCCTCAGGAGGATCGCGACCTCCACCGCGCCGGTCGCCGTGATCTGCTCGTCGGCCACGGGCGCGAGCTGGACGACCGCGCCGTCGGCCTCCTTGACGCTCCAGCCGAGACCGACGAGGGCGGAGGTGAGCTGGTCGCGCCACGGCGCGACCGGGGTGACCGAGGGCAGCCCGACCGCGGCCGGACCGTCGAGCGAGGTGTCCGACGTGGTCGAGCCGAGCCGGTCGCGGAGTTCGAGGATCAGCCGCTCGGCGCCCTTCTTGCCGATGCCCGGCACCTGCATCAGCGCCTTGACGTCGGCCGTCGACACGGCCCGCCGGACCTCGCGGGGCGGGTGGATGGCGAGCACCGCCTGGGCGAGCCGCGGCCCGACGCCGTTCGCCGTCTGCAGCAGCTCGAACAGCTGGCGCTCGTCGTCGTCGGCGAAGCCGTAGAGGGTCAGGGAGTCCTCGCGCACGATCAGGCTGGTCGACAGCCGGGCCGTCTCCCCCACCTGCAGCCGCGCGATGGTGCCCGGCGTGCACTGCACGGCCAGGCCGATCCCCCCGACCTCGACGACGGCGCCGTCGGGCGACACGGCGGCAACCCGGCCGGCCACGCTGGCGATCATCGGGCCGCCACCCCCGTCCAGCGGGGCAGCGTCGTGGACCGGACCGGCGCGCCGATGCCGCCGGCGATCGCCGCGACGCGCAGCCGCTCCTTAGCGGGACCGCGCCAGGCGTGGCACACCGCCAGCGCGAGGGCGTCGGCCGCGTCGGCCGGCTTGGGGGCGGTGGCGAGCCCCAGTACCCGGGTGACCATGAGCGTGACCTGCTCCTTGTCCGCGCGACCGCTGCCGGAGATGGCCGCCTTGACCTCGCTGGGGGTGTGCCAGGCGACGGGCCGGTCGGCCTGCGCGGCGGCGAGGGCCGCGACGCCGGCGGCCTGCGCGGTGCCCATCGCCGTCCCCTTGTTGTTCTGGGTGAAGACCCGCTCGATCGCGACCACGTCCGGCCGGTGCTCGCGCAGCAGCGCGGTGACCGCGGTGTGCAGCTCCAGCAGGCGCAGCTCCAGGTCGAGCTCGGCCATCGTGCGGATCACGCCCACCCCGACCGCCGTGGGCCGGACGCCGGGCCGGCCGTCGACCACGCCCCAGCCGCACCGGGTGAGACCGGGGTCGATTCCGAGCACCCGCATGAAGAATCCCCCAGTCAGCCGAACGCCTGTTCGACCACGTTAACCGTCTCGGGCGCTGGCGGACCACGCAACACGCGGCCGCGTGCGTTCAGCCGACGCCAATGCTGATCAGCGGACGCGCCCCTGGGCTCAACCACCGCATCAGCGCCACGAGGCTATCGCCGTCGATCGCCACGCAGCCGGCCGTCGCCGCGCCGTTGGTGACGTGCAGGAAGAAGGCCGAACCCGCCCCAGGCACGCCGGCTCGGTTGTAGTCGATGACGACCGCGTGGGCGTAGACCGCACCGGCGGCGCCCAGATTCTCCCCTGCGGCCTCATTGAACGGACACGTGGATCGCGCGCAACGTGCGTGCCTGTTGTAGAGCGGACTACTGGAGTCCGACACCCACCAGTCCTGGTCGTCGACGACCCGGTAGGGCAGAGCCGTCCCCGGGTTCCCGGACAGGCCGAAGCTCTCCGTGAGTGTGAAGGTGCCCGCGGGTGTGCGCGTCGAGGTCTCGCTGGCCACCCCCACTCCCGCTGAGCCGATCCGGGCAGTCACCGGCCCCAGCACGGCCGTCCAGCCGGAAGGCCCGAGTTGCCACGCCGTGAGCTTCGCGGTGGTCGCGCGGGCCGACGCAGCCACCACGGTGACCACCTGCGTCGAGGCACCGGCCCGGACGTGCAGCGGAAGCATGGCCCCTGTCGGCGCGGGCGGCGGCGCGGGCGCTAGCCGCTGCCGGACGGTAGCCGGCGTCACCGTCGGCGCAGGCCGTGGACGCGCGGATGCAGACGATGGGCGCGACGGGAAGGATGACGGCGCCGGCGCCCGACCGGCTGCCAGGGTGGCCACCGGAGGGGACGTCGCCATCGGCGCGTGAAAACCCAGCGGCGGAACGGCCCGCAGGCGGCTCAGGTCCGGCATCGCGTCGGTGAGCCGCGCCGCAGCCGGCTCACCCGAAGCCGCAACGGCGGTCGTCATCGAGTTCGACGGTGCCCCGGGCCCCGCCTCGGCGGCCACGACCGTTACGGCCAGCCCCAGCAGGCCCAGCGCTGTGAGGGCACGGCCGACACTTCGCCCCGCTCTGCGCACCACCGTGCCGCCCCCGCGATGTGTCGGGCGCCGCCGGACGGCGGCGCGCCCAGGACATTAGGTGGTGTCGCGTTCCGAAACCAGTCCTCACCCGATCTCTGGGCCCACTGTGGGGGATGTGACGAATGCGTCGCCATGCGCCAGGTCCTGAGCGAGCGTGCGGTTACGCGTCGATCTTCTCCATGACCTCATCGGACACGTCGTAGTTCGCGTAGACGTTCTGCACGTCGTCGCAGTCCTCGAGGGCGTCGATCAGCCGGAAGACCTTGCCCGCGCTGTCCTCGTCGAGCTCGACGGAGACGCTGGGCACGAACGCGGCGTCGGCCGAGTCGTAGTCGATGCCGGCGTCCTGCAGCGCGGTGCGGACGGCGACCAGGTCGGTGGGCTCGCTGACCACCTCGAACGTGTCACCGAGGTCGCGGACCTCCTCCGCACCGGCGTCGAGCACGGCCATGAGGACGGTGTCCTCGTCGACGGCGTCGGCCTTCGGGACGACGATGACGCCCTTGCGGGAGAACAGGTAGGACACCGAGCCCGGGTCGGCCATGGAGCCGCCGTTGCGGGTCATCGCCGTGCGCACCTCCATCGCCGACCGGTTCTTGTTGTCGGTGAGGCACTCGATGAGGACGGCGACGCCCGCGGCCGCGTAGCCCTCGTAGGTGATCGTCTGGTAGTCGACGCCACCCGCCTCGAGGCCCGCGCCGCGCTTGACCGCCCGGTCGATGTTGTCGTTGGGCACCGAGGTCTTCTTCGCCTTCTGGATGGCGTCGAAGAGCGTCGGGTTGCCGGCGGGGTCACCACCGCCGGTGCGGGCCGCGACCTCGATGTTCTTGATCAGCTTGGCGAAGAGCTTGCCGCGCTTGGCATCGATGCCGGCCTTCTTGTGCTTGGTCGTCGCCCACTTGGAATGGCCGCTCATGAAAGTCCTTCCTCAATCCCGGCGCCGGTGCCGGCCCGCTCGGCCAGGCGGTCGCGCACCATGTCGACGAACAGCGCGTGCACCCGGTGGTCCCCGGTCAGTTCGGGGTGGAAGCTGGTCGCCACCAGATTCCCCTGGCGGACGGCGACGATCCTACCGTCGGCGCTCCCGCCGACGACCCGGCCGAGGATCTCGACGCCGTCGCCTGCCTCCTCGACCCAGGGGGCCCGGATGAATACAGCGTGCATCGGGCCGCCCTCGATCCCCTGCAGGGCGAGGTCGGACTCGAAGGAGTCGACCTGCCGCCCGAAGGCGTTGCGCCGCACGGTGACGTCGAGCCCGCCCACGGTCTCCTGGTCCGCCGGGGCGTCGAGGATCCGGTCGGCGAGCAGGATCATCCCCGCGCACGAGCCGTACACCGGGAGACCGTCGCGGACGGCGGCGCGCAGGGGCTCCAGCAGGCCGAAGCGGGCGGCGAGCTTGACGATCGTCGTCGACTCGCCGCCGGGCAGCACGAGGCCGTCGACGCCGGCCAGCTCCTCGGGACGGCGCACCGCGACGGCGCGGGCACCGTGGGCCTGCAGCGCGGCCAGGTGCTCGCGGACGTCGCCCTGCAGTGCCAGCACCCCGATCAGGGGCGCGCTCACCAACCGCGGGTGGCGAAGCGCTCGGCGTCGGGGAGCGTGGCCACGTTGATGCCGACCATCGCCTCGCCGAGCCCGCGCGAGACCTTGGCGATCACGTCGGGGTCGTCGTGGAAGGTGGTGGCCTGCACGATCGCCGCGGCGCGCTGGGCCGGGTCACCGGACTTGAAGATGCCCGATCCGACGAACACGCCCTCGGCGCCGAGCTGCATCATCATCGCCGCGTCGGCCGGGGTGGCGATGCCGCCGGCGGTGAAGAGCACGACCGGCAGCTTGCCGAGGCGGGCGACCTCGCGGACCAATTCGACCGGGGCGCGCAGCTCCTTGGCGGCCACGAACAGCTCCGCCTCGTCGAGGGTGGACAGTGCCTTGATGCCGGCGCGGATCGCGCGCATGTGCCGGGTTGCCTCGACCACGTTGCCGGTGCCGGCCTCGCCCTTCGAGCGGATCATCGCCGCGCCCTCGGAGATCCGGCGCAGCGCCTCGCCCAGGTTGGTCGCGCCGCACACGAAGGGGACGGTGAAGTCGCTCTTGGCGATGTGGTGCGCCTCGTCGGCCGGGGTGAGCACCTCGGACTCGTCGATGTAGTCGACGCCGAGACTCTGCAGCACCTGCGCCTCGACGAAGTGGCCGATCCGGGCCTTGGCCATCACCGGGATCGAGACGGCCTGGATGATCCCGTCGATCATGTCGGGGTCGCTCATCCGCGAGATGCCGCCCTCGGCGCGGATGTCGGCGGGCACGCGCTCGAGGGCCATGACGGCGACGGCGCCGGCGTCCTCGGCGATCTTGGCCTGCTCCGGGGTGACGACGTCCATGATGACGCCGCCCTTGAGCTGCTCGGCCATGCCGCGCTTGACGCGCTCGGTTCCGGTGCCGGCGTTCGGGGACTCGTGCGATGCCACGGGTTGCTGCCTCTGTGTCGACGGATCGTGTCGTCCCATCGTACGGCCGCCTACCGGCCCGTCTCCCGGGCGCTGCCCGCGCCCGCGCTGTCGCCGTCGGGCCGTGAGTCGATGTCGAAGAAGCGGGGCAGCGGGCGGGACGCGTGCACCCGGAGAAGCCGGGTCAGCCGCCCGCCGCGCAGGGCCCGGGTGTCGCGGACGGCGTCGTTGTAGAACGTGCGGGCCAGCCCGACGCGGGTCGCGGTGCCGGTGAGGTCCGTCTGCAGCGCCGCCGGCACCCCCGTGAGCCGGTCCGGGAGCTCCCGCAACTCGGCGCCGAGCGCGTTCTCGGCCAGCTCGCGGTCCCCCGCCCGCAGAGCCCGGGCCGCGGCCGCGGCGGTGGCCAGCCGCGCTGCCCGCTCCGGCCCCAGGGCGCCGGGGTGGTCGCGGGCCAACTCCTCGGCCAGCCCGGCGCGCCGCTGGAGCTGGGTGTCCAGCGCGGTCCACGCCCGGGCGACCCGGTCCTCGAGACGGCGCAGCCGGGTCAGCGTCCACACCGCCCAGGCGAGCAGGACCACCAGCACCACGCCGGCCAGCAGCAACCAGGCGTCGGGCGTCACGGGTCGTCAGGCTATCGGTGCTCCCGCTTGCGCCGGGGAGAGCGCGCCGCCCTCCCCCACGGCGGCACCGACGGGAACGTGTCGTCGTCCTCGGCCTCCACCTCGCCGCCACCGGGCTCCACGACGGTCTCGTAGACGGCGAGGATGCGCCGGGCCAGCACGTCCCAGTCGTAGGCCGCGGCCACGGTCGCGCCGTGCGCCGACAGCGTCGCGAGGCGGGCCGGGTCCGCCAGCAGGGCGCACAGGGCCTGGGCCAGCGCGCCGGCGTCCCCCCGTCGCACCAGCACTCCGGCCGCGCCGTCCTCGAGCACCCGGGCGAACGCGTCGAGGTCGCTGGCCACGATCGGGGCGCCCGCGGCGAGCGCCTCGATGAGGATGACGCCGAAGGACTCCCCGAGCAGGTTGGGCGCGCAGTAGACGTCCACCGAGCGCAGGAAGGCGGCCTTGTCGGCCTCGGTGAGCTCGCCGAGCAGCGCCACGTGCGCCCCCAGGTCCTCACCGACGAGCTCGCGGACCTCGCCCGCGTCCCCCCGGCCGGCGATCAGCAGCCGCGCGCCCGGGTAGTGGCGGACGACCGTGCGCATCGCCTCGAGCAGCACCGGCAGGCCCTTGCGCGGCTCGTCGTAGCGGCCGAGGAAGCCGATGGTCGGGCCGTCGACACCGCGGGTGTAGCCGGGCAGCCCGGGGCCGTTCGCGAAGGCCGCGACGTGCACCCCGTTCGGGATGATCACCGCGTCGCCGCCGAGGTGCTCCACCTGCACGCGGCGGGCGAAGTCCGACACCGCGATCCGGCCGCTGATCCGCTCCAGCCAGGGCCGCACGACCGGCCCCCAGGCCGCCAGGAACTTGGACCGGACGGTGGCCGTGTGGAAGGTGGCCACGATCGGGCCCTTGGCGATCATGCAGACCAGAAGGGACACCGACGGCGGCGCCGGCTCGTGCACGTGGACGACGTCGAAGTGGCCCTCGCGCAGCCAGCGGCGCACCCGGGCGGCCGACACCGGGCCGAACTGCACGCTGGCCATCGACCCGTTGTAGGGAACGGGCACGGTGCGCCCGGCGAACGTGACCCACTCCGCGGGCAGCGACTCCTCGTGCTCGGCGGGGGTGAGCACCTCGACGTGGTGGCCCATGCCGCGCAGCGTCTCGGCGAGGTCGCGGACGTGGTACTGCACCCCACCCGGGACGTCCCACTGGTAGGGGCAGACCAGGCCGATGCGCATCAGCCGCGCGCCTCCGCGACGGGATCGGGAGGGACGTCGGACCAGATCCGGCCGAGCATGTGCCAGTCCTCTGGCTGCGCTGCGATCGAGGTCGCGAAGGCGTCGGCGACCGCCTGCATGGCGCCGGCCACGCGGTCCTTCAGTCGGCCCGCGCCGTCGACCGGCACCTCCGGGGAGAACACGAGCCGCCATCCGCGCCCGGTGAACTGGCAGACGCAGGGAACCAGCGCGGCGCCGGTCTGGGCGGCGAGCAGCGCCGCGCCGCCGGGTAGGGTCGCCGTCCGCCCGAAGAACGAGACCGGCACCCCGCCGGTGCCCAGGTTGCGGTCGACGAGCAGGCAGGTCACCCCACCCTCGGTCAGCCAGTCCCGCAGCACCTCGGTGCTCGGCCGCGGGCCGCCCGTGAGCGGGACGACCCGGAAGCCGAGCGACTCGCGGTACTCGAGGAACCGGCGGTACAGCGACTCCGGCTTCAGCCGCTCGGCGACGGTCATGAACGGGCCCTCGAGGTAGTCGACGAACCAGACCCCCGCGGCGTCCCAGTTCCCGCTGTGCGGCAGGGCCATGACCATGCCGCGGCCGCTGTCGCGCGCCTTCTGCAGGTGGTCCCTGCCCACGACCTCGGTGTCGGCGACGATCCGCGCGCCGGAGTACGCCGGCAGCCGGAAGGCCTCCTGCCAGTATCGCGCGTAGGACCGCAGGGCCCGCTCGGTCAGGGCCGCGAGCTCCGGCTCGGGCAGCCGGCCGCCGGTGACGACGCGGAGATTGGCCCGCAGCTGCCGGGCGCCCTTCCCCTCACGGCCGGCGGCCCACCGGCCGGCGCGGTCGAATGCTCCCCGGGCGGCGGGCTCGGGGAGCATCCGGACCGCGCGCCAGCCGGCCGCGAAGCCGGCGTCGGTCGCGCGCGCGGTGAGGCGGGCGCGCAGGCCGGGCGGGGTCGGCTCGCTCATGACAGCGGGGGCCCGGCGACCAGGGGGACCCCGCGGCGGACGGCCAGGAGTCGCTGGCCCACCGTGACCGTGCTGCCGGCGAGCAGCACCCACAGACCGACGTGCAGGGCGTACGGGACCCCGAGCCCGGCCAGCCCGGTGCCGAACAGCACCAGCAGCAGCCGCTCGAGCCGCTCGACGATGCCGACGTCGCACCGGATGCCCACGCCCTCGGCGCGCGCCTTGATGTAGGAGGTCAGCATCGCGAGCACGAGGCAGAGCAGCGCGAGCAGGACCAGCAGCCGGTTGTCCCCCGCGCCGGAGAACCACCAGATCAGCGAGCCGAAGATCGCGGCGTCGGCGATCCGGTCGCCGGCGGAGTCGAGCACCGCCCCGAACACCGAGCCGCCCCCGCGGGCCCGCGCGAGCGCGCCGTCGAGGAGGTCGAGCAGCACCGAGAGCGTGACGACGACGGTGCCCCAGAACAGGTGCCCGGTGCCGAAGAGGAGAACCGACCCGGCCACCGCGCCGACCGTGCCGGCGATCGTGATCATGTCGGGAGTGACCCCACCGCGGGCCAGCCGGCCGATCATCGGGGCGATGATCTTCTCGACGACCGGCCGGGCGGAGATGCCGAGCAACTCAGGCCTCCCGTGACGCGGGAGCGCGCGTGCCGGCGTGCTCGATCCACGCCTTGGCCAGCAGCTCGCGGGTTTCCCCGAGCACCTGCGGCAGCACCCGCGTCAGGCCGACGACCGGCATGAAGTTGGTGTCACCACCCCAGCGCGGGACCGCGTGCTGGTGGAGGTGGTCGGCGATGCCGGCGCCGGCGATCGAGCCCTGGTTCATGCCGATGTTGAACCCGTGCGCGCCGCTGACCGCGCGGATCACCCGCATCGCCGTCTGCGTGAAGGCGCCCAGTTCGGCGACCTCGGCGTCGGTCAGGTCGGTGTAGTCGGGCACGTGCCGGTAGGGCACCACCATCAGGTGCCCGGCGTTGTACGGGTACAGGTTGAGGACGGCGAACACCGTCGTCCCCCGCGCGACGATCAGGCCGTCCTCGTCGCTCTTGGTCGGGATCACGCAGAACGGGCAGTCGTGCGCGCCCGTGGGCTTTCCCTCGCCGCGGATGTAGGCCATCCGGTACGGCGTCCAGAGGTGCTCGAAGACGCTGGTCGGGCCGCCCTCGTCGTTGGGCGTGGTCATTCGGCGGCCACCGGATCGGTGTTGTGCCGCGCGGCGATCCAGGCGGCGACCTGCTCGACGGCGTCGTCGACGGGGACGCCGTTCTGCTGGCTGCCGTCGCGGTAGCGGAAGGAGACCGCGTGCGCCTCGGCGTCGGTGGCGCCGGCGATGAACACGAACGGCACCTTCTGCTTGCTCGCGGTGCGGATCTTCTTCTGCATCCGGTCGTCGGAGTCGTCGACCTCGACCCGGATACCGCGGGCCTTCAGCTTGGCGGCGACGTCGAACAGGTAGGGCACCTGCTCGTCGGTGACCGGGATCGCGATGACCTGCACCGGCGCCAGCCACGCCGGGAAGGCGCCGGCGTAGTGCTCGGTGAGCACGCCGAAGAACCGCTCGATCGAGCCGAACTTCGCCGAGTGGATCATCACCGGCTGCGCGCGGCCGCCGTCGGCGGAGGTGTACTCCAGCCCGAAGCGGGCCGGCTGGTTGAAGTCGTACTGGATGGTCGACATCTGCCAGGTGCGGCCGATGGCGTCGCGGGCCTGCACGGAGATCTTCGGGCCGTAGAACGCCGCGCCGCCGGGGTCGGGCACGAGCTCGAGGCCGGTCTCGCGGGCCGCCTCCTCGAGCACGGCGGTGGCGACCTCCCACTCCTCCTCCGACCCGATGAACTTGGCCAGCTTCTCCGGGTCGTCGCCGCGGGTCGACAGCTCCAGGTAGTAGTCGTCGAGGCCGAAGTCGCGCAGCAGCCCGAGCACGAACGCCAGCAGGTGGCGGATCTCCCCGGGCGCCTGCTCGGGGGTGACGTAGCTGTGCGAGTCGTCCTGGGTCAGCCCGCGCACGCGGGTGAGGCCGTGGACGACGCCGGACTTCTCGTACCGGTACACCGAGCCGAACTCGAAGAAGCGCAGCGGCAGCTCACGGTAGGACCGCCCGCGCGACGCGAAGATCAGGTTGTGCATCGGGCAGTTCATGGCCTTGAGGTAGTACGTCGAGTTCTCCAGGTCCATGCCCGGGAACATCGTGTCCTCGTAGTAGGGCAGGTGCCCGGAGGTCTCGAACAGGCCGCCCTTGGTGATGTGCGGGGTGCCGACGTAGTCGAAGCCCTCCTCGATGTGCCGGCGGCGGACGTAGTCCTCCATCTCCCGCTTGATCACCCCGCCCTTGGGGTGGAAGACGGCCAGGCCGGAGCCGATCTCGTCGGGGAAGCTGAACAGGTCCAGCTCCGCGCCGATGCGACGGTGGTCGCGGCGCTCGGCCTCGGCCAGCCGCTCGAGGTAGGCCTTGAGCGCGTCCTTGCTCTCCCACGCGGTGCCGTAGATGCGCTGCAGCTGGGGGTTCTTCTCGCTGCCCCGCCAGTAGGCGGCGGCGCTGCGGGTGAGGCTGAACGCCGGGATGGCGAGGGTGCGCGGCAGGTGCGGCCCGCGGCAGAGGTCGGTCCAGACCAGGTCGCCGGAGCGCGGGTCGAGGTTGTCGTACATGGTCAGCTGGGCGCCGCCGACCTCGACGTTGGCGCCTTCGGTCTCCTCCGCGCCGCCCTTGAGGCCGATCAGCTCGAGCTTGTACGGCTCGTGCGCGAGCTCGGCCTTCGCGTCGGCGTCGCTGATCTCCCGCCGGGAGAACCGCTGCCCGGCGCGGACGATCTGCTCCATCTTCTTCTCGATCGCCTGCAGGTCCTCGGGCGTGAAGGGGCGCTCGGGGTCGAAGTCGTAGTAGAAGCCGTTCTCGATCGGCGGCCCGATGCCCAGGCGGGTGCCGGGGAACAGCTCCTGCACCGCCTGCGCGAGCACGTGGGCGGTCGAGTGCCGGATCACCGCGCGCCCGTCGGCGCTGGCGGCCGGGACCGGCTCGATCTCGGCGTCGGCGTCCGGGGTCCAGGCGAGGTCCCGGAGGTCGCCTGTGGCCAGGTCGCGGACGACGACGGCGCCGTCCGGGCCCTTCAGGGGGACGCCGGCGTCGGCGAGCGCCTGCTGCGCCGTCGTGCCGGCCGGCACCCGGATCGGGGTGACAACGGCGGGCGCGGGCGGGGTCGACACGGGGAGCTCCTGGAGGGGTCGGGAAAACGGCCCCCCGAGCCTAGTGCGCGGGTCCGCCTCACCCCGGGACGATGCGCAGCCCGGCCGCGACGGCACCCCGGCGGCCGAGCACCTCGGCCACCCGCGCGAAGGCTGCGGGGTCGGCCGGCACCACCTGGTCGGAGCCGGCGCCGACCTGCAGGTGCACCGGGATGGCCTCGGCGGTGGTCACCGTGAACCGGCCGTTCGCGCCCCGCGTGAAGGTGAACCGGGCCGCCACCTCGTCGTAGGGGTCGCCCTGCCGGGCCATCTGGGCGACGAAGTTGCCGAGGCCGTAGGCGACCCACTTGCCGTCGATCTTCTCGAAGGGCTGCACGACGTGGGCGTGGTGGCCGATCACCAGGTCGATGTCGGGTGAGGCGAGCAGGGCGTGCACGGCGGCGACCTGCGCGGCGGTCGGGTCGTGCTGGTACTCCACGCAGCAGTGCAGGCTGGCGATGACGATCTGGGCGCCGGCCCTCCTCGCGCGGGCCGCGTCGGCGAGCATGCCGCTCACGTCCGGCACGGCGGCGATGTTCACCTCCCATGGCCGGTCGGCGGGCGGGCCAGCCCCGTTGAGGCCGTACGCGGCGGCGATGTGGGCGACCGTCACGCCGTGCACGTCGAGGATCCGGGGCGTCCGGCTCTCGGCTTCGGTCCGGTAGGTGCCGGCGTGCCCGATCCCCGCGGCGTCGAGGTCGTCGAGGGTGCGCACCAGCCCGGCGGTGCCGTCGTCCAGGGAGTGGTTGGACGCCGTGGAGCACTCGTCGTACCCGGCGCCCTTCAGGGCCGCGATGATCTGCGGCTGGACGGCGAAGCTGGGATAGCCGCGATAGGGGCCGCCCGCCGGCGCGACCGGTGTCTCGAGGTGGCAGATCGCCAGGTCGGCGGCGCGGATCATCGGCGCCACCGGCGCGAGCACCTGCGAGAAGTCGTAGCTCCCGTCGGACCGCCTCGCGCCGGCGGTGAGCTGGAGGTCCTGGTGGATCAGCACGTCGCCGGTCGCGAGCACGGTGACGTGCTGCGGCGCCGGAGCAGCCGACGAGGAGGCAGGGGCCGACGACGACCGCGCGGTGGTCGTCGCGGCGGCCGGCGGCGCGGACGGCGAGGCGCACGCACCGAGCAGGAGCGCGGCCAGCGCCGCCAGGAATCCGGCTCGGCTCCTCGCCATCGCCGCAGGCTAGAGCAGGACGGCGTCGCCGACGGCGAGCGCGCCGGCGTGCCGGACGTCGGCGTAGACCCCGAGGCAGTGCCTCGGGGTCCGGGTGATCTCGAGGACCGCGTCCCCGATCCGCACCTGCCGGCCCACCCACGCGCGCTCGTCCGCGCCACCGGCCAGGTCGAGCACGAGGTTGGCCCGCGGGTCGTCGGGCGAGCACCCCTCGGGCACCTCCCCCGCCGCCGCGCGCGCCAGCGCCTGGGCCGAGACGAGGTGGACGGGCGCGACGCCGGCGTCCGGGAGCGCGTCCCGTACCTCGACGGGGCGGCCGAGCGCCGAGGTCAGGACGGCGGCGTCTGCGAGTGCGTCGCCGGTGGGGCGGACCGAGCGCATCGCCGGCGCGTCCTTCCCGCGGACGGGACGGCCGTCGGCCCCCACCACGGCGGAGACCCGGTCACCGGCCAGGCCGGAGGGGCCGGCCTCGATGCGCTCGACGGCGAGGCCCGCGAGCGACCGCACGGGATAGATCCAGATCTGCTCGACCCGGCCCGCGACCTGTTCCCGCCCGTCTGCCACGAGCCGACCGTAGGCCGTGACGCTCCGGAACGACGAAGGGCCAGGCTCCGGCGGGAGCCTGGCCCTTCGGCTACGTGGGCGATACTGGGTTCGAACCAGTGACCTCTTCGGTGTGAACGAAGCGCTCTACCACTGAGCCAATCGCCCGTGCCGTCGTCGACAGCGCATCCGATTGTGCCAGACGGTCACCGCCAGAGCGGCACCCACCCCGGCACCCATTCGGGCACGCCCGTCAGGTGCAGCGTGACCGCGAGAACGCCGTACACGAAGGCCGCCGTGGCGACCGCGACGAGCACCCGCACCCACACCGGCTGGGCGCCGACCCAGTCGGTCCACCGCGTGACATGGCGCTTGGTGAACTCGAGCAACCGCTCGGCCCAGAAGAACTCCGTCGCGAGCACGAACAGGCCCGCGATCACGATCAGCCAGCCCGGCCCGGGGAGCGGGATCGCGACGACGCCCACCGCGACGACGAGGCCGCCGACGACGCCGACACCGATGCGGTACGGATGGTTGACCGAGCGTCGCGCGGCGATGCGGCGACGCCACGACGTGTCGGCCATCCGCTCGCGCAGGCTGCGCACCCCGTCGTCGTCGGAGCGCGCGAGCCGCTCCTCGGAGGTCTCGTGGGCACGGCCTCCGGTCACGGTGTCCGGTTCGCTCAGCTGGTCACCTCCCCGAGTGCCACCATCTTGGTCGGTTTCGCCGGGGCCTGTCGCCCCTGTTCGATGCTGATGCCGAACGTGGAGTAGTGGTCGAGGCCGGTCTGCCCCGAACCGACGGTCCGCAGATCCATCCGCGACTGCGCGACGTCGAACGTGCCCAGCGCCACGGGGGTGGTGCCCTGCATGCCCCAGAGCACGTAGGTCGACGACGCCGGATCGTTGACCGCGAGCCCGTTGGTGACCACGTCGACGCGGTGGCTGTGCGCCACGACCGTCGCCACGGTCCGGCCGTTGTCCGACAGCGGGGCGACCGCGGCCTGCCCCGGGCTCAGCAGTGCGTTCATGACCTGGCTCTGCTCGGCGACGGTCGACTGCAGGTTCTGCTGCGACTGCGCGAGGACGACGTTCCAGATGCCGAGCCCGAGGATCGCCGCGACGGCGGCCGCGACCAGACCCATCGGGAGGACGCGTCGCCAGCGGGGCTGCCGTGGCGACGGCAGCGCGGCGACCCGGGCACCGTCGTCCGGTGGCGCCGCGCGTACCGGGGCCGGCGTGACCCGGCGTGCCGGCCGGTGGACCTGCTCGGTCTCGGCGACCGCGGCGGCCAGCCGGAGCCGCAGTGCCTCCGACGGCTCGGCCGCCGGAAGGTCGGCGGCCATCGCCGCCATGACGTCCGAGGTCTCCACCACGGTGCGGGCACAGCGCTCGCAGCCCGGCAGGTGGTGGGCGAAGACCGCCTCGTCCTCGGGCTCGAGGGCGTGCAACGCCCAGCCGACGGCGAGCTCGTCGAAGCGGTCGTGCTCGGGGGGCATCCGGTCGCGGCTCATCGGGCCGGCCCCTCGATCGCCGCGTCCAGCGCACCACCGGCGGTCGACCCGCCGAGGGCCTCCTTCATCCGCCGCATCCCCGCGAGCATGCGCGTCTTGACCGTGCCCAGCGGGGTGTCGGTGAGCGCGGCCACCTCGCGCTGGGTGTAGCCGCCGTAGTAGGCCAGGGTCAGTGCCTCCCGCTGGGGCGCCGACAGCGCACCGAGCGCCGACCGGACCTGCTCGGCGACCACCCTGGACCAGGCCTCCTCGTCGACGTCGCGCGCCGCGACGGGCGCGCTCAGTTCCATGTCCTCCTGGGCGAGCGCGGTGCGCCGGCGCTGGGATTCCTCCCGGCGGACGGCGTCGACGGCCTTGTGGTGCACGACCGCGAGCAGCCAGGAGGCGAAGCTGCCCCGCGCCCGGTCGTAGGCGCCGGGATCGCGCCAGACGCTGAGGAAGACGTCCTGCAGGACGTCCTCGGCCAGCGCGTCGTCGCCGAGGATGCGCCTGGCCAGCGCGAACGCGGGACGACGGAAGCGGACGTAGAGATCATCGACGGCGTCGCGGTCCCCGGCGCGGATGCGTCGGACCAGGTCGTCGTCCTCCGAGCCGCTCTGCGGGGGCCTCGCCGGTCGGCTCACAGCACCCATCGTCACACGGAACGTTCGCAGCGGACCCGACGTCCGGTTCGGTGTCACATCTTCGGATGTGCTGAATCACAGGTTCCAGACGGGGTCTGGTGGGTAGATGTGACGACTGTGAGAAACGACGTCACCTCGTCCCGCATCGGTCGTTGACCTGTCATGCCGAGCCGATGGACCCCCGGGTACTCCTCCCCCATCACGCTTCAGCTGGTCGGGCCACAGTCGTGGACCGAAGTACCGGCGTTGCTCCGTTACGACCCGAGCGATCCGTTCGCCGTCCGCATCGCCTTCGGCGACGTCGGTGACGAGAACGGTTCCGTCGACGCCGACGGCGGCGGCATCGCCTGGCTGGTGAGCCGGGAGCTGCTGCTCAGCGGCCTCGACCAGCCAGCCGGCGACGGCGACGTTCGGGTGTGGCCCGCGAGTGCCGCCACCGACGTGCTGTTCCTCCATCTGCGTGCGCCCTCGGGCGAGGCGCTGTTCGAGCTGTCCCGCGCGACGGTCGCCGCCTTCCTGCGGCAGACCGAGTCGCTCGTGCCGGCCGGGTCGGAGAGCGACCTGCTCGACCTGGACGACGAGCTGCAGATGCTCCTGTCCAACGGCGGACAGGACTCGACAGGTCTCTGACCTGCACAGACCCCGGTGCACGCCCCTCCCCGGAGGGGCTCCGGGACCCCCCTGGTTGGAGGCCTCCGGGGCGTCGGTTAGAGTTCTAGATGCAACGCGGACGTGGCTCAGCTGGTAGAGCATCACCTTGCCAAGGTGAGGGTCGCGGGTTCGAATCCCGTCGTCCGCTCGGAACCTCGGGCGCTGGTCGAGAGACTGGCGCCCGCGTGCGGTGGAGTGGCCGAGAGGCGAGGCAACGGCCTGCAAAGCCGTCTACACGGGTTCAAATCCCGTCTCCACCTCGTCTCCCCCGCGGAGCACGAGCGCGGAGGGGGGATCCGGCCGCGAGGCCGGACGGGCGATTGGCGCAGCGGTAGCGCGCTTCCCTGACACGGAAGAGGTCACTGGTTCGATCCCAGTATCGCCCACAGCAGACGAAGCCCCAGGCGCCGGAGACGGCCTGGGGCTTCGTCGTGTCCGCACCGGCCCCGACGAGGGACGTCGACCGAACTCCTGACGGTTCAGCCGTCCAGCGCGAGCCAGGCGATGACGCCGTCGTCCTCGACCGTCGTGCACTCGAAGCCGAAGGCGGCGAGGACGGCGAGCGCCGGCCGGTTGGTCGCGGTCGTGTCGGCCCGGATCGCCCCGGCACCGAGGGCGCGCGCCTGCTCCAGCACGGCGGCGAGCGCCCGGCGGCCGACCCCGCAGCCGCGCACGCCGCGGGTCAGCCAGAGCCCCACCTCGACGTTGCCCGACTGCGCGATGCGCTTGAGCCGGATCGAACCGACGACGTCCCCGTGGACCAGGACGGCCCAGGTCGTCTCGCGGGCCGGCCCGTCGAGCCCGGCCCGCCGGCTGCGGTGGAAGGCGCGCAGCCACTCGATCCGCTCAGGCACCCACTGCTCCCCCGGCGGAACCGGTGGCGTCACCTCGTTCGCCGACGCGCCGGCGACGGCAGCGGCGACCAGCCGATCGAGCACGTCCTCGTCGACCGCCGAGAGCTCGACGGTCGGTTCCTCGGGGCTCTCGCGCGGCGGCACGGGCAGATCCTGCCCGATCGGTAGCCTGCGCCGGTGCCCGACAGCTCTCCCGGCCCGCTGATCCGCTGGCGGGGCACCCGGCCGCGAAAGCGCATGGTCCGCCCCGGGGTCTTCGCACTCGTCAACGGCCTGCACAAGGCCGGTCTGCTCACTCCCGAGGAGGCGGCGTTCCGGGCGCACCACAACGCCTGGTTCGATCGGCACCTGGTCCTGCCGACCGACGCCGACCCGACGGTCTACGACCGCCGGGTCAACCCCGGTGCCGTCGCCTGGTTCCGGGCGAGCGCCACAGCCTGCCTCGCGCGCGTCCCGGGCTACCTCGCCGTCCTCGACGCGCACGGCGTCCCCTGGGAGCGGGTCGAGGCCCTCTCCGCCGGCCGCGTGGTCTATGAGGACGAGTTGCAGGTCGTCGCCGTCCCGGTGCCGTAGGCGGTCAGTGCCGACGCGGCTCGACCCGCTCGGTCCAGAAGCGGTCCACCTGCGCGGCGAGCTCCTCCCGCGTGCCGCTGTTGTCCAGGACGACGTCGGCCACGGCGCGCCGCTCCTCGTCGGTGGCCTGGGCGGCGATGCGCGCCCGGGCGTCGGTCTCGGGCAGCCCCCGCTCCACCAGCCGCGCCAGCCGGGTCTCGAGGGCGGCCTCGACGACGAGCACGACGTCGTAGGACGCCGCCTGGCCGGTCTCCACGAGCAGCGGCACGTCGTGGACCACGACGGCGTCCTCGGGGGCGGCACGCGCCAGCTCAGCGGCCCGCTGCCGCACGAGGGGGTGGACGATGCCGTCCAGCCTCCGGCGCGCGTCCGCATCGGCGAAGACGATCGCCGCCACGGCCGGCCGGTCCAGCGCACCGGCCGGGGTCAGCACCCGGTCGCCGAAGGCCTCGACGACGGCGCCCAGGCCCGGCGTCCCCGGTTCGACCACCTCCCGGGCGATCCGGTCGGCATCCACGACCACCGCACCCCGGGCCGCGAGCAGCTCCGAGACGGTGCTCTTGCCCGATCCGATCCCGCCGGTCAATCCGATACGCAGCACGCACGGACAGTAGCGATCCGGCCCGGGAAGGTCACAGAGAGGTAACGCGCGTCCATCGCGCCCGGCGCGTCGCACCAGTCACACGCGTAACAGCCCATAACGTCCGCCGTGGCGCTCTTCCCCCGCCGAGAGAGGCAGAACCCGATCATGTCCCGTTCCACGACCGCCGGCTCCCCGTCGACCCGCGCCGCCCGCCGCGGTGCCGGTCGCCACCGTGTCGGCTCCGCCGCCGGGGTGCGCGTCAGCGACCTGCCGGCCGTGCGCGAGCGGATGCAGTACCAGCGCACCGCCGTCGCCCACCGCGGCGCCTTCCTGAACTGGCTGTTCCAGGCGCCGAGCGCCGGACGCCACACGTGGAGCTTCCTCGCCGGCTCCGGCGGTCGCCCGCGCAGCGCGTTCGCGATCATCCTCAGCCTCTGAGCGACGCCGAAAGGCCCCGTGGACGACGTCCACGGGGCCTTTCACTTGCCCGTGCCCGAACCGGGCAGCGGACCAGGGGGGCCCAGGACCGTTCCGGTCC
>DASYGS010000141.1:0-29433 GCA_035999465.1 Blastococcus sp. | reverse complement strand
TTCTAGGGTGGCGACCATGCGCGTACTCGTCGCCGGTGGAGCCGGCTACATCGGCAGCGTAGTCACGGCCGCTCTCCTGGCCGAGGGCCACGACGTGACCGTGCTCGACGACCTCTCGACCGGCCACGCCGACGCGGTGCCGGCGGGCGCCACGCTCGCCGAGGTCGGGCTGCACGACTCGGCACCCGTGCTGGCCGACGTCCGGCCCGAGGCGGTGCTGCACTTCGCGGCCAAGAGCCTGGTCGGCGCCTCGCAGCAGCAGCCCGAGGACTACTGGCACACCAACGTCGGCGGCTCGCTGGCGCTGCTCGAGGCGATGCGCGCCGCCGACTGCCGGCGGATCGTCTTCTCCTCCACCGCGGCCACCTACGGGGAGCCCGAGTCGGTGCCGATCCGCGAGGACGCGCCCACCCGGCCGACCAACACCTACGGTGCGTCCAAGCTCGCCGTCGACCACATGCTGACCTCGTACGCGGTCGCCCACGGCTTCGCGGCGGTGAGCCTGCGGTACTTCAACGTCGCCGGAGCGGCCTACGGGCTCGGGGAGCGGCACACCACCGAGACCCACCTCATCCCGATCGCGCTGCAGGTCGCGGCGGGGCAGCGCGAGTCGCTCACCGTCTACGGCGAGGACTACCCGACCCCCGACGGCACCTGCATCCGCGACTACGTGCACGTCGGCGACCTGGCCGCGGCGCACCTGCTGGCCCTGCCTGCCCCGGCGGCCGGTGAGCACCGCATCTACAACCTGGGCAACGGCACCGGCTTCTCCGTGCAGCAGGTGGTCGACGCGGTGCGCGAGGTGACCGGGCACCCGGTGCCGGTGACGGTGGGCGAGCGCCGGGCGGGCGACCCCGCCCAGCTCGTCGCCTCCAGCGACCGGATCCGCGCCGAGCTCGGCTGGACGCCCGAGCACACCGACCTGACCGGCATCGTCCGCGACGCGTGGGAGATCGCGCAGGCGCGCACCGCCTGACCGCGCACCGCCTGACCTCCCCCGGCCGACCCGCGCGGGTCAGCCGGCGGATGCGTCGCTGCGCGCGTCCTCGGCGTCGTCGGCCGCCTTCGGCGGGGGGCTCACGAGCAGGCGGGCGATCCGCCGCCCGTCGAGCTCGAGCACCGTGAGGGTGCGGCCCTCGACCTCGATGGCGTCGTCGACCTCCGGCAGCCGGCCGAGCTCGGCGAGGACGTACCCCGCGACGGTCTCGTACGGGCCCTCGGGCAGCCGCAGGCCGGTGGCCTCGGTGAAGTCGTCGAGGTTGAGCAGCCCGTCGACCTCGCGGGGACCGTCCGGCGGGTGGGCGCCGTCCGGCGCGACCTCCTCGTCGTACTCGTCGTAGATCTCCCCGATGACCTCCTCGATGAGGTCCTCGAGGGTCACGATGCCGTCGGTGCCGCCGTACTCGTCGACCACGATCGCCAGGTGCTGGTTCTCGCGGCGCATCTCGCTCAGGGCGGTGAGGACGCCGGCGGTGCCCGGCAGCCGCGTCACCTCGCGCGCGAGATCGCCCACGGTCGCGGCCCGGCCCGCGGGATGGCTGGGCAGGAACAGGTCGCGGACGTGCACGAAGCCGACGACGTCGTCCTGGTCGCGGCCGGCGACGGGGAAGCGCGACCAGTTGGAGTCGGCGACCTGCTTCGCGGCGCGGCTGGCGGTCGTCGAGGCGTCGAGGAACATCACCTCGGTGCGGGGCGTCATGACCTCGCGGACCTCCCGGTCGCCGGCGCGGAACACCTCGTCGATGAGCCGGCGCTCGTCGCTGGTGAGCGACTCGTGCGCGGCCACCAGGTCGCGGAGCTCCTCCTGGCTGATCGCCTCGCCGCTGACCTTGGGGTCGCCGCCGAGCAACCGGACCAGCGCGTTGGTCGACTGGGACAGGACCCAGACGATGGGCCGGGACAGGGTGGCAAGCCGGTTGAGCGAGGGCGCGACCAGCATCGCCAGTCCCTCGGCCCGCTGGAGGGCCAGCCGCTTGGGGGTCAGCTCGCCCAGCACCAGCGACAGGTAGCTGACCGCGACGGTGACGGAGATGAAGGCCAGCGGTCCGGCCAGGCCGGGGCTCACGCCCCACCCGACCAGCACCGCCGTGAACGGCTTGTTCAGGGTCTCGGCGCCGAACGCCGACGCCGAGAGGGTGGCGAGGGTGACGCCGATCTGCACCGTGGCGAGGAACCGGTTGGGGTCGGCGAGCAGCCGGCCCAGCGCGGCGCCGCGGCGGCCCTGCTCGGACAGGGAGCGCACCTGCGACTCGCGCAGCGAGATCAGCGCGAGCTCCGTGCCGGAGAAGAAGCCGCCGATCAGGACGAAGACGACGACCATGACGATGTTGAGCCAGACGTCGCTCACCGGCGGCGTGCTCCTCGGGGTGGTCGGATGGGGCGGACGTGCTCCATGGTGCCTGTTCCGCCGGACCGCGGTGCGGACGCGGAGTCGCGAACCGCTCGTCCGGGCGTCGCGGAGCCGGTGCAGTGACGTTTCTCGCAGCGACTGACGGTGACCTTGCACGCACCGTTAGTCTCGAGGTTGGTAACGAATCGTGATCTATCGCCGCATGAGGTGTCACCGTTGCGCCACCGCCCCGCCCGTTCCCCGCTGCCCAGGCGCGTCGTCGGCCCCGCGCTGGTGATCACCGCGGTGACCGCTCTGCTCCTCGCCGTCCCGGTGGTGTCGGGGCGGGGGAACGCGGCGCCGCCCGTGGGGCTCGATGCGTCGTCGTCCGCGACGGCCGAGCGCTCCGACGACGGCTCCCCCGTGGTCATGGGCGAGGACGGCGGACCGCAGCGTGCGGGTGGCACGGCCCCGAGGGACACGCGGCGCGCGTCCACGCCCGCGCCGAGCGGCGCACGCTCCTCCGGGACGACGGCGCCCGGTCCGTCGTCGCCTTCGACCACGTCGTCCGGCTCGAGCACTGCGCCGGGCACGCCCGACCCGACGCCCGCCGGCCCGAGCACGACGGGCTCGACCACGAGCGACACGAGCACGGCCCCCTCGGTCGCTGCGGGCTCGAGCGCTCCGCCGACCTCGCCGACCTCGCCGACCTCGTCGGCGGAGCAGTCGCCCCCCGAGCAGATCCTGCCCGCGACGCCGTCCGCGCCGAGCGTCGTGGACCAGGTGCTGGCGCTGGTCGACCAGGAGCGCGTGCGGGTGGGCTGCGACGCACTGACCGCCGACGACGCACTGGCGGCGGCCGCGCAGGCGCACAGCGCGGCCATGCGCGACGGCGGGTCCCTCGGGCACGACACGGACGGCTCGCTGTCCGACCTCGGCGGCCGCGCCGTGGCGGTGGCGAGGGGGACTGCCGACCCCGCCGCCGTCGTCGAGGGCTGGCTGGCCGATCCCACGGAGCGCACGGCACTGCTGGAATGCGATCTCACGACGATCGGCGTCGGCACGGTCGACGGCGACGGCGGCCCGTGGTGGACCGCCGTCCTCGGCTGACGGCCGCTCCAGGACCCCTCGTTCGGGGAAGCAGGGGCCATTCCTGGGGCTACGCGGCCTACTTCGCCGAAGTCGGGTTCCCCATCGCCTGGATGCGGGCCACGAGCGCCTCGGGGTCATGCAGGTCCGCAGCTGTGACGTGGAGGACCGTCCAGCCGGCGGCGGCCAGCCGATTGAGCCGGCGCCGGTCCTTCGTGAACTGACCTCGCTCGTCGTGCCACGCTCCGTCGTACTCGATCGCGAGCCGCAGCTCGGGGTACGCGAGATCCACCCGGGCCACGAACGCGCCCCCGGCGTCCCCGAACCGTGAACTGAGGACTCGCCGGTATGCCCGCCAGCGCCAGGAGCACGCGAAGCCGGGATTCGGGCTGCGACTCCGAGCGATGATCGGCGACGGCGACGGCGCGCCGGGCCTTCGCCGACCCGCGACCCGGGGGCATTGCCGCCACGCTCTCACGCAGTTCGCTCCGGCCGACGACAGCACGGGCGAGCAGAACGTCGATGGCCACCACCGCGTCGATCAACGGCTCTACCCGGGCGATGTCGAGCGCCGTCCTCAGGCCCGTGGTGCGCTGCCGCCGCCGGATGCACACGGAATCAGACCGCGGGACGCCGACCTGCCGAACCCGAAGCCCCGCCACCGGGCCGAACCGGACGCCGGGCGGGACGGACACCTCGACCGGGGTCGCGAGATCGACGAGGTCGCTCGCACCATGGAGATAGGCAGCCGTCCGACCGCTGAAAACTGCCGCGGACGGCACCAGCAACCCCGCCCCCCGGATGCGCAGACCGAAGGAGTCGGGCAGTTCGGCATCGGCGTAGATGCCGCGGTAAAGGCGGCGCCAGGCTGAGCTCCGGAGGGCGTCGACGGTCAGCAGACCCGCGGCGACGACGTCACTCCTGCGCAACCCACGCCCGAGCAGCTCGGGAGGACGACGCGGTGCGGAGGACACCGCGAAAGACTGCCTTGGACGTCGTCACCGTCGTTGGCGCTGTCCACAGGCCGCGACTTCGGGGAACGAGGGCTTTGGGGCGCCCCGATGACCCCTTGTTCCCCGAAGAAGGCCGAGAGCCAAGCCGCGGCCGGAGAACGGGAGCGGCCCCCCGACCCGAAGGTCGAGGGGCCGCGTCCGAGCGCTCAGGCCACTCAGGCCATGGCCTTCTGCAGGTTGGTGTCGATGGCCGCCAGGAAGTCCTGGGTGGTCAGCCACGGCTGGTCCTTGGAGATCAGCAGCGCGAGGTCCTTGGTCATCTGACCGCTCTCGACGGTGTCGATGCAGACCTTCTCGAGGGTCTCGGCGAAGCGGGTCAGCTCGGCGTTGCCGTCGAGCTTGCCGCGGTGGGCCAGGCCCCGGGTCCAGGCGAAGATCGACGCGATCGGGTTGGTCGACGTCTCCTTGCCCTGCTGGTGCTGCCGGAAGTGGCGGGTCACCGTGCCGTGGGCGGCCTCGGCCTCGACGGTGCGGCCGTCGGGGCTCATGAGCACCGACGTCATGAGGCCGAGCGAGCCGAACCCCTGGGCCACGGTGTCGGACTGCACGTCACCGTCGTAGTTCTTGCAGGCCCACACGTAGCCGCCCTCCCACTTGAGGGACGCCGCGACCATGTCGTCGATCAGCCGGTGCTCGTAGGTGATGCCGGCTGCGTCGAACGTGTCCTTGAACTCGGCCTCGAAGACCTCGGCGAACAGGTCCTTGAACCGGCCGTCGTAGGCCTTGAGGATCGTGTTCTTGGTCGACAGGTAGACCGGGTAACCGCGCTGCAGGCCGTAGTTCATCGAGGCCCGGGCGAAGTCGCGGATCGAGTCGTCGAGGTTGTACATCGCCATCGCGACGCCGGAACCGGGCGACTGGAACACCTCGTGCTCGATCGGCGCGGAGCCGTCCTTCGGCGTGAAGGTGATCGTGAGGGTGCCCTCGCCGGGGAAGCGGAAGTCCGTGGCACGGTACTGGTCACCGAAGGCGTGACGGCCGACGACGATCGGCTTGGTCCAGCCCGGCACCAGCCGCGGCACGTTCTCCATGATGATCGGCTCGCGGAAGATGACGCCGCCGAGGATGTTGCGGATCGTCCCGTTCGGGGACCGCCACATCTTCTTCAGGCCGAACTCCTCGACCCGCGCCTCGTCGGGCGTGATCGTGGCGCACTTGACGCCCACGCCGTGCTTCTTGATGGCCTCGGCCGCGTCGATCGTCACCTGGTCGTCGGTGGCGTCGCGGTGCTCGATGCCGAGGTCGTAGTACTCGAGGTTCACGTCGAGGTACGGGAGGATCAGCTGGTCCTTGATGAACTGCCAGATGATCCGGGTCATCTCGTCGCCGTCGAGCTCGACGACGGTGCCCTCGACCTTGATCTTGCTCACGTCAGTGCTCTCTCTCTACAGGTTCCGAGCCGGGGAAAGGCTCAGAGGTCGGCTACGTCGGCCTGCTTGGCGCGCACGGCCTCGGCCGCCTCGCGCAGGCCCGACTTCTCGCTCTCGGACAGGTCGCCCTCGACGACCTTCCGGACGCCTTCTCGGCCGATCTCGGCCTCCACGCCCAGGTAGACGCCGCTGATGCCGTACTCGCCGTCGACCCACGCGCACACCGGCATGACCGCGCCGGAATCCTCCATCACGGCCTTCGCCATGCGCGCGGCGGCCGCCGACGGGGCGTAGTACGCCGAGCCGGTCTTGAGCAGCGCCACGACCTCGGCACCGCCGTTGCGGGTGCGGTCGACGAGGTGGTCGATCCGGTCCTGCGCGAGCACGTCGGACAGCGGCTTGCCGTCGACGGTGCAGCGCGAGGGGACGGGCACCATCGTGTCGCCGTGCGACCCGAGGGTCAGCGTCCTGACCGACGACACCGGGACGCCGAGCTCCTCGGCGACGTTGTTGGTGAACCGCGCCGTGTCGAGCATGCCGGCCTGGCCCATCACCCGGTTCTTCGGGAAGCCGGTGGCCAGCTGGGCCAGCGCGGTCATCTCGTCGAGCGGGTTGGACACGACGATGACGACGGCGTCGGGCGAGGTGCGCGCGATGTTCTCGGAGACGTCCCGCACGATCTTCGCGTTGGTCTCGATCAGGTCCATCCGGCTCATGCCCGGCTTCCGCGGGAGGCCGGCGGTGACGACGACGACGTCGGACCCCTCGGTGCCCTCGTAGGAGCCACCGCCGACGCCGACGACGCGGGTCTCGAAGCCCTCGATCGGGCGCGACTGGTTCATGTCGAGGGCGATGCCCTCGGGCTTGCCCTCGACGATGTCGGTGAGGACGACGGTCTCGAAGATGTCGTACTCAGCGAGACGGAGCGCAGTGGTCGAGCCGTAGAAGCCGGCTCCGACGACGGTGACCTTGCCATTCCGGGACGTGGCTGCCATGCCTGCCAACTTATCGGCGCGCCGCCGATGCCGCCCCAGCGGGTTCCGCACGGGCCCGCTCGAGGGGTCTCAGCCGGCGATCGCGAGGGCGACCACCGTGAGCACCAGCCCCGTTCCCGCCATCAGGACGACGTCGACCGGGCGGCTGCGCACGGCCAGGAACCCGACCCGCCGCACCGGGAGCAGAAGCCGGAGCAGCGCCGCACCGACCAGCGCCAGGCCGACGACGACGAGCCCGCGGCGCCAGTGGTCGAACGTCACCAGGAGCAGGCCCACCCCGACCGCCACCAGCACCGCCAGGAGCGGCAGCTGGCGGATCAGCCCGGCGACCACCGGCCGGCGGACGTAGAGCGGCGGGCGGGTCATCGAGGCTCCGGTCAGGCCGACAGCGCCTCGAGCGCCGCCGCCTGCTCGGCGGCCTGCACCACGTTGGCCAGCAGCATCGCCCGGGTCATCGGCCCCACCCCGCCCGGGTTGGGCGCGACGAACCCGGCGACGTCCACGACGTCCAGGGCGACGTCACCGGCGATCTTGCCGTCGACCCGGCTGACGCCGACGTCGAGGACCGCGGCGCCGGGCTTGACGATGTCGGCCGTGACCAGCCCGGGCACTCCGGCCGCCGCGACCACGATGTCGGCGGTACGCACGTGGGCGGCCAGATCCCGCGTGCCGGTGTGGCAGAGGGTGACGGTGGCGTTCTCGGAGCGGCGCGTGAGCAGCAGCCCGAGCGGCCGGCCGACGGTGATCCCGCGGCCGATGACGACGACCTCGGCGCCCGCGATCGGGACCTCGTAGCGCCGGAGCAGCTCCACGATGCCGACCGGGGTGCAGGGCAGCGGGCCGGGGACGTTGAGCACGAGCCGCCCGAGGTTCACCGGGTGCAGACCGTCGGCGTCCTTGGCCGGGTCCATCGCCTCGAGGACGGCGTACTCGTCGATCTGGTCGGGCAGCGGCAGCTGGACGATGTACCCGGTGCACGCCGGATCGGCGTTGAGCTCCTCGACGACGGCCAGCACGTCGGCGCGCGTCGCCGAGGCGGGCAGCTCGCGCTGGATGCTGCCGATGCCCACCTGGGCGCAGTCCTTGTGCTTGGCGTTGACGTACCAGCGGCTGCCGGGATCGTCCCCGACCAGCAGGGTGCCGAGCCCCGGCCGGTGACCGGCGGCGGCGAGCGCCGCCACGCGGTCGGTGAGTTCGTCGCGGATCGCTGCCGCGGTGGCCTTGCCGTCCAGGATCGTCGCGGGCACGACCGACAGTCTGCCCGAGAGGTCACGCGACCGGCGGCGCGGTCCTAGGCTCCGGGGACAGCGGGTGTCTCCCCACGCCCGCCGACGCCGGAGGTAGGACGTGATGAGCGAGCGCGAGGACAGCACGCCGGGTACGGCCACGGGCCACCCGCACGGGCCGGAGGGCGGCACGCCCGTCCAGCACGGCCCGTCGGTGGGTGCGGTCGCCCCGTCCGCGACGAGCTACGGCACGCCCGGCGGCGGCCGCCCCGCCTACACCGCCCCCGAGCACACCGACACCACCGCGCCCCAGTACTCCGATCGGCCCGTCGCCGTCCGCCGGCCCGACCTGCTCTCGGCTCTGCTGCTGGTCCTCGCCGGTGTCGCGGCGGCGATCAGCCTCGTGCTGCCCTGGGTGCGGGGCAGCAGCGCCACCGGCCTCGACCTCGTCCGGAAGGGCTTCTCGTCCTTCGGCCACCTGGCCGGCACCGGCCTCTGGCAGCCGCTGGTGATCGTGCTGGGCGGTGGGGTGCTGTTCGTGCTCGGGCTGCTCGTCGTCGTGCCGGCCCGCTCGCACCGGTTCCTGGGGGCCGTCGCGCTGGTCGTCACCGCGTTCGTCGCGGCCGGCCTGCTCGTCCCGTTCGCCGACGCGCACTGGCGCACCCGCTTCTTCGACCTCGGGTTCTGGTTCGCCGGCGCCGTCGCCGTCCTCGGCCTGCTCGGCGGCCTGAAGGCGCTGCTCACCGGCGGGTGGCACCGGCGGCGCTGATCAGTCCTGCACGAGCGCCCCGTGGGCGGCGGCGAACTGCACGGCCTGGACGAGGTCGAGCCGGACGCCGGTGAGCTCGAAGGCGCGCCAGTTGACGGCGTCCATCGAGGCACCCCGGAGGTCCGCCCCCCGGAGCTTGACCCCCTGCAACCGGGCCCGGTCGAGGTCGGCGCCGCGGAGGTCGCTCTCCCGCAGGTCGGCGTCGGTGAAGTCGGCCTCGCGGAACCGCTGGCCGGACAGGTCGAGCCCGGAGAGGTCGGCCCCGCGCAGCGAGGTGTAGCTCCAGTCGCAGTCGGACGACGTCATCGGCCGCAGCGCTGCCCCCGGGAACTGCGAGCCGGTGAGCTTGCAGCCCTCCCAGGTGACGTCGAAGAGCTTCGCGCGGTCGAAGCGGCAGGAGAGGAACGCCGTCCCCAGGTGGCGGGAGCCGCCCATCCGCACGCCGGTCAGCACGCACTGGTCGAACACGCAGCGCCGGGTGACCAGGTCCTCCATGCCGGCGTCGTCGAACCGGCACCGCGTGAACGTGACCCCCGAGAGCTCGGCGCCCCACCAGTCGACCCGCGCGAAGTCGACGCCCTCGACCTCGGCGCCCTCGTCCGGCGGGCCGACGTGCGGACGCGAGCTGATCAATGCGCGAAGTGGCGGGTGCCGGTCAGGTAGAGCGTGACCCCGGCCGCGGCGGCCGCCGCGACGACCTCCTCGTCGCGCACCGACCCCCCGGGCTGGACGACGGCCCGCACGCCCGCGTCCAGCAGTACCTGCAGGCCGTCGGCGAACGGGAAGAACGCGTCGGAGGCGGCGACCGAGCCGACGGCCCGCTCCCCCGCGCGCGCCACGGCGAGCCGGGCCGAGTCGACCCGGTTGACCTGGCCCATGCCGACGCCGACCGTGGCGCGGTCGTGCGCCAGGAGGATCGCGTTGCTCTTCACCGCGCGCACCGAACGCCAGGCGAACACGAGGTCGTCGAGGCCCGCGGCGTCGACCGGCTCGCCGGTGGCCAGGGTCCAGGTGGTCGGGTCGTCGCCGGGGGCGTCGATCAGGTCGCGGGTCTGCAGCAGGAGGCCGCCGCTGACCGGGCGCAGCTCGGCGCCCGCACCCGGCACGTGGGGCAGGCGGAGCAGCCGGATGTTCTTCTTGCTCGTCAGCACGGCCACGGCGTCGGCGGTGAAGGACGGCGCCACGACGACCTCGGTGAACACCTCGGCCACCTGCTCGGCCATCGTGAGGTCGATCTCCCGGTTGGCCGCGATCACGCCCCCGAACGCCGACACCGGGTCGCAGGCGTGCGCCTTGCGGTGCGCCGCCGCGATGTCCTGCCCGACGGCGATGCCGCACGGGTTGGCGTGCTTGATGATCGCCACGCACGGGTCGGTGTGGTCGTGGGCGGCCCGCCAGGCGGCGTCGGTGTCGACGTAGTTGTTGTAGGACATCTGCTTGCCGTGGAGCTGCTCGGCGTGGGCCAGCCCGGGCTCCCGGCCGCGGTAGAGCGCCGCCTTCTGGTGCGGGTTCTCGCCGTAGCGCAGGACGTCGGCCCGCTCCCAGCCGGCGCCGACCCAGGTCGGGAAGCCGGTCTCGTCGTCGGGCGCGAGCACGCTGCCCATCCAGGAGGCCACGGCGATGTCGTAGCCCGCGGTGTGCCGGAACGCGGCGGCCGCGAGCTGCTGCCGCTCGGCCAGGGTGAACCCGCCCCCGGCGACGGCCGCGAGCACCTCCACGTAGCGAGCGGGGTCGACCACGACGGCGACCGACGGGTGGTTCTTCGCGGCGGCCCGGACCATCGCCGGGCCCCCGATGTCGATCTGCTCGACGCACTCGTCGGGGCTCGCCCCCGAGGCCACGGTCTCGGTGAACGGGTAGAGGTTGACCACCACCAGGTCGAACGGCGCGATGCCGAGCTCGTCGAGCTGGGCCACGTGCTCGGGCTTGCGGCGGTCGGCGAGGATGCCCGCGTGCACCGCCGGGTGCAGCGTCTTCACGCGCCCGTCCAGGCACTCGGGGAAGCCGGTCACCTGCTCGACCGGCGTGACCGGCACGCCGGCGGCGGCGATGCGGGCGGCCGTCGCCCCGGTGCTCACCAGCTCGACGCCGGCGGCGGCCAGGCCGGCCGCCAGCTCCTCGATGCCGGTCTTGTCGTACACGCCGAGCAGGGCGCGGCGGATCGGCTTGCGGTCGGTCATCGGGGGCTCTTCCTCGTCCGTTCGTCGGTGCCCAGCCGGGCCACCGTCTCCACCAGGAGCTCGCGCTCCACTTCCTTGATGCGTTCGTGCAGCCGGGGCTCGTCGTCGTCCGGCCGGACCGGCACCTCGCGCTGCGCGAGCACCGGCCCCGTGTCGAGCCCGGCGTCGACGACGTGCACGGTCGCGCCCGTCACCGGCGCACCGGCGGCCAGGGCGTCGCGGACGGCGTGCGCGCCGGGAAACGCCGGCAGCAGGGCGGGATGGGTGTTGATCAGCCGGCCGCCGAAGGCCTCCAGCACCGCGGGGCCGACCAGCTTCATGAAACCGGCCGAGACGACCAGGTCGGGCTCGTGGGCGGCCAGTTCGGCGGCCAGCGCGCGGTCCCAGGCGGCGCGGTCGGGGTGCGCGGCGAGGCTGCAGACGAACGTCGGCAGGCCGCGGCGACGGGCGTGCTCCAGGCCGGGCGCCTCGCGGTCGGCGCCCACGGCGACCACGGTGGCCGGATAGTCGGGTCGGTCGCACGCGTCGAGCAGGGCCGCGCAGAGCGACCCGGTTCCGGAGACGAGGACCACCACCCGCGCCCGGGGCGTCGGGTCGGTCGACTTCCAGGACCCGCCCACCCCGCGACCCTAGCCGGGGCGTACCGGCACCCCGGCGGGCCCCCGGCTCAGCCCAGCGCCCGCCAGCGGCTGACGGTCGCGGCGACCGCCGCCGCGATGCCGGTCTGGGCGGCGACCGCGACGGCCGTGGCCAGCGGCGGCGCCCCCACCAGGGCCATCGCGCCGTCGCCCAGCGTTCCGCCGGCGATCCACACGAGGAGGCCGGCGGCGACGCCGAGGACGACCCCCGAGACGACCCCGGTGAGCCCGGCCAGCACCGACCCGCCGTCCTCGTCGGTGAACCAGCGGCCGATCGTCGTGCCCGCGACCAGGCCCGCCAGGGCCGGCACCGCCTGCGAGACGAAGGCCAGCAGGGGCACCGCCTGGGTGTCGGGCAGCGCGGCGAGCAGCGGCAGCGCGGGCACGGGGCTCAGCGTGACGCCGTGCACCGAGACCAGGGTGCCGGTGCCGACGAAGAAGCCCGGCCCGGCGGCCAGTCCCAGCACGGCGGCGGCGGCGTTGGGCAGCAGCAGGACGCCGAGGGCGAGCAGGCCGACCGCCCCGGCGCCGGCACCACCCAGGGAGCCGGACACGGTCGCATAGCCCCGCGCATCGGCAGCGACGGCGACGGCGACCACGGCGGTGCACAGCGCCATGGCCGCGAGCAGCCCGGCCAGCACCCCGCGCAGCATCGGGCGGGTGGGCGCCGGCAGCCGGTCGAGGGCGGCGTCGAGCAGGCCGGCCTCCCGCCCGACCCCCCAGCCGACGGCGAGCACCGCGAGCGCGAGCGCGCCGAGCGTCGTCCGGAGCAGGCCGACCCCGACGTCCGGCGAGGCGACCCCGAGGGCCACGGCCACGGTCAGGACGACGTGCACGCCGACGGCGACCGCGGCGGCCTGCCCGGCTTCGCGCCCGTCGGTCACGTCGTGGGCGCGCACGATCCCGCGGCCGGCCCGGGCCAGCCCCCAGGCGACCGCGAGCGTGATGAGCAGCGGGGCGAGGACGAGCGGACCGGACGCCAGATCCAGCCGGCCACCGTGGGCGAGCAGCCAGAGCCGGCCGGCCAGCGTGATCGAGCCGGAGACGGGCAGGCCACCGGAGGGGTCGAGGGTCTGGACGACGACCACGGCGAGCCCCAGGACGACGAGCCCGGTGACGGTGACGGCGGCGGATGCGGCGGCGGCGAGCCAGAGGAGCGGCAGCGACCGGTGACGGTCGCCGGCGTCCCGCCCCCGCCAGGGAAGGCGTGCGAGCAGGGAGACCACGGCTCCACTCTCGCAAGGACGTCCAGCCGATCGTCGGCGCACGCGCCGGGAAGGCGGTCAAAGACGGGCGACGGCAGTCACAGGGACTCCGGTCGCCCGCGGGTCAGGCGGAGAGCGGGGGCTCCGCGGGGCCGGTCCCGCCGCCGGGACGCGTCGTGGGCGGCGGCGGGGCGTACGGAGGCGGGGGCGCGTAGGGGGACGTCGTCGGCGGTGGCGGTCGCAGCGCATCGTGACGGCCGCGATCGTGCAGGCGCAACAGTCCCGCCCCTCCCCCGGCGGGACCGTGCTCCGTCGGCCCCGGGAACGCCGCTGCCCGGCGACCTCCGCAGAGGTCACCGGGCAGCGGGCAGTACTGGCGGCTTGTTACCCGCCGAGCGGTCTGGTCGGCTTCCGCCCCCGTTCCGCTCCTCGGTCGCTGTCCCCCGCAAGCGGGAGGTGCCCCCAGCCTGCGGCGATGCTCGCGGCGGCGTCAGCCTCCGACGATCTCGCGCATGAGCTTCGCCGTCTCCGACGGCGTCTTGCCCACCCGCACACCGGCGGCCTCGAGGGCCTCCTTCTTCGCCTGGGCGGTGCCGGACGAGCCGGACACGATGGCACCCGCGTGGCCCATCGTCTTGCCCTCGGGGGCGGTGAACCCGGCGACGTAGCCCACGACGGGCTTGGTGACGTTGGCCTTCACGAAGTCGGCCGCACGCTCCTCGGCGTCGCCACCGATCTCACCGATCATCACGATGGCCTCGGTCTCCGGGTCGTCCTGGAAGGCCTGCAGGCAGTCGATGTGCGTCGTCCCGATGACCGGGTCGCCGCCGATGCCGACGGCCGTGGAGAAACCGATGTCCCGGAGCTCGTACATCATCTGGTAGGTCAGCGTGCCGGACTTGCTGACCAGCCCGATCTTGCCCTGCTTGGTGATGTTGGCCGGGATGATGCCGGCGTTCGAGCGTCCGGGGCTGATCAGGCCGGGGCAGTTCGGGCCGATGATCCGCGTCGAGCCACCCTGGGCGTGGGCCCAGAAGTAGGTCGAGTCGTGCACCGGGATGCCCTCGGTGATGACGACCGCGAGGCCGATCTGGGCGTCGACGGCCTCGATGACGGCGGCCTTCGCGCCGGCCGGCGGCACGAAGATGACGCTGACGTCGGCGCCGGTCTCCTTCATGGCCTCGGCCACGCCGCCGAAGACGGGCACGCTGGCGCCGTCGAAGTCGACGCTCGTGCCGGCCTTCTTGGGGTTGACGCCACCGACGATGGCGGTGCCCGAGGCGAGCATGCGCTGGGTGTGCTTGCGCCCCTCGGACCCGGTCATGCCCTGGACGATGACCTTGCTGTTCTCGTTGAGGAAGATCGACATTCTGGTGTCCTGTCGGGAGTCGGGGCGGTCAGGCGGCGGCGAGTTCGGCGGCCCGGCGCGCGGCGCCGTCCATCGTGTCGACCACGGTCACCAGCGGGTGGTTGGCCTCGGCGAGGATCCGGCGGCCCTCCTCGACGTTGTTGCCGTCGAGACGCACGACGAGCGGCTTGGTCGCCTCGTCGCCGAGGTGCTGCAGGGCCGAGACGATGCCGTTGGCGACGGCGTCGCAGGCGGTGATCCCACCGAAGACGTTGACGAACACGCTCTTCACGGCCGGGTCGGACAGGATGATGTGCAGCCCGTTGCCCATGACCTCCGCCGAGGCGCCACCGCCGATGTCGAGGAAGTTGGCCGGCTTGACACCGCCGAACTCCTCACCGGCATAGGCGACGACGTCCAGCGTGCTCATGACCAGCCCGGCACCGTTGCCGATGATGCCGACCTCGCCCTCGAGCTTGACGTAGTTGAGGTGCTTCTCCTTGGCCGCGGCCTCGAGCGGGTCGGCCGCCGCCGAGTCCTCCAGGGCCGCGTGCTCGGGCTGCCGGAAGCCGGCGTTCTCGTCGAGGGTGACCTTGGCGTCGAGGGCCAGCACGGTGCCGTCGGGCGCCTTGGCCAGCGGGTTGATCTCGACCAGCGTGGCGTCCTCCTGCGTGAAGACCTCCCACAGCTGCACCGCGATCGCGATGACCTGGTCGCGGACGTCGGCCGGGAAGTTCGCGGCGTCGACGATCTCGGTCGCCTTGGCCACGTCGACACCGACGCTCGCGTCGATCGGGATGCGGGCCAGCGCCTCGGGCTTGGTGACCGCGATCTCCTCGATCTCCATGCCGCCCTCGACCGAGGCCATGGCCAGGAAGGTGCGGTTGGAGCGGTCGAGGAGGTAGGAGAAGTAGTACTCGGCCGCGATGTCGCTGGCCTGGGCGACCATCACCTTGTGGGTGATGTGCCCCTTGATGTCGAGTCCGAGGATGTCCTGGGCGCGCGCCTTGGCGTCCTCGGGGTTGTCGGCGAGCTTGACGCCGCCGGCCTTGCCGCGGCCGCCGACCTTCACCTGCGCCTTGACGACGACGGGCGCGGCGATCTCGCGCGCGATCGCCTCCGCCTGGTCGGGCGTCTCGGCGACCCCACCGGGAAGCACGGGGACGCCGTGCGAGGCCAACAGGTCACGGGCCTGGTACTCGAAGAGATCCACGAAAAGGCACCGTAGCCCGCCCGTATCCCCGCCGCCCCCCCGGGCGTTGAAGGGACGGGGGGAGCGTGGGACGGGTCACAGGATGCGCCACCCTTTCGGGCCCCTCGCGCTGCCGCAACGAGCCCGCCCCACCCGCAACGACGCGAGGAGCCCTCCGTGCGACGCGCTGCCACCCTGTTCCTCTCCACCGTGCTCGCCGCCGGAGGCATGGCCGCCCTCGCACCCCCCGCCTCGGCTGCGGACATCACGCCGCGGAACCTGACGATCACGGTCACCAACCTCGGGCCGGAGCACCGCACCTGCCACATCGACGCCGACCTGTACGTGCCGGCCGGCGTCGACAAGGCGCACCGGGCGCCGGCGCTGCTGGTCACCAACGGCTTCGGCGGCACCAAGGCCGACCAGACCGACCTGGCCCAGGGCTTCGGTGACCACGGGTACGTGACGCTCTCCTACACCGGCATCGGCTTCGTCGACGGCGACACCTGCCCGATCACCCTCGACGACCGAGAGCACGACGGCGCCGCCGCGAGCCAGCTGATGCGGTTTCTCGGCGGCGACCCCTCGATCGTCGCGGTGGACGACGCCACCGGGAAGCGGGTGCACGTCGACCAGGTGATCCGCCAGGACGCGAGCACCGGCACCCGGTTCGACCCGGCCGTCGGCATGACCGGCGGCTCCTACGGTGGTCAGATCCAGTTCGCCGCGGCCGGCTACGAGCACCAGAAGGGCACGAACCGCCTCGACGCCATCGTGCCGCTGATCACCTGGAACGACCTCGCCTACTCCCTCGCCCCCGAGAACAGCGGGCTGCCGGGCGGCACCACCCGCAGCGGCTCGGCGACGTCGCGGAGCACCGGCGTCTTCAAGTACCAGTGGGCGGGGCTGTTCACGACCGTCGGCGCCGCCGACGGCGGCCAGGACGTGCCGCCGCCGACCGACACGGCCGCCTGGAACACCTTCGTCACACAGGGCTGCGCAAACTTCGACAAGCCGGTGTGCACCGCACTGCTCGACGTCGGCACCCTGGGCTACCCGACGCAGGCCGACCTCCGCTTCCTGCACTCGAACTCGGTCGCCAGCTACATGAACGACGTCCGGGTGCCCACCCTGCTCGGGCAGGGGCAGGGCGACACCCTGTTCAACCTGCAGGAGTCGGTCGCGACCTACACGTCGCTCCGGCGGCAGGGCACGCCGGTCTCGCTGATGTGGCAGTCGTGGGGCCACAGCAACTCGACCCCGAAGCCCGGTGAGCTCGACATGCGGCACCCGGAGAAGTCGTTCCAGGGCCGCCGGGCGCTGGCCTGGTTCGACCACTACGTGCGGGGCACCGGCCCGACGCCGCCGAGAAACTTCCAGTACTTCCGCGACTGGGTCCTGGCGGCCACCGGCAGCATCTCGAAGGCCTACGCGACCGCGCCGTCCTTCCCCGTGGGCAGCACCCGCACCCTGTACCTGTCGGGCAGCAGCGCCGCCGGTTCGGACGGCGCCCTGGCCGGCAGCCGGTCTGCGGTCGTGCCCGGCACCAGCGTCTACACCGGCACGACGCCGATCGGCCCGAACTACACCGAGACCTCCGGCCTGGACCAGACGCAGCCGGTCACCGACCCGCCGGGCACCGCGATCCGGTTCGCCACGCCCCCGCTGACGCGGCCCGTCGACGTCGTCGGCTCGCCGCGGCTGACCGTGCAGCTGAGCGCACCGGCGGTCGCCGCGACCCAGGGCGCCGGTCCGGGCGGCCAGCTGGTCGCGTTCGCCAAGCTCTACGACGTCGGGCCGTCAGGCACGATCGAGCTGCCGAACCGGGTCATCTCGCCGGTCCGGGTCACCGACGTCACGAAGCCGGTCACCGTCGAGCTGCCGGGCATCGTGCACCGGTTCCCGGTGGGGCACCGGCTGGTCGTCGTCCTCGCGGCCGGCGACCTGGCCTACCGCGGGTCGACCGCCCCCCAGCAGGTCACCCTGGCCACCGGGCCGGGCATCGTGCAGCAGCTGACGATCCCGGTCACCGGCTGACCGCCGGCATCAGGCCCCGACGTGGGACCGCACCCAGTCGACGATCTCCGTCGTCGTCGCGCCGGGCGTGAAGATCTTGGCGACACCGAGGCGCTCGAGCTCGGGGATGTCCTCGTCCGGGATGATCCCGCCGCCGAAGACGACGACGTCGTCCACCTCGCGTTCGGCCATGAGCTCGGCCAGCCGCGCGAAGAGCGTCATGTGGGCACCGGAGAGCACCGAGAGCCCGACGGCGTCGGCGTCCTCCTGCACGACGGTCTCGACGATCTGCTCGGGCGTCTGGTGCAGGCCGGTGTAGACGACCTCCATGCCGGCGTCGCGCAGCGCTCGGGCGACCACCTTGGCCCCGCGATCGTGCCCGTCGAGACCCGGCTTGCCGATGACCACCCGGATGCGTTCGTCCGCCATGGCGGTCAGCTTAGGAGCGACCGCCGGGGAGGTCAGACGACGGTCCGGCGGAACCGCCAGGCGAGCAGCGTGAGACCCGCGTAGGCCAGGCCCGCAAGCAGGAGGACGGCGCCGGGCACGGTCCACTCGAGATCGGGCGAGACGACGGCGTCGCGCAGACCGGTGAGACCCGCGGCGAGCACGGTGCCGGTGATCGCCAGCAGCGCGCCGACGGTGGCCAGGCGCGGCCGCAGCGAGGGCGCGACGACCGAGCAGAGGACGACGGCCCCGGCGAGCAGCAGGCCGCCCAGCAACGCCAGACCGGGCCGCTCGAGCAGCGCCTGCGGGCCCTCGCGGGTGACGACGGTCTGCATGCCGGTCGTGGGGTCGGTGACCAGCTGGTCGGGGACGTCCGCGGCGGGCAGCGCCAGGCTGAGGACGGTGGCCACACCGAGCAGGACGGCGGCGCCGGCCAGCGCCGAGCGGACAGGGTCCAGCGGTCCGCCGTCCTCCATGACCGTGCGCCCCCAGGCGGCCGCCGCGGCGACGCCGGCGGCGACGACGAGGGCGAGCGCCGCGACGCCGAGCACCCAGCCGGCACCCACCGCGATGCTGCTGGTGAGCACCCGCCGGCCCGCGATCACCTCGACGCCGGGCCGCGAGGTGGAGCTGATGCCGCGGTAGAGCTCGATCAGCAACTGGCCGACGGCCAGCGCGGCCGCGACACCCGCGTACGCCAGGCCGAACTTGGGGACGGCGCCGCGCACCAGGGAGACCCCGACGGCGAGGTCCAGCAGGGGAACGACGAGAGCGGCGAGGGCGCTGCCGACGCCGGTGGCCTGCGAGAGGGCATGGCCGCCCACCACCAGATAGGTCGGGAACGGCGCGGCGAGGCCGGCCAGGCCCGCGAGCACCATCAGCGCACCGGCCAGGCGGGCGGCGGGGGGCACGGGGCCGACGACCAGGCCGTCGGGCGCCGGCATGCGCACCGAGCCCGCCGCGGCCCCGCCCGTGGCGCTCCGCCGCGCGGAGGGGAGCTCCGGAGCGCCGTCGCCGGCGCGGCCGATGCGGGGCCGGGCGGCCCCGGTGCGGGCGTCGCGGGCAGGCACGGTTCCCCCTTCGGCCGGTTCGGTCACGAACCGGTGTCGATCGGTCGTCGGTCGGGCCCACCGGTGTGACGTGCGCCACACGAACGCATTACCGTCAGGTGAACGGAGCACATAGACATCCATCCCCCACCGACGAAGCCGGCGCCCACGCCCGCTCCCGGCGGGGCCGGACGGGGAGGACATCGGCCATGCGCCCATCGAGCGGCCCGGGGTCGTCCCCAGAGTCCCACACGGACGCCGTTCCGGAGGCAGCGCCACGGGGTGCGGTGCGGGCGCTGTGCAACCCCGCGGCCCTCGCCGGCAGCATCACCGAGCTGGCCTGGATCGGCGCGCACGTGCTCATGTACCCGCTCGGCACGCGCACCGAGTCGCTGCGTCCCGACCCGCGCAACCGGCCCGGCGTCCAGCCACCCGGCGTCCGGGCCCTGTTCGCCGGCGATCCGCTGGCCGCCCGCACGCCGGTCCTGCTCGTGCACGGCCTGGTCGACAACCGCTCGGTCTTCACCGTCATGCGCCGCAGCCTGCAGCGGCGCGGCTTCGCCTCCGTCTGCTCGTGGAACTACAGCCCCCTGCTCACCGACATCGCCCGGGGCGCCCGCGATCTCGGCGAGCACATCGAGCGGATCTGCGAGCAGACCGGGCACGACCGGGTGCACGTCGTCGGGCACAGCCTCGGGGGTCTGATGGCCCGCTACCTCGTCCAGCGACAGGGCGGTGACCGGCGCGTCGAGTCCCTGGTCACGCTCGGGACGCCACATCTCGGCTCGGCCTGGGCGCAGCTGCCGCTCACCCCGCTGGTGCGCCAGTTGCGCCCCGGGTCGAGGGTGTTCCAGGAGCTCGCCGAGCCCGCGCCGGCCTGCGCCACGAGGATCACCGCGATCTACAGCGACCTCGACCAGATGGTGCTGCCCACCAACTCCGGCAGGTGCGACCACCCTGACCTCGGCGCCCGCAACGTGCTGGTGCGGGGTGTCGGGCACATGACGCTGCCGACCCACCGCGCCGTCCTCGACGAGGTCGCCGCGACTCTCGCCGGCCACCGTGGGTCCGCGAGCACCCACCCGGCGGCGGCCGTCGCCTGATCGGCGGTTCGCGCTCGCGGGGTGACGCCTTGTCCACATCGCGACACGTGGCGCGCGGTGCTTGGTCGCGCCCTGACGCATCGTTACGGTTCGATCACGGTGCCGGAACCACCCGGCGGGCGCTCCTCACGGCGCCCTGAGCCGCCGTCGCTCCCCCGACGGGGCGCCTTTCCGGCGCATCACGGGGCGGCGCCCGTCCGGGAAGGTGCGTCGTGTCCGGCAGCAGCGCAGCCCAGGTACTCGAGCGACCGGTGATCGACCGCGAGACCGCCGGGCCCGCCGACGTCGCCGATCTCGACGTCACCCCCGCCCCCGCTCCGGCGCCCCGCCGCTCCACCCGCCGCCTGCCGCACCCGCCCGGTCGCCGGGCGCCGCTGTGGTTCGCCGCCCTCGTCCTCGGCGCCGTCCTCGCCGCGTTGCCGGCGCTGCTCGGTGGGTCCCCGGCCGAGGTGACCTTCAGCGCCTCCGACTACGGCCTCGGGAGCGACTCCGAGATGAGCCTCACCGGCAGCATGGACGACGCCGGGGCCCGCCAGGGCATCACCGCGGCCGAGGCGACGGCGCGGCTCGGCGAACTGGCCGCCTCCCGCGCCGAGCGCGAGCCCAAGACCTTCCTGCCCACGCACGGGGTCCTGTCCACCTGCTTCTGCATGCGCTGGGGCACGATGCACTGGGGCATCGACCTCGCGGCCCCCCGCGGCACCCCGATCTACGCCGCCGTCGACGGTGTCGTGCTGCGGGCCGGCCCGGCCACCGGGTACGGCAACGCCATCTACATCCAGGACACCGACGGCAACGTCGAGATCTACGGCCACATGAAGTACTACAACGTCCGGGCCGGCGACCTGGTGCATGCCGGCGACCAGATCGCCAGGGTCGGCAGCGAGGGCGAGTCGACCGGCCCGCACCTGCACTTCCAGATCGACCGCGGCAGCATGACCGGCCGGCCGTTCGACCCGATCCCGTGGCTGCGCCAGCGCGGCGTCTCCGTTCCCGGGGCCTGACCGCCGCACACCCTTCGCCCCTCGCGGGCGGGCCGTCAGTCCTCGGGCAGGGCCGCGAAGGCCTGCTTGGTGTCCCGGTACCACCCCATCGACTTCCCCGGGTGCCGCCAGCGGCTCTTCATGGCGTCGCGGGCCTCCTGGTGGCGCGCGTCGCCGGCCTCCTCCGCCTCCTTGAGGTGACGGTCCTGGGCCTTGATGACGTCGTCGGCGCTCTCGCCGCGGTGCCCGAGGTCGCAGGCTCCCCCGAGGTCCCGGCAGGTCATGGTCTTCATGGTTGGACTCCTCTCGATCCGGTGTTCTGCTCTGCTGACGATCGGAACGGGCGACGTGTGACCGGCTCAGCCGCGCGGCCGGCCGCCGTCACGGCGCACGACGCGCGACAGGACCTCCGGCGCGGCGCGGAAGGTGATGGCACGCACGAGCCCGTCGCCGACGGTGAAGTCGAAGACGACCCTGGCCGCGCCGAGGTGGAACCAGGCGGTACCGGGCCGGTCGTCGACGAAGACCGGGAACGCGGCCTGCGCACTGCCGTTGAAGAACGTCGCCACCGCGTCTCGCCCCTCGATCCGCGCGGGGGTGCCGGCCAGGAGCGCGGCGTCGTCGGCGGTCACCGTGGCGTCCGGTGCGAGCAGTCGCAGCAGCCGGTCGAGGTCGCCGCCCTTGGCCGCGGCCATGAAGGCGTCGACGACCTCCCAGTCGGCCAGCCGATCCTCCGAACGGGGCGCGCCGACCTTGGCGCGTGCCCGCGACGCGAGTTTGCGCGCGGCCGCCGGCGTGGTGTCGAGGACCGCCGCGATCGTGGGGAACTCGAAGCCGAAGCTGTCGTGGAGCACGAAGGCGACCCGCTCACGGGGGGAGAGCCGGTCGAGCACGACGGTGAGGGCGAGCCCGACGGTGTCGGCGAGCGCGACGTCGTCGGCCGGATCGTCGGCAGTCTCCCCCGGGTCGGCGTCCTCCACGGGCACGGGGGTGCGCGAGCGCAACCGGTCGAGGCAGAGCCGGGTGGTCACGGTGGTCAGCCAGGCCGGGAGGCTGTCGATCTCGGCGTCCGTACCGTGCAGCCGCAGCCACGCCTGCTGCACGATGTCCTGGGCCTCGACGGGGTCGCCGAGAACCCGGCTCGCGAGCCCGATCAGGCGCGGTCGTTCAGCCTCGAAGATGCCCGTCCGGTCCACTGTCTCCGCCCTTCCTCCGCTGCGTCACCCCACTGACGCGCGAACCGGGCCGAGTGTGACCGTCAGAGTTTGACGAGGGGGGCGTACCGGAGGACGAGGCGCTTCGTGCCGCTCGAGCCGAAGTCGACCGTCGCCTGCGCCTTGTCGCCCAGGCCGTTCACCTCGACGACGGTGCCGAGACCGAAGGCGTCGTGGCTGACCCGGTCGCCGACGTCGACGGAGATGACCGCGCGGTTGCCCAGGCCGCCACGCAGCCCGCCGGTGGAGAGGCCGGTCGAGGCCACGCGGGCCTGCGCCGACGAGTAGCCGGTGGACGCCGGGGCCGGCTCGAGCCGCGCCCAGTGGACGGTGTCGGGCGGGATCTCGTCGAGGAAGCGCGACGGCGGGTTGTACGCCGGCTGCCCCCAGCTGGTGCGCACCGTGGCCCGGGACAGGAAGAGCCGCTGCTGGGCGCGGGTGATGCCCACGTAGGCCAGGCGGCGCTCCTCCTCGAGCTCGCGGGGGTCGCCGAGCGCCCGCAGGTGCGGGAAGACGCCGTCCTCCAGGCCGGTGAGGAACACGACCGGGAACTCCAGGCCCTTGGCGGTGTGCAGCGTCATCATCGTGACCACGCCCGCGTCGTCGCCCGTCACGGGGATCTGGTCGGCGTCGGCGACCAGCGACACCTGCTCGAGGAAGTCGGTCACCGTGCCCTCGGGCTGGGCGGCCTCGAACTCGGCGGCGACCGAGATCAGCTCGTTGAGGTTGTCGACGCGGCCCTCGTCCTGCGGGTCGGTGCTGGCCTGCAGCTCGGCCAGGTAGCCGGTGCGGTCGAGGATGCTCTCCAGAAGCGCGGCCGGGCCGGACCCGGTCTCGACCAGCTGCTCGAACTCCTCCAGCAGCGCGACGAACTCCTGCAGCGCCTTCAGCGAGCGGGTGGCCAGGTCGGGCACCTCGGCACAGCGGCGGAGCGCCGAGGCGAACGCGATCCGCTCCCGGTCGGCGAACTTCTCGACGCACGCCTCGGCACGGTCGCCGATACCGCGCTTCGGGGTGTTGATGATCCGGCGCAGGCTGACGACGTCGGCCGGGTTGGCGACGACCTTCAGGTAGGCCAGCGCGTCGCGGACCTCCTTGCGCTCGTAGAACCGCACGCCGCCGACGACCTTGTAGGGCATGCCGACGCGGATGAACACCTCCTCGAACACGCGCGAGGCGTTGTTCGTGCGGTAGAAGACCGCGATGTCCTTGGGCTGGGCCGCGCCCTCGTCGACCAGCGCGTCGATCTGCTCGGCCACCCACGCGGCCTCGTCGTGCTCGTTGTCGGCGACGTAGCCCTCGATCAGCTCGCCGTCGCCGGCGTCGGTCCAGAGGTTCTTGGGACGACGGCCGGTGTTGCGCGCGATCACCTGGTTGGCGGCCTTGAGGATCCGCTGGGTGGAGCGGTAGTTCTGCTCCAGCAGGATGGTCGTCGCGTCGGGGTAGTCGCGCTCGAACTCGTCGATGTTGCGGATCGTCGCGCCGCGGAAGGCGTAGATCGACTGGTCGGCGTCACCCACGACGCAGAGCTCGGCCTGGGGCACCGGGCCGGCACCGCTGCCGACCAGCTCGCGCACCAGCACGTACTGGGCATGGTTGGTGTCCTGGTACTCGTCGACGAGCACGTGCCGGAAGCGGCGGTGGTAGTGCTCGGCGACGTCGGGGAACGCCTGCAGCAGGTGCACCGTGTTCATGATCAGGTCGTCGAAGTCCATCGCGTGCGCCTGGCGCAGCCGCTGCTGGTAGAGCTTGTAGACCTCGGCGAGCACCTTCTCGGGTGCCGTGACGGGGACGTAGCTCTCCTCGTCGACGAGCTCGTTCTTGAGGTTGGAGATCTGCGTGGCGAGGCTGCGGCCGGGGTAGCGCTTCGCGTCGAGGTCGAGATCGCGGGCGACCATCGTGAGCAGCCGCACCGAGTCGCCCTGGTCGTAGATCGTGAACGACGACTTGAGGCCGAGCTTGGCCGCCTCGGCGCGGAGGATGCGCACGCACATCGAGTGGAACGTCGACACCCACATGGCCCGGGCACGGGGGCCGACCAGGGCGGCCACCCGCTCCTTCATCTCACCGGCGGCCTTGTTCGTGAAGGTGATCGCCAGGATCTCGCCCGGCTGCGCGTGGCGGGCGCCCAGCAGGTAGGAGATGCGGTGCGCCAGCACCCGCGTCTTGCCGGAGCCGGCGCCGGCGACGATGAGCAGCGGGCCGCCCTCGTGGACGACGGCCTGCCGCTGCGGGCCGTTGAGCCCCGCGAGCATGCGGTCGAGTTCACGCCCGGCGGCGCCCTTCGCGGTGCGCTGCAAGGCCTCCGTTCCGGGGAAGGCCGGCTGGACGCTGCTCATGACATCGCTCATTACCTGGCCACTGTAAGCCGGGGTGGTGACGATCCCGGACGGGCCGGAACGCGCGCCACATCCGCCCCACGGCGTCGTCCGCAGGAGGTCATGGCGATCACCGGACGGTTGTGCCAGACTCGCGACGTGCTCGCCACGGTCAGCTTTTTCTACGGTCACCGGGATCCGGTGTCCGTCACCGCTGGCTGAGCAACCGCCGCAACAGACGCCCCGGGCCCGAAGAGCCCCGGGGCGTTTTCTTTTCCGGGGTCCGACGGCCACCAGCCCTTCGAAGGACACCCGATGAGCACCCTCACCGCCACCGACGCCCCCGCCGCCGACCCTGCGGCAAAGATCGGCGCGCTGCGCAGCGAGATCGACGCCTGCGACGAACAGCTCATCGAGCTGCTGCACCGCCGGCTGGCGGTCTCGCGGGAGATCGGCGCGCTGCGCGCCGCCTCCGGCGGCACCCGGCTCTCGCTGGCGCGCGAGCAGCAGGTCCTCGCGCGCTTCCGCGAGGCCCTCGGCCCGGACGGCGCCGCGCTCGGGATGCTGCTGCTGCGACAGGGGCGCGGCCGGCTCTGACCGGTCGCCGCGACGGTTCTCCGGCACCGGCTGTATCCGCAGCCGGGGCCGCCCCCTCTTCCGGACATCACCCAGCGCCGTTCGCGGCCGGACCGGAAGACGACACGACCATGCCGACCTCGGACTTTCCCTTCGGGTACCGCCTCCTGCCCGACATCGCGTCGCAGATCGCGGCGACCGCGCAGGAGCGCCGGGGCCGGGCCGTCCGCGCCGGCCGGGTGCACCGACTGCCGTGGCCCCGTCGTACCCGGCCGGCCCGGGACCGCTGATCCCGACCTCCGGCACGGCCGGCCCGCTCCGCCCTGATCCCGCGGAGCATCGGCCGGCCGAGGAGGAGGGCCGGCCGAGCAGCCAGGGGGACGCTCGGCCGGCCCGCCTCCGCGCGATGTCACGGAACGGGCGGCCGCGTCGTCTCATGGGCACCACTGCCCCTGAGAGGACCCGCCATGGCCCGCATTCCGCTCGATCCGCCCCGTACGCCCGTCTACCGCCTCGCCGAGTGGTACTCCCGGCGCAGCTACGACACCGTCGCCGAGCCCCTGGCCGCCATGGGGCACAACCTCCGGGTGCTGCTGACCGACGCCCGCTTCGAGACCTCCCTGGCCCGGTGGAAGCGGCTCGACCCCACGCTGAAGGCGCTCGCCGAGATGACGGCGGCCGCCACGATCGGCTGCTCCTGGTGCATGGACTTCGGCTACTGGGTCAGCCACCAGAAGGGCGTCGACCCGGCGAAGCTGCGCGACGTGCCCCGCTGGCGCGACAGCGACGTCTACACCGACCTCGAGCGCGACGTCCTCGCCTACGCCGAGGCGGTCACGGCCACCCCGCCGACCGTCACCGACGAGATGGTGGCCGGCCTGCGGCGCCGACTGGACGACGCCGCACTGGTGGAGCTGACCATGATGGTCGCCGTGGAGAACGTCCGGTCGCGGTTCAACAGCGCACTGGGCCTGACCAGCCAGGGCTTCAAGGACCGCTGCGAGATCCCGGCCGAGGTCCGGTGACCGACGCCGGGGCGGCCACCCTTGCCGCGTTCGACCGGCACCGCCGGCTGCTGTTCACGGTGGCCTACCAGATGCTGGGCAGCGTGGCGGACGCCGAGGACGCCGTCCAGGACACCTGGCTGCGCTGGTCGGCGGCCGACCGCAGCGAGGTCGTCGACCCGCGGGCCTACCTGGTCTCGATCACCACGCGGCTGGCCCTCGACCGGCTGGGTTCGGCGCAGTCACGCCGCGAGACCTACGTGGGGCCGTGGCTGCCCGAACCACTGCTGACCTCCGGCGGCACACCGGTCGCGAGCGGCCCCGCGGCCCCGGAGCCGACCGAGGCCGCCGAGCTCGGCGAGCACGTGTCGCTCGCCGTGCTGGTCGTCCTGGAGACTCTCTCCCCCACCGAGCGGGCCGTCTTCGTGCTGCGCGAGGTGTTCGGGATGTCGGTCGCCGAGGTCGCTGCCACGCTCGACCGGTCGGAGGCCGCGGTCCGGCAGCTGGCGCACCGGGCCCGGGAACACGTCCAGGCGCGTCGTCCGCGGTTCGACACCGACGCGCGGACGCAACGGCAGGTGACCGAGCAGTTCTTCGCCGCCTGTGCCGGTGGTGACGTCGACGCCCTGCTCGCCGCGCTGGCTCCAGACGTGCTCGTCGTCAGCGACGGCGGCGGCAAGGTGAGGGCCGCGCTCCGGCCGATCGTGGGTGCCGACAAGGTCGCGCGGTTCCTCGTGGCGGTGGCGACCGCGGGGCTGGCGCTGCCCGGGCTGCGCACCGAGGTGACCGAGGTCAACGGCAGCGCGGCCATCGTCGGCTGGATCGGGGCCGACCCGCTCATGGCGATCTGCCCGGTCGTGGTCGACGGGCGGATCGCGCAGGTGCTGGTCGTGGTCAACCCGGACAAGCTCTCGGGACTCGTCGTCCCCGGCGCGGAGGGCACCTAGGCTCGTCGGGTGACCCAGCCTCCGCCCCGCGAACCCGCCGCCTACGTCGAGCGCGCCCTCTGCGTCCTGGCCCACCCCGACGACGTCGACTTCGGCAGCGCCGGAACCGTCGCCCTCTGGACCGCCGCGGGCACCGAGGTCACCTACTGCATCGTGACCGACGGCGACGCGGGCGGCTTCGACGAGACACCCCGCGACCGGATGGGCCCGCTGCGCCGGGACGAGCAGCGCGCGGCCGCGGCGGAGGTCGGCGTCAGCGACGTCCGGTTCCTCGGCTACCCCGACGGCCGGCTGGAGCTCAGCCTCGACCTGCGCCGCGACATCAGCCGGGTGATCCGGCAGGTGCGCCCGCAGCGGGTGCTCACCAGCTCGCCCGAGCGGTTCTGGGACCGGATCGGCGCCAGCCACCCCGACCACATGACCGTCGGTGAGTCCACGTTGCGGGCGGTCTACCCCGACGCCCGCAACCCGTTCGCCTTCCCCGAACTGCTGGAGGACGAGGGGCTCGATGCGTGGACGGTGCCGGAGGTGTGGCTCGGCGCGAGCCCGCGGGCCGATCACGCCGTCGACGTCACCGACGTGGCGGCGCAGAAGTTCGCCGCACTCCGCCGGCACGTCACGCAGGTGAGCCACGCACCCGACCTCGAGGGTTTCGTCACCGGCTGGATGCAGCAGACCGCGGCCCGGTTCGGCCTGCCCGAGGGACGGCTGGCCGAGGCCTTCCACATCGTCCACACCGGCTGAGAGGCTCCCGCCATGGCCGACGACCGGTGGCAGCGGCTCGTGGCGGACGCCGAGGGTGGCGACGTCACGGCCGGCACGATGTTCGGCTCGAAGGGGCTGCGGACCGGCCGGAAGTTCTTCGCGGTCTGGTGGCACGAGCAGCTCGTCGTGAAGCTCCCGCCGGACCGGCTCCGCGAGCTCGTCGACAGCGGGCAGGGGCGGCCCTTCGAGCCGATGGAGGGCCGCCGGATGAACGGCTGGATCGTCCTCGGTGACAGGGTCGACTGGGCGCCCGTCGTCCAGGAGGCCCGCGCGCACGTCGCGGCCCAGAACGCCTGAGCATCCAGCCCGACGACGCGGAGCGTGTGCCATGGACGTCGACGCCATCGCCGACCTGCTGCACGAGGCGGCGGAGACCCATCACCGTGTCTACCGCATCACCGACGGCGAGGACCCGGACTGGGCGTCGTGGTACGCGGACTGGCTGATCCGGCTGTCCGAGCTGCCGGCCCGGCTGGGGCGCACGCCGGTCCGGAGCGAGCTGGTCTACCTGCTGGTCCTGCTGGACAAGGAAGTGACCGAGCAGCAGCCGAACGAGGCGTGGGAGCAGTACTACGCGCGGCGGCTGGCCGAGCAATTCACAGCAGACGGTTCGTCGCCGCCCAGCGGGTGAGCTCGTTGCGGTTGGACAGCTGCAGCTTGCGCAGCACGTTCGAGGCGTGCGACTCCACCGTCTTCACCGAGATGAACAGCCGCGCGCCGATCTCCCGGTAGGTGTAACCGCGCGCCAGCAACTGCATGACCTCGCGCTCGCGGGCGCTGAGCAGGTCCAGCCCGGGGTCGGTGGCCTCCTCCTCGGGCGCCGGGACGGCCGGCCCGGCGGCGGCGAACGCGTCGAGCACGAAGCCGGCCAGCCGGGGGCTGAAGACGACGTCGCCGTCGGCCACCCGGCGGACGGCGTCGACCAGGTCCGGCCCGGAGATCGTCTTGGTGACGTAGCCGCGCGCCCCGGCGCGGATGACGGCGATCACGTCCTCGGCGGCGTCCGACACCGACAGCGCCAGCCACCGGACGTCGGGCAGCTCGCCGCGCAGCGCCTCGAGCACCGCCCGGCCACCACCGCCCGGCATGTGCACGTCGAGCAGGACGACGTCGGGACGGGCGGCCCGGATGCCCTCGACCGCGGTGGCGACGTCGGCCGCCTCGCCCACCACCGTCACGTCGTCCCCGAGCTCGGCGCGCACCCCGGCCCGGACCATGGCGTGGTCGTCGACCACGAAGACCCTGGTCATGCCGCCACCGTCCGGGGCAGGACCAGCTCCACCTCGGTCCCCTCCCCCGGCGCCGACCGGACCTCCGCCGTCCCGCCCAGGCGGGCCAGCCGCCCGCTGACCGAGTCGCGCAGGCCGCGGCGGTCGTCGGGGACGGCGGCGGGGTCGAAGCCGGAACCGCGGTCGCGCACGAAGACCGAGACCCGGGCGGGCGTGACCTCGGTGTAGAGGTCGGCGGCGTCGGCGCCGGAGTGCTTGGCGGCGTTCACCAGCGCCTCCCGCGTCGCGGCGCCCAGCGCGGCCAGCGCGTCGTCGACCGGTGCGTCGCCGACGACCACCGGGTCGACGATCAGCGCGTGGTCGGCCTCGACCTCGGTGACCAGCCCCGCGACCAGGCCCGCCCACGTGCCGCCCTCGCGCACGACGGC
>DASYGS010000131.1:0-57438 GCA_035999465.1 Blastococcus sp. | reverse complement strand
CGGCTGGACGGCCTGGACGAGGCACTCATCGGCACCTCGGAGCACGGGGCGCTCGGCACGCGGTGGATCTACGACGCGGCGTACGACCCGGTCGCCGTCACCCAGCTTCTCGACTTCCTCTGCGGCGGCTGCGAAGCGCAGAGCCAGAGCGTCAGCGACACCCCCGACCCCTCCGTCGGCCGGTCATGGACCTCCGGCGGCCGGCCGACCGTCGTCAGCCCGCTCCTGATCTCGGACGGCGGACCCGGCCGGACCACCGTCGCGGTCGAGGTCGACGGGTCGTCGCGCTCCCTGGAGCTCATCCGGGTCCCGTCCGCCGCGCTGCCGGGAGAAGAGGTGCTGGGTTCCGTCGAGGCCGGCTGGACCGGGCCGGACGGCACGAGCGTGAGAGGCACTGTCGTCGTCGTCCGGTAGCAGCGGCTCCGGACGACGACCAGCTCGGCTACGCCGGCGAGCGCCGGACCGAGTACCGGCCGAACAGGACCCCGTCCTCCTCGAGCAGCTGGCGGAGCTGGAGGCGCACCGGGTCGCCCGGCAGCCCGTCGAGCAGACGGGGTCCGCTCCCGACCAGGGCGGGCGCGATCGACAGGTCGAGCTCGTCCACGACACCCGCCGTCAGCGCCGAACGGAGCAGGGTCGCACCGCCCTCGCAGAGCACGTGCTCGTGCCCGAGCTCGGCCAGCCGGTCGACCGCGGTCGGCAGGTCGACGTCGTCGTCGCCGCAGACGAGCACCGTGACGCCGGCCTCGGCCAGCGCGGCCCGGCGCTCGGCATCGGCAGCCGCGCAGGTGACCAGGATCGTCGGGGACGCCGCGCCGAGGACCAGCCCACCGGCCGGATCGATCGCCGCCCTGCGGGAGACGATCGCGATGGGCACGGTGGGCGGACGCCCGATCGACGTGCGGATCCAGCCGACCGGGGAGTCGGCCTCGACCGCGCGGTAGCCCTCGGCGGCCGCCGTCCCGGCCCCGACCAGCACGACGTCGGCCAGGGCCCTGAGAACCTGGAAGACGTGCAGGTCACCGGGGGTGCCGAGACCGCCGCTTCTGCCGTCGATCGTCGTAGCCCCGTCGAGCGAGGTGATGAAGTTGACCCGCAGCGACCGGCCGGCCGGCAGGACGTAGGCGGCCACGAGGCCGGCGTCGTCGAGACCGGCCTCGGAGTTCGGGCCGGGATCGGGGAAGAGGCGGCGCACGTCAGCTCGTCGCCAGCACGGCGGCGCTCTCCGGGGGAAGCGTCACCGTCTCGCCGTCCAGGGTCGGCAGCTCAGCCGTGGCGAACAGGACGTCGGTCGCCGCGACGTCGAGGTCGATCTCCCGCGGCGCGTCGGCCAGGTTGACCGCCACCCGCAGCGACCCGCGGTGCACGACGAGCCAGCGGTCGGCGTCATCCCAGCTGACGGCGATCCGGCTGAGGTCGGGATCGAGCAGATCCGGGTGCGAGCGGCGCAGCGTCAGCAGCGCCCGGTGCACGGCGAGGATCCGGTCGTGCGGCTCCTGCGACAGCTCGGCCCAGTCGAGCTTCGACCGCTGGAACGTCTCCGGGTCCTGCGGATCGGGCACGACGCTGGCATCCCAGCCGTGCTCGGCGAACTCACCGATCCGTCCCTCCGCCGTGGCCTTGCCCAGCTCGGGCTCTGGGTGGCTGGTGAAGAACTGCCACGGTGTGGTGGCCCCCCACTCCTCGCCCATGAAGAGCATCGGGGTGAACGGGCTGGTCAGCACCAGGGTGGCGCCGACGGCCAGCAGACCGGGGGAGAGGGTGGCCGAGATGCGGTCGCCGACCGCCCGATTGCCGATCTGGTCGTGGTCCTGCAGATAACCCAGGAACTTCCAGCCGGGCAGGGCCGCGGTGTCGACCGGCCGGCCGTGGTGCCGGCGCCGGAAGCTCGACCAGGTGCCGTCGTGGAAGAAGGCGCCGGTGAGGACCTTCGCGATGCCGGCCAGCCCGGCCTCCTCGAAGTCGGAGTAGTAGCCCTGGCCCTCGCCGGTCAGCGTCGCGTGCAGTGTGTGGTGGAAGTCGTCGCTCCACTGGGCGGTCAGGCCGGTGCCGCCGGCCACGCGCGGGGTGACGATGCGCGGGTCGTTGAGGTCGCTCTCCGCGATCAGGGTGAGCGGCCGGCCGGCCGCGACCGAGAGCTTGTCGACCTCCTGGGCCATCTCCTCGAGCACGTGGGTGGCCCGCTCGTCGACCAGCGCGTGGACGGCGTCCAGGCGCAGCCCGTCGACGTGCATGTCGCGCAGCCACATCAGCGCGTTGTCGATCACGTAGCGCCGCACCTCGTCGGAGTCGGGCCCCGACAGGTTGATCGCGTTGCCCCAGCTGTTGGCGCCGCCCGGGGCGTTGATCGGGAAGAACTCCGGCAGGTAGTTCCCCGACGGGCCCAGGTGGTTGTAGACGACGTCCTGGATCACGCCGAGCCCCTGCTGGTGGCAGGCGTCGACGAAGCGCTGGTAGGCGGCCGGCCCGCCGTAGGTCTCCTGCACGGCGTACCAGAGGACGCCGTCGTAGCCCCAGTTGTGCGGGCCGTTGAACGCGTTGACCGGCAGCAGTTCGACGAAGTCGACGCCCAGGCGCACCAGGTGGCCCAGCCGGCCGATCGCCGCGTCGAGGGTGCCCTCGGGCGTGAACGTGCCCACGTGCAGCTCGTAGACGACCCCGCCGGCCAGCGGACGGCCGGTCCACGCGCCGTCGCCCCACTCGTGCGCGTGCGGGTCGAAGCGGCGGGAGAGCCCGTGCACGCCGTCGGGCTGCCGCCGCGAGCGCGGGTCCGGGCGAGGCGTGTCGCCGTCGTCCAGGAGGAAGCCGTAGTCGGCCTCCGGGCCGGCCTCGACGTCGGCCCGCCACCACCCGCCGTCGTCCCGCCGCATGTCGTGCACCGCGCCGTCGACCTGCAGGCGGACCCGCTGTGGCAGCGGCGCCCAGACGGCGAACTCGACGGCGTCGGACATGCGGGTGCCTCCAGGGTTCGGGCGGGACGGAACGCACCGATCATGCCCGCCGCCGCCCGTGCCAACCGCCGTCGTGTCAGGGAACGGCCAGGGGCCCGGTCCGCAGCACGGACCGGGCCCCTGTCGCTCACGCCATCAGCAGCCGCTGACCCGCGAAGATCAGGTTCGGGTCGGTGATCCGGCTGCCGTTCAGCTGGAACAGCGCCTGCCAGCCGCCGGCCACGCCGTGGGCGGCGGCGATCTGGCCGAGCGTCTCCCCGGGGCGGACGACGTACGTGGCGCTCGTGACGGGCGTCGGGGCCGTGCGGACGGATCGAGAGGCCCGAGCCGGAGCCGCCGCCGGCGCGGGCGCGGGCGCGCGTACCGGTGCCGGCGCGGCGGCCGGTGCCGAGGTGCCTCCGGTGAGCTTGGCGCCGCACACCGGCCACGCGCCGACGCCCTGGCCACCGAGCACGCGCTCGGCGACCGCGATCTGGCCCGACTTCGAGGCGAGATCCGCGCGCGGCGCGTAGGCGCCGCCGCCGTAGGCCTGCCACGTGGTCTGGCTGAACTGCAGGCCGCCGAAGTAGCCGTTGCCGGTGTTGATGCTCCAGTTCCCGCCGGACTCGCACTGGGCGACCCCGTCCCAGTTGTGGACCGCGGCCTGGGCTGAGCCGCTCATCGCGATTCCGGAGATGACTGCCGCCCCGGTGAGGGTGACGGCGGCGCGGCGCACGGCGCGCGCGGGCATGCGGACAGAACGATTCTCGGACATGTGCCTCCGATCGCCGCCGGCGGAGTTAGCTGTCGGGTTCGGGCGATCGGTGCCCGGCCGCTCGTGGCGGCTTCACCCCAGACGCGGGGGGCGTCAGATGTGGGTCCCCCGCCCCCGTCCACGGTTGTGCAGAGGTGAGACGCCGCCGGACGGGGTTGGGCGGAGCGGCGCCGTGCCAGGCCGGTCGGCCATGGCACCCGGGCGACGCTAACGAGCACGGCGGAACGGCGGCGGACCCCACCGGCGTGGCGGAGCCGCCACGCCGGTGGGACAGCGGGCGCGCCGCGCCTCCGACGCGCTCCGCGTGCGCCCGCTCGCGGTGTGTCGCCGCTGACGCGGCTGTCTCAGTCGCGGACGAGCAGGGCGACCGGGAGGCGGCCCAGGACGGCGTCGACGGCGATCCCGGCGACGTCGGACACGAACCGGCCGCCGGTCAGCACGTCCCGCCAGGCGCCGTTGGGCAGCTGCAGCGCGGTGTCGCCCCAGCCGCTCGCCGCCAGGCCGGCCGGCAGCCGGGTCGCCACCGTGACCGCGCCCGGCTCGCCGGCGCTGCCGCGGTCGAAGGCCACGACGTGGTCGGCCGCCGAGCCGGTCACCTCGACCGGCGCGTAACCGGTGAACCACTCGGGCCGGTCCCGCCGGGCACGCAGGGTCCGCGAGACCACGAGCAGCTTCGCCGCCCCCTCCGCGTCGACCTCCGGCACCCGGCCGCCGTCGAGTTCGGCCAGCAGCCGGCGCCGCAGCGCGTAGTCGACGGGACGGCGGTTGTCGGGGTCGACCAGCGAGAAGTCCCAGAGCTCGGTGCCCTGGTAGACGTCGGGGACGCCGGGCATCGTCAGCTGCAGCAGCTTCTGCGACAGCGAGTTCGACCAGCCCAGCGGCGCGATGCGGGCGACGAAGGCGTCGAGGTCCGCGGTGGTGGCCGGGTCGTCGTAGGCGGCGTCGACCAGCGCGTGCAGGCGGCCCTCGAACTCCTCGTCCGGGTCGGTCCAGGTGGTCGCCGTGCCGGCCTCGCGGGCCGCCTTCTCCGCGTAGGCGTGCGCCCGCTCCCGCGAGAGCGGCCACGCGCCCACCAGGTTCTGCCACACCTGGTGCGCCAGCGGCCGGTCGGCGAGCGGGTGCCGGTCGAGCAGCGTGCGCACCAGCTGCGCCCACTCGGTCGGCAGCTCCGCCAGCACCGCCAGGCGCGCCCGCACGTCCTCGCTGCGCTTGGTGTCGTGCGTGGACAGCGTGGTCATCGACCGGACCCGGCGCTCCAGGCGGTGCCGCTGGGCGTCGTGGAACTCGCCAATGGTGCTGCCGAACCGCGCCGGGTCGCCGCCCACCTCGTTGAGCGCGACGAACCGGGCCCACCGGTAGTAGGCGCTGTCCTCGACACCCTTGGCCATGACCGGGCCGCTGGTCTGCTCGAAGCGGGTGGCCGCCTCGGTGCCGGCCTGGGCCAGCACCGGGTGCAGGGCGTCGAGGGCCGGGGCCAGCTCGGGCCGTCGCGTGCGGACGGCGGAGACCGCCGCGTCGAGGTGCTCGCGGCCGTCGGGCAGGTAGCTGCGGTACACCCCGAAGCAGGCGAGCAGCTCCGCCAGCGCCTCGGCCTGCTGCGTCCGGTCGAGGCCGGGCAGCTCACCGATCACCCGGACCAGCCGGGCGACCTCCGAGCCGAGGATGCCGTCGGTGACCTCGCGCTTGCTGCTGCGCACCAGCTCGGCGTAGTCGACCGCCGAGCCGGCCAGCTCGGTGTCCAGCGCCGTCAGCGCCGGCTCGCCGGCCGGGTCGACGAGCACCTGGTCGACCTCGGAGAGGGCGTCGTAGCCGGTGGTGCCGGCTGTCGCCCAGCCCGCGGGCAGCTCCTCGCCGGGTTCGAGGATCTTCTCGACGACCGTCCAGCGGTGCCCCGAGGCCTCGGCCAGCCTCTCCAGGTAGCCCTTGGGGTCGGCGAGCCCGTCGGGATGGTCGATCCGCAGCCCGTCGACGGCGCCCTCCTCCACGAGCTCCAGCACCAGCGCGTGGGTGGCGTCGAAGATCGCCGCGTCCTCCACGCGCAGCCCCGCCAGGGTGTTGATCGCGAAGAAGCGCCGGTAGTTGAGGTCGGTGTCGGCGCGGCGCCAGTCGACCAGCTCGTAGTGCTGCCGGTCGTGCACCTCCTGCGGCGACCCCTGCCCGGTGCCCGGCGCGATCGGGAAGCGGTGGTCGAAGTAGCGCAGCTCGCCGTCGGTCACCTCGAGCTTCGCGACGTCGTCCGCGGAGCCCAGCACCGGCAGGCGCACCCTGCCGCCGCCGAACTCCCAGTCGATGTCGAAGGCAGCGGCGTGCTCGCTGTCCTGGCCGTGCGTCAGCACGTCCCACCACCAGGGCGCCGCGGCAGCGTCGGCCACGCCCATGTGGTTGGGCACGATGTCGAGCACCAGCCCGAGGCCGTGCTCGTGGAGAGCGGCGACGAACCGGTCGAGGCCGGGCCGGCCGCCCCGCGCCTCGTCGATGTGCGCGTGGTCGACCGTGTCGTACCCGTGGGTGCTGCCCTCGGCGGAGCGCAGCAGGGGAGAGGAGTACGCGTGCGTGACCCCGAGGTCGGCCACGTAGCCGGCCACCTCGGCGGCGTCCTCGAGCCGGAAGCCCGCGTGCACCTGCAGCCGGTAGGTCGCCGACGGGACCCCCCGGCGGCGGTTGCCGCCGGGGGTGTCGGGCCCGGTCATGCCGCCGCGCAGAGGACGACCATGGCGCGCGCGTCGACGGTCAGCTTGTCGCCCGCCTTCACCTCGACCGGGGCCACCTCGCCGAACTCCGCGGTGTCGACGACCACGGTCCAGGTCTGGGCGTAGTCGCTGCTCGGAGCGGTGAACTCGATCGACTCGTCGCCGGCGTTGAAGGCCAGGAAGAAGCAGTCGTCGACGACGTCCTCACCGCGCTCGTCGGTCTCCCGGATGCCGTGGCCGTTGAGGTACATGGCCAGCGACTTGGCGAAGCCGACGTCCCAGTCGTCGTCGGTCATGATGTCGCCGTCGGGGGTCAGCCACGCGATGTCCTGCACCGGGTCGCCCTCCGCGCGGCGCACCGGGCGGCCGTGGAAGAACCGGCGACGGCGGAACGTCGGGTGGTCGATGCGCAGCTTGGTGACCAGCTTGGTGAACTCGAGCAGACCCTCGTCGACGTCGTCCCAGTCGATCCAGGTCAGCTCGGAGTCCTGGCAGTAGCCGTTGTTGTTGCCCCGCTGGCTGCGGCCGAGTTCGTCACCGTGCAGCAGCATCGGCACGCCCTGCGAGAGCATCAGCGTGGCGATGAAGTTGCGCCGCTGCTGCGCCCGCCGGGCCAGCACCTCGGCGTCGTCGGTCTCGCCCTCGACCCCGCAGTTCCAGCTGCGGTTGTGGCTCTCGCCGTCGTTGTTGTCCTCGCCGTTGGCCTCGTTGTGCTTCTCGTTGTAGGAGACCAGGTCGTTGAGCGTGAACCCGTCGTGCGCGGTCACGAAGTTGATGCTCGCGACCGGGCGGCGCCCCGAGTGCTGGTAGAGGTCGGACGAGCCGGTGAGCCGGCTGGCGAACTCACCGATCACCGCGTCCTCGCCGCGCCAGAAGTCGCGGACGGTGTCGCGGTACTTGCCGTTCCACTCGGTCCACAGCGCCGGGAAGTTGCCCACCTGGTAGCCGCCGTCGCCGATGTCCCACGGCTCGGCGATGAGCTTCACCTGGCTGACGATCGGGTCCTGGTGGACGAGGTCGAAGAAGGCGGACAGCCGGTCCACCTCGTGGAACTGGCGAGCCAGCGTGGAGGCGAGGTCGAAGCGGAAGCCGTCGACGTGCATCTCGCTGACCCAGTAGCGCAGCGAGTCCATGATCAGCTGCAGCGACTGCGGGGTGCGCACGTTGAGGGAGTTCCCCGTGCCGGTGGTGTCCATGTAGTACTGCTTGTCGTCGTCGACCAGTCGGTAGTACGCCTGGTTGTCGATGCCCTTGAACGACAGCGTGGGCCCGAGGTGGTTGCCCTCGGCGGTGTGGTTGTAGACGACGTCGAGGATGACCTCGATGCCTGCCTCGTGCAGCGCCCGCACCATGCCCTTGAACTCCAGCACCTGCTGGCCGGGGGTCTGGTCGCTGGCGTACTCGTTGTGCGGGGCGAAGAAGCCGATCGTGTTGTAGCCCCAGTAGTTGCGCAGGCCCTTCTGCTGCAGGGTGTCGTCCTGCACGAACTGGTGCACCGGCATCAGCTCGATGGCAGTGATCCCCAGGTCGGTGAGGTACTCGATGATGGCCGGGTGGGCGATGCCCGCGTAGGTGCCGCGCAGTTCCTCGGGCACCCGCGGGTGGGTCATCGTCAGGCCCTTGACGTGGGCCTCGTAGATGACCGACTTGTGGTACGGGGTGTTCGGCGGCCGGTCGGTTCCCCAGTCGAAGAACGGGTTGACGACGACGGACTTCGGCATGTGCGCGGCCGAGTCGGCGTCGTTGCGCTCCTTCGTCTCGAAGTCGTAGCCGAAACAGGCCGGGTCCCAGTCGACGGCGCCGTCGATGGCCTTCGCGTAGGGGTCGAGCAGGAGCTTGTTGGGGTTGCAGCGCAGGCCCTGGCTCGGGTCGTAGGGGCCGGTGACCCGGAACCCGTACCGCTGGCCGGGGTGGATGCCCGGCAGGAAGGCGTGCCAGACGTAGCCGTCCATCTCGGGGAGGCGGACGCGCTCCTCGTTGCCGGCGTCGTCGAAGAGGCACAGCTCGACCTGCTCAGCCACCTCGCTGAAGATCGCGAAGTTCGTGCCGGTGCCGTCGTACGTGGCACCCAGCGGATAGGCGGCGCCGGGCCATACCTGGGTCATTCGGTGTTCCTCCTGCTGTGGTGCCCCCGGTGGACAGGGGGCGATGGCCCCCGCGTCCGCTGTCGGCGAGGGGGTCGGTACGGACTGGCAAGTACTGGTCGGGCGTGCGGTGCCCGTCCTCAGCCTTCCGCAACCCTGAATCCCACGATGCGAGACGTCTCTCACCGTGCGCGCGCCGTTGGTCCCGGATCGGGCCGCCGCCGACGGCGTGCCGGGCCGGGCAAGGCCTCGGACGGGCCGGGCGGACGACGACGCCCCCCGCGGCGGACCACGGAGGGCGTCGTGCGCAGGTCCGACCCCTGAGGCGGGCCCGGGAACGGTGCATGCCGGGGTCCGACCTCGCCCGGGGGCGAACCCGGGTGGCGCTGGTCCTCGGCTCGGACCGTCCTGCGACCAGGCACGCTAGGGCGGCGCCGGTGTGAGGACAAGTACCGGTCGTGCACCACCGATCCCGTGCGTCCCAGCATGCGCAACGGGCCGCTCGGTCCCGTTCTGTCACACCCCCGTCGTACCGTCGTCCCCGTGCGCGCGACCACCGACATCCGGCCCACCCGAGGCAAGTTCCACGTCGTCAGCGACTTCGAGCCCTCGGGTGACCAGCCGGCGGCGATCAAGGCGCTCGCCGAGCGGGTGAACGCGGGGGAGCGGGACGTGGTGCTCCTCGGCGCGACCGGCACCGGCAAGTCGGCGACGACGGCGTGGCTGATCGAGCAGGTGCAGCGGCCCACGCTGGTGATGGCGCCGAACAAGACCCTCGCGGCGCAGCTGGCCAACGAGTTCAAGGAGCTGCTGCCCGACAACGCGGTCGAGTACTTCGTCTCGTACTACGACTACTACCAGCCCGAGGCCTACGTCCCGCAGACCGACACCTACATCGAGAAGGACTCGTCGATCAACGAGGAGGTCGAGCGGCTGCGCCACTCGGCCACGCAGAGCCTGCTCACGCGGCGCGACGTCGTGGTCGTGTCCACGGTGTCCTGCATCTACGGCCTGGGCACCCCGCAGGAGTACGTCGACCGGGCGCTGAAGATCAAGCTGGGCGAGTCGCGCGACCGCGACGAGCTGCTGCGCACCCTGGTCACCGAGCAGTACACGCGCAACGACCTGTCCTTCACCCGCGGCACCTTCCGGGTCCGGGGCGACACCATCGAGGTGTTCCCGGTGTACGAGGAGCTGGCCTGCCGGATCGAGATGTTCGGCGACGAGGTGGAGCGGCTCTACTACCTGCACCCGCTCACCGGCGAGGTGGTCCGCGAGGTCGACGAGCTGTTCGTCTTCCCGGCCACCCACTACGTCGCCGGGCCCGAGCGCATGGAGCGGGCGATCGGCGGCATCGAGGCCGAGCTGGAGCAGCGCCTCGGTGAGCTGGAGCGGCAGGGCAAGCTGCTCGAGGCGCAGCGGCTGCGCATGCGCACCACCTACGACATCGAGATGATGCGCCAGGTCGGCTTCTGCTCCGGCATCGAGAACTACTCGCGGCACATCGACGGGCGCGCACCCGGGTCGGCCGGCAGCTGCCTCATCGACTACTTCCCCGACGACTTCCTGCTGGTCATCGACGAGTCGCACGTGACCGTGCCGCAGATCGGCGGCATGTACGAGGGCGACATGAGCCGCAAGCGCACGCTGGTCGAGCACGGCTTCCGGCTGCCGTCGGCGATGGACAACCGCCCGCTGAAGTGGGAGGAGTTCACCGACCGGATCAAGCAGACCGTCTACCTGTCGGCGACGCCGGGCAACTACGAGCTCGGTCGCACCGGCGGCGAGTTCGTCGAGCAGGTCATCCGGCCGACCGGCCTGATCGACCCGGAGGTCGTGGTCAAGCCGACCAAGGGCCAGATCGACGACCTGGTGCACGAGATCCGGCTGCGCACCGAGAAGGACGAGCGGGTGCTGGTGACCACCCTGACCAAGAAGATGGCCGAGGACCTCACCGACTACCTGCTCGAGCTCGGCATCAAGGTGCGGTACCTGCACTCCGAGGTCGACACCCTGCGCCGGGTCGAACTGCTCCGCGAACTGCGCCAGGGCGAGTACGACGTGCTGGTCGGCATCAACCTGCTGCGGGAGGGGCTCGACCTGCCCGAGGTGTCGCTGGTCGCGATCCTTGACGCCGACAAGGAGGGTTTCCTCCGGTCGGGCACCTCGCTGATCCAGACCATCGGCCGGGCCGCGCGCAACGTGTCCGGGCAGGTGCACATGTACGCCGACAAGATCACGCCGTCGATGGCGCTGGCGATCGACGAGACGAGCCGGCGGCGGGAGAAGCAGCGCGCCTACAACGAGGAGCGCGGCATCGACCCGCAGCCGCTGCGGAAGAAGATCGTGGACATCCTCGACGGCATCTACCGCGAGGCGGAGGACTCCGAATCGGTGGAGCTGCTGGGCGGCTCGGGCCGGCAGCAGTCGCGCGGCAAGTCCCCGGTGCCGGGGCTCTCGTCCAAGAAGGCGGCCGGGGGCAAGGCCAAGGCGGGGGCGATCGACGTCCAGGGGCTGCCGCGCAACGAGCTGGCCGACCTCATCACGCAGATCAACGAGCAGATGCTGTCCGCCGCCCGCGAGCTGCAGTTCGAGGTCGCCGCCCGGCTGCGCGACGAGCTGACCGAGCTCAAGAAGGAGCTCCGCCAGCTCGACGCCGCGCACGCCTGAGCGGCGACGTCCGGATGCCACTGTTCGGCCGGCGGGCCGCTCCGACCCGGCTCGGCCTGCGATTCGGTGTCCGCTTCCGCGCGACGGTGGCGGCGGTCGCCGTCGTCGCGGTCGCCCTGGGCCTCTCGGCAGTCGTCCTGGAGGTGCTCGTGGGTCGCACCGTGGGCGAGTCAGTGACGGCTGAGGTGGCCACCCAGGCCGACGAGGTGGGTGGCGAGCTGGACCGGGGCGTGACCGGCCTGCGGCTCGGCCGGGCGGAGGACGGCGTGCGCGTCCAGGTGGTCAAGGGCACCACCGTCCTCGCGGCGAGCCGCACGCTCGAGGGCCGGCCGCCACTGAGCGCGGCGCGGCCGGGCCCGGGCGAGACGGTGGTCCAGACCATCGACGGCGCCCGGATCGGCAGCCCCGGCGTGAGTTACCGCGTGGTCGTGCTCGGCACCGATTCCGGCGGCGGGGCCGATCGGATCATCGCCCTGCAGTCGCTCACCGTCGCCCGCAACGCCCAGGACCTGGTCGTCAAGCTGGCCGCCATCGGCATCCCCGTGCTGCTGCTGGTCGTGGGCGCCGCGACGTGGCTCTCGGTGAGCCGGGCGCTGCACCCCGTCGAGGGCATCCGGGCACGGACGGCGGAGATCAGCGCCGCAGACCTCTCCGCGCGGGTGCCCGTGCCGGCCTCGCGCGACGAGGTGTCGGCGCTGGCCCGCACCATGAACGACATGCTGGGGCGCCTGGAGGCGGCCGTGTACGTGCAGCGGGCGTTCGTCTCCGACGCCGGGCACGAGATGCGCAGCCCGCTGGCGGCCATCCGCACCGAGGTCGAGGTTGCCCAGCGGGCCGGTCTCAGCGAGCGCACACTCGACGACCTGCTGTCCGAGACCGGTCGGCTGGAACGGCTGGTCGCCGACCTGCTGCTGCTGGCCCGGGCCGACGAGGGGGCGATGGCCCTGCACCGGGTCGACGTCGACCTCGACGACCTGCTGGAGGACGAGCGCCAGCGGCTGCGCAACCGGCCCGGGCTCACGGTGACCGCGGCGATCGGCCCCGCGCGGGTGGTCGGCGACCGGTCGGCGCTGGCCCGCGTGATCCGCAACCTGATCGAGAACGCGGCGCGGCACGCCTCCGGGCGCGTGCACCTGGCCAGCGGCACCGCCGACGGTTGGGCCTGGTTCGAGGTGACCGACGACGGGCCGGGGGTGCCCGAGGCGGACCGCTCGCGGGTGTTCGACCGGTTCGTGCGCCTCGACGACGCGCGCTCCCGCGAGGAGGGCGGCAGCGGGCTCGGGCTGGCGATCGTCCGGGAACTGGTGCGTGCCTCGGGCGGCCGGGTGGCGCTCGACGACGCCGGCCCGCTGCCCGGCGCGCACGTGCGGGTGGAGCTGCCGGCTCAGCCGCCGTCGGGGGAGAAGAGGTAGCCGGCCCCGCGGATGGTGCGGATGCTCGACCGGCCGAACGGGGTGTCGATCTTGCGGCGCAGGTAGCTGACGTAGGTCTCGACGATGTTCACGTCGCCGTCGAAGGCGTCGTCCCACACCGCCTGCAGGATCGCGGTCTTGCTCAGCGCCACGTCCGGGTTGCGCACCAGGTACTCCAGGACGGCGAACTCGCGGGGCGTCAGCGAGATCTCCGTGCCGCCCCGAGTGACCCGGTGGCGCGCGGGGTCGAGGGTCAGGTCGCCGGCCCGCAGCACCGCGGGGCGGGCCGTCGCACCTCGGCGGGCCAGCGCCTTCAACCGCGCGACCAGGACCACGAACGAGAACGGCTTCGTCAGGTAGTCGTCGGCCCCGAGGTCGAAGGCGTCGGCCTCGTCGTACTCGCCGTCCTTGGCCGTGAGCATGAGCACGGGTGTCATCAGGCCGGCCGCGCGCAGCTCCTGCACCACCCGGTAGCCGTGCATGCCCGGCAGCATGATGTCCAGGACGACGACGTCGTAGTGCCCCCGCATGGCCGCGTCCCGGCCGGTGATCCCGTCGTGCGCCAGGTCGACGGTGATCCCCTCCGCCCGCAGCCCGCGCGCGAGGGAGCGCGCCAGGGTGACCTCGTCCTCGACCACCAGCACTCGCATGGCCCCGATCGTCACACGACGCTGACCTCGTCGGCGTGCAGGCCGACCGCGGGAGTCTGATCGCGGCGGGTCTTCGCCAGGTAGACGACGACGACCAGGATGACGGCCAGGAAGATTGCGCTGGTCAGGGTGGTGCCAAGGCCCAGGCCACCGTCGCCCTTCGCCTGCGAGAAGCCGTCACCCAGGGAGGCGCCGAGCGGGCGGGTGAGGATGTAGGCCAGCCAGAACGAGAGCACGGCGCCGGCGTGGAACACGAGGTGGCTCACGGTGATCGCGGCGATGATCGCGGCCACGAGCAGAGCCGTCGTCCAGTAGCCCAGCCCGAACTGCTCGTCGACGAGGTCGCCGGCGGCGGTGCCGAGGGCGAAGGTGAACAGGATCGCCAGCCAGTAGAAGGCTTCGCGGCGGCGGGTGACGATCGTGTGGATGGACAGCGTGCGCTCGCTGCCGTACCAGGCGGCGAACGTGAGAGCCAGCAGGGCGCCGAAGACGATCGTGCTCGTCACCAGGGGCACGCCGAGGCCGTCGGTGAGATTGTCGGTCACCAGCGTGCCGACGACGCTGATGAGCACGACGGTCAGCCAGTACACGGCGGGGATGTAGCGCGATGTGCGGAACTGGACCGCCAAGACGATGACGAACACCAGGCTCATCACAACTGTCGTGCCGACCAGGCCGAGGCCCACGTTCGTGGCCAGGAAGTCCGCCGCGGTCTCGCCGACAGTGGTCGCAAGGATCTTGATCACCCAGAACCAGATGGTGACCTCGGGAACCTTGTTCAGGAGCGTTCGCGCCGAGCGCGCGGAGGCAGAGGTGTCGGTCATGCGCACCACCGTGCGGCGCCTGTCCTGAACACCGCCTGAACGGTTCCGCGCACGCTGCGTCCCCGGACACGGCACCATCGGGGGCATGGACGACGTCGCGGTGCTCCTCGTGGAGGACGACGACGCCCTGCGGGCATCGGTCGCGCGGGGCCTTCGTGAGCAGGGACTGCAGGTGACGACGGCGGCCGACGGTGCGGCGGCGCTGGCCGCCGCCGGGGGCGGACCGGACACCCGGTTCGCGGCCGTGATCCTCGACATCGGGCTGCCCGACTCCGACGGACGTGACGTGTGTCATGCGCTGCGGGCTCGCGGCATCGACGTCCCGGTCCTGTTCTTGACCGCCCGGCACGAGTTGCACGACGTGCTCGCCGGCTTCGCTGCCGGCGGCGACGACCATCTGGCCAAGCCCGTGCACCTGAGTGAGCTGGTGGCGCGGCTGCGCGCGGTGATCCGCCGCAGCGGCGCCCGGCCGCCCGCGGTCGAGACGGGCCTGCGGCTCGACCCCACCGGTCACGGGCTCGCCGGCCCCGCCGGACACCAGTCGCTCACGCCGACGGAGTACCGGCTGCTGGCCGCGCTGATGGCCGCACCGGGCCGGGTGGTGCGGCGGCGCGCGCTGGCACTGGCCGGCTGGCCCGAGGGGGCGATCGTCGCGGACAACACCCTCGACCAGTACCTCGCCCGGCTGCGCAAGAAGCTGGCCGCCGCGGGGGAGGAGGGCCGGGCGATCGCCACGGTCCACGGCGTCGGGTACAGGTTCGCGTGACGGGACGGCTCTGGGGACGGCGATCGGCGGGGGCCGGAAGCCTGCGCAGCCGGCTCTCGTGGTCGGCGTCCCTGGTCGTTGCACTGTGGGTGCTGGTCGTCTCGGTTGCCGCGAACCTGGGGCTCGGCGCCGTGCTCGCGCGGCAGGCCGACGGCTTCCTGCGGGCGCGAGCCGAAGCGACGGCGGCCACCGTTCAGGTGCCCGCCGGAGGCGGCGTCACCGTCGACGACAGCCGCGACGACCGCGCCCTCGACGTCGGCACCTGGATCTTCGCCACCGACGGCTCGCCGGTGGAAGAGCCGTCGGGGAGCTCGGCAGCGCTCGACCGCGAGGCCGCCTCGCTGGCCGGCCGCGGACCGCGCGTGGTGGATTCCGGTGTCGCCGACACCGTCCGGCTGCTGGCACTGCCGGTGGTCGACCACGGCCGGCAGCGGGCCACAGTGGTCACGAGCGCCTCCCTGGCGCCGTACCGCCAGGTCGAGCGGGTCACCCTGCTGGGCACGGTCGTCGCGGCGGTGCTGCTCCTGGTCGTCGTCCACCTGGTGCTGCGGATCAACGTGTCACGTGCGCTGCGGCCGGTGCAGCAGATGAGTGCCCAGGCGGCCCGGTGGAGCACCGACCACATCGACCGCCGATTCGGGGCCGCCCGGCGGCCCGCCGAGCTGGCGGAGCTCGCCGCCACCCTGGACGGTGTCCTGAATCGGCTCTCCGCGGTGGTGCGGCACGAGCAGCAGCTCTCCGCGGAGCTCTCGCACGAGGTGCGCACACCGCTGGCCCGCCTCCAGACCGAGCTCGACTGGCTGACCGACCGACCACGGGACGCCGATTCCGTGGCCCGCTCGCACGCGGCCATCGGCGACGCCGCCGGCGCGATGGGCGAGATCCTCGAGACGCTGATGGCGACGGCCCGGACCGGAGTGGCGGTGGCGCCCGGCCGCTGCGCCCCCGCGATCGTGGTGACCCGGGCCGTCGAGCAGCTCGCCCGTGAGCGCCACGGGGTCGAGTTCGTCGTCGACATCGACCCTGGCGTCACCGCCGGCATCGATGCGCCGGTGCTCGTCCGTCTGCTCGGCCCGCTGCTGGACAACGCGGTGCGCTACGCCTCGCGGCGGGTGACGGTGAGCGGTCGGGACGATTCGGACGGCGTGCAGCTCGTGGTGTCCGACGACGGTCCGGGCGTACTCCCGGAGCTGGCGGCGCACGTGTTCGAACCGGGGCGGCGAGGCGACCCCGCCGACGGGCATGACGGCGCCGGGCTCGGGTTGGCGCTGGCCCGCCGGCTGGCGTCCGCAGCACGCGGATCGCTCACGCTCCGACCGGGTGGACCGGGAGCCGCCTTCGTCGTCCGGCTGCCGGCCGGCTGAAGGCCGTCACAGGCTCCGGCGGAGGTCCAGCCGGGCCTTGCCGAGGCTCGCCACCGTGGTGACCGCGAGGGTGACCAGGATGAACGCGAGCGAGGCGGCGATCCCGATCTCGGGCAGGTGCACCGGGCCGAGCGCGTCGACGTGCGAGCCGTGCAGGGCCTCGATCAGCAGCTTGATGCCGATGAACGCGAGGATGACGGCCAGCCCGATATTGAGGTAGATGATCCGCTCCAGCAGGCCGCCGATCAGGAAGAAGAGCTGGCGCAGGCCGAGGAGTGCGAAGGCGTTGGCCGTCAGCACGATGTAGGGGTCGGTGGTCAGGCCGAAGATCGCGGGGATGGAGTCGAGCGCGAACACGACGTTCGCGATGCCGATCGCGGCGACGACGATCATCAGCGGGGTCACCATCCGGCGTCCCTGCACGCGGACGGTGAGGGCCGTGCCCGCGGGGCCCTCGGTGATCGGCAGGACCCGCCGGAGCCCGCGCAGCAGCGCGTTCTCCTGGAAGTCGTCCTCGTCGTTCTCGCCCTCGAGCGCCAGCCGGACGGCGGTGTAGACGAGGAACGCGCCGAAGATGTAGAACACCCAGCTCGCCGCCGCGATGGCGGCGGCCCCCGCGGCGATGAAGATCCCGCGCAGCAGCATCGAGACGACGATGCCGATGTAGAGCACTTTGTCCACGGCCAGGGCGGGCACGGCGAACCGGGCCATGATGATGATGAAGACGAACAGGTTGTCGACGCTCAGGCTGTACTCGGTGATGTAACCGGCGACGAACTCACCCCCCGAGGTGCCCGACCGGAAGAGGAAGAGCCCGGCGGCGAACACGGCCGCGAGGCCGATGTAGAAGACCACCCAGAGCGTGGCCTGCCGGATGGTCACGGCGGCGTCGCGGCGGGAGATCACCACCAGGTCGAGGACCACGATGGCCAGGAAGCCGACGCCGGTCAGCGTCCAGACGAGCGGCGAGACGTCCGAGAACACGGGCAGACCTCCGAAGGCCGTCAGCGACGACCGATTCGAAGGTCTCTTCCGCCCCGCGACGGGGCCAGCAGAACCGGGCACGCCGACGAGGCGTTCCGTGATGACGACGCTGCTGCGAAGGAATACTCCCCTTCCGGCGGAGAACGTAACGCACGCCGTCGCGCGCGGCAGGAACCGATGGCGGTGGCGGCGCGTTGGGCCGGTGCAGACCCGGAGCGGATGCGTGCTGGCACGCGCCCTCCGCCGTCTGCGCGTGGAGGGGAGTATCCCTGCGCGGCGGTGTCGTCATCACGGGGTCCCGCGACCTCCGGCACCGTCGGCCACCGGCGTCCAGCCTGCGGCGGGAGAGACCTCCGGAACTGACTGATGCCAGTCTGCCGGAGGTTTCGCGCATGGACGTGCCGCTCTACGTCTGGGCTCTCACGATCGCCGTGATCGTCGCGATGCTCGTTCTCGACTTCGCCGGGCACGTGCGCACGCCCCATGCGCCGACGCTGCGTGAGTCCGCGATCTGGTCCGCGGTCTACGTCGGCACCGCCGGAGTGTTCGGGCTGCTCGTCCTGTGGTTCGCCGGGGCCGGGTACGCCGGCGAGTACTTCGCGGGCTACGTCACCGAGAAGAGCCTGTCGGTCGACAACCTCTTCGTCTTCGTGCTGATCATGGCGACCTTCGCCGTGCCGCGGGAGCTCCAGCAGAAAGTGCTGCTGTTCGGCGTCACCTTCGCGCTCGCGCTGCGGACGGTCTTCGTTCTCGTCGGCGCGGCCGCCATCGAGAACTTCAGCTGGGTCTTCTACCTGTTCGGCGCGGTCCTCCTCTACACCGCCTGGGTGCAGGCGCGCGGCGGCGGCCACGACGACGACGAGGACTACCGGGAGAACGCCGTCCTCCGGCTCGCCCGCCGGGTCCTGCCGACGACGGAGGACTACCACTCCGACCGGATGACCGTGCGCGTCGGCGGCAGGCGCCTCGTCACCCCGCTCGCCATCGCGCTGATCGCGATCGGCACCGCGGACGTCATCTTCGCCGTCGACTCGATCCCGGCGATCTTCGGCCTCACCCAGGAGACCTACCTGGTGTTCGCGGCCAACGCGTTCTCGTTGCTCGGCCTGCGCCAGCTCTACTTCCTCATCGACGGCCTGCTCGACCGGCTGGTGTACCTGGCCTACGGGCTGGCGGTGATCCTCGGCATCATCGGCGTCAAGCTGGTCGTCCACGCGCTGCACACCAACGAGCTGCCCTTCGTCAACGGGGGCGAGCACATGACGGCCATCCCCGAGATCTCGACCCGGGTCTCCCTCGCCGAGATCGTCGGAACCCTCGCGCTGACGACGGTCGCCAGCCTCGCCAGGGGCCGGACCGACCGGGCCACCGTCGCCGCTCCGGGCGTCAGGTGAGCACCGTGGAGCTGCCCACCTGGTTCACGATCGCGACGTTCGTGGGGATCACCGTCCTGCTGGTCGCCGACCTCGCGATCGTCGCCCGCCGCCCGCACGAACCCTCGGTCAGGGAGTCCGCCCTGTGGGTCGGCTTCTACGTGGCCCTGGCCCTCGCCTTCGGCCTCGTCCTGCTGAGCGTGACCGGCGGCGGGTCCGCGGGCGAGTTCTACGCCGGCTGGCTGACCGAGTACAGCCTGTCGGTCGACAACCTGTTCGTCTTCGTGATCATCATGGCGCGGTTCCAGGTGCCCCGGAAACTGCAGCAGGAAGCGCTGATGGTCGGCATCATCCTCGCCCTGGTGCTGCGCGGGATCTTCATCCTGCTGGGCGGCGCGGTGATCGAGCGGTTCACCTGGGTCTTCTACCTCTTCGGTGCGTTCCTTGTGCTCACGGCGATCAACCTCGTCCGGCACCGCGGCGAGGACGAGGAGTTCGAGGAGAACGGGTTCATCCGCCGGGTCCGGAAGGTCCTGTCGATCACACCGGATTTCCACGGCGGCAGGATCCGCGTCGAGCGGGACGGCCGGACGTACTGGACGCCGCTGATCGTCGTCTTCCTGGCGCTGGGGACGACGGACCTCCTCTTCGCGCTCGACAGCATCCCGGCGATCTTCGGGCTCACAAGGGAGCCGTTCATCGTGTTCACCGCGAACGTCTTCGCGTTGATGGGCCTGCGGCAGCTCTACTTCCTGCTCGGCGGGCTGCTGAAGCGCCTGGTCTATCTCTCGTTCGGGCTCGCGGTGATCCTCGCGTTCATCGGCGTCAAGCTCGTGCTGGAGGCCGTGCACGAGAACAGCCTGCCGTTCCTCAACGGCGGTGAGCCGGTGCACGCCGTCCCGTCCGTTCCCATCTGGTTGTCGCTGACGGTCATCCTCGGCGTCCTCGCCGTCGCCACCGTGGCGAGCCTCGCGAGGACCCGCGGGGCGCTGACTCCGGCAGAGCCCGCGAACGGGCTCGGCTAGCGTCGCTGGACATGCGGCCGACCGACCTCGCCCTGCTCCGGACCCCGGGCGTCCCGACGGTGTCCCCGGACGGGCGGATCGCCGTCGTCGCCGTCACCCGGCTCGACCTGGACGGCGACGAGTACCGCAGTCAGCTCTGGGCGGTGCCCACCGACGGGTCCGCGCCCGCCCGGCCGCTCACGTCGGGCCATCACGACACGGCCCCGGCGTACTCGCCGGACGGCCGGTGGCTGGCCTACCTGAGCGCCGAGCCGGGCGGCCGGCCGCAGCTCTGGGTGCTGCCGACCGCCGGCGGCGCCGGCCGCCGCCTGACCGACCACCACCTCGGCGCGGGCGTCCCGGTCTGGTCGCCGGACTCCCGCCGGCTGGCCTACGCCGCCCGGGTACCCGAGCACGGGAGGTACGGCACGGTCGAGGGGGTCGCGGCCGGGGCGGAGCCGCCGCGGCTGATCACCACCCTGCAGTACCGGCTCGATGCCGTCGGCTTCCTCGGCGACCGGCGGAGCCAGGTCTTCGTGCTCGACCTGCCGGCCGACTTCGCCGACGACACCGTGGCCCCCGGGGAGCCGGTGCAGGTCACCACGGGCGACGCCGACTGCACCGACGTCTGCTGGCGTCCCGACGGCGGGGAACTGGCGTTCGTCTCCGCACGCCACGAGCGCGCCGACCGCGACCTGGTGCGCGACGTCTACGCGATCGCCCCCGACGGCACCGGGCTGCGGCGGGTGACCGGGGGGCGCAGCGACTGCGGGCAGCCCGCCTACGCCCCCGACGGGCGCAGCATCTACCTCACCGCGATCCCCGACCTCGGCCCCGAGGGCACCGACTTCGTCGCCCGCCAGGCGGTGCCGTGCCGGGTCGATGCCGCCGGTGGTCCGCTCGAACCGCTGCTCGACGCCGAGGAGCACCACGTCTCGACCGAGACGCCGACGACGGTCGTCACGTCCGCGGGCGTGCTCGTCGGCGTGGAGCGGCGGGGGTCCGTCGAGCTGCTCCGGGTGTCGCTGACCGGCGGCGCCGTCGAGACGCTGGTCGACGGGCCCTTCACGGTGCGCAGCGTCGCGGCCGGCGGGGGCGTCGTCGTCGCGACGGTCGCGCACGACCGGTCGGCGGGCGAGCTGATCGCGATCACGCCGGGCCGGCGCCGGCTGCTCACCGGGTTCGGGCGGCCGCTCGGCGAGACCGGCCGCATGCACCGGATGACCGAGCGCACGGCGACCGCCCCTGACGGCTACCCGGTGCACGGCTGGGTGACCACCCCGCCGGGGCCCGGCCCGCACCCGGTGCTGCTGACGATCCACGGGGGCCCGTTCGCGCAGTACGGCTGGACGTTGTTCGACGAGACGCAGACCTACGTGTCGGCCGGCTACGCCGTCGTCCAGTGCAATCCGCGCGGGTCCTCGGGCTACGGGCAGGCCCACGGGCGCGCCATCCGGGGCGGCTGGGGCGAGCTCGACGCCGACGACGTGCTGGCGTTCCTCGACGCCGCCCTGACCGATCCCGCGCTCGACGCCGACCGGGTCGGGGTGATGGGCGGCTCCTACGGCGGCTACCTGACCACGGTCCTGATCGGCCGGACCTCGCGGTTCATCGCCGCGGTCAGCGAGCGGGCGTTCACCGACCCGGTCAGCTTCGTCGGCTCCTCCGACATCGGGTGGTTCTTCCCCGACGGGTACCTCGGCACCGATCCCGACCGGGTCGCCGCGCAGAGCGCACTGGCGAACGCCGGCAAGATCACCACGCCGACCCTGGTGGTCCACTCCGAGGAGGACTGGCGCTGCCCGGTGGAGCAGGGCGCCCGGCTCTACGTCGAGCTGAAGCGGCGCGGTGTCCCGTCGGAGCTGCTGCTGTTCCCGGGGGAGGGGCACGAGCTGTCGCGCTCCGGCCGGCCGAAGCACCGGCTGGCCCGGCTGGAGCACGTGCTGCGGTGGTGGGCGCGCTGGCTGCCGACGCCGGAGAACCCCCGCATGGCAGGCTGAGGAGGACAGCCGCCGAGGAGGGGACGCCGTGGTCGAGCGCCGGATGCCGCGCTGGTCGGAGCTCTCCGGGCTGATCCGCCCGCGCTCCCTCGCGGGCGACGCCACCGATCGGCGGCTGGCCCGTGCGGCCACGGTCGGCGACCTCCGCGAGATCGCCCGCCGCCAGGTGCCGCGGGCCGTCTTCGACTACACCGACGGGGCCGCGGGCGCCGAGATCAGCCTGCGCCGGTCCCGGGCGGCGTTCGAGCGGATCGAGTTCTTCCCGAGCGTGCTGCGCGACGTGTCCGTCGTCGACACCGGCACCAGCATCCTGGGCGAGCCGGCGTCCCTGCCCCTGGTGTTCGCACCGACCGGGTTCACCCGGCTCATGCACACCGAGGGCGAGGGGGCGGTCGGCCGGGTGGCCGAGCGGGTCGGCATCCCGTACGCGCTCTCGACGATGGGCACGACGTCGATGGAGGCGCTGGCCGCGGCAGCCCCGGGCGCCCGGCGGTGGTTCCAGCTCTACCTGTGGCGGGACCGGGAGGCGAGCGCGGCGCTGGTCGAGCGGGCGCGCGTCGCCGGGTACGAGGCGCTGGTGCTGACCGTCGACACCCCGGTGGCCGGGCCGCGGCTGCGCGACGTCCGCAACGGGTTCACCATCCCGCCGGCGCTGTCGCTGCGGACCGTCGCCAACGCCGCCGTCCACCCGCGCTGGTGGATCGACCTGCTGACCACCGAGCCGCTCGAGTTCGCCTCGCTGCGGTCGTGGGGCGGCACGGTCGCCGACCTGGTCGACCGGGTGTTCGAGCCGGCCGCCACGCTCGCCGACGTCCGCGGGCTGCGGGAGTCGTGGCCCGGGAAGCTCGTCGTCAAGGGGGTGCAGGGCGTCGACGACGCCCGCGCCGTCGTCGACGCCGGTGCCGACGCCGTCGTCGTCTCCAATCACGGGGGCAGGCAGCTCGACCGGTCCCCGACGCCGCTGGAGCAGTTGCCCGCCGTCGTCGCCGCCGTGGGGGACCGGGCCGAGGTGTACGTGGACGGCGGCATCCTCGACGGGGCCGACGTGGTGGCCGCCGTCGCCCTCGGCGCGCGGGCCTGCCTGGTCGGCCGGGCGTACCTGTACGGGCTCATGGCCGGCGGGGAGCGCGGCGTGCAGCGGGCGGCGGACATCCTGGCCACCGAGACCGCGCGCACGCTGCAGCTGCTGGGGGTCGCGTCGGTGGCCGAGCTGACCCCGGACCGGGTGCGGCTGCGCGCCTGACGTTGCGCCCGGGTTGCGGCCCGTTGCCGCCGGGACCTGCGAGTTCCTAGGGTGGCTCATGGACGTCGTCGAGATCGTGCCCACGGCCGAGCAGTACGTGTACACCTTCGGCGGGGCGGCGCCCCTGCGCCGGATCCGCCCGGGAACCGCCCTGCGGCTGTGGACCGAGGACGCGTTCGGGGGCAAGCTGCGCGCGGTCACCGACCTCTCGGGCGAGAAGGTCGACCTGCGCTTCGTCAACCCGCAGACCGGCCCGTTCTACGTCGAGGGTGCCAAGCCGGGCGACACCCTGGCGCTGCACTTCGTGTCGCTGGAGCCGGCGCGTGACTGGGGCGCCTCCGCGGCGATCCCGTTCTTCGGGGGGCTCACCAGCACCGACCGGACGGCCACCCTCCAGGACGCGCTGCCGGACACCACCTGGATCTACGAGCTCGACCGCGCGAAGAACACGGTCACGTTCGCGGCGCGCCACGGCGACCTGCGCGTCGACCTGCCGGTCGCGCCGATGCTCGGCACGGTGGGTGTCGCGCCGGCCGGCGGCGAGGTACGCAGCTCGCTGGTGCCCGAGCGGTTCGGCGGCAACATGGACACCCCGCAGATGCGCGCCGGGTCAACCTGCTTCCTGGGGGTCAACGTCGAGGGGGCGATGTTCTCGATCGGTGATGGTCACTACCGGCAGGGGGAGGGGGAGGCCTGCGGTACGGCCGTGGAGGGCGCCATGACGACGACGCTGATCGTCGAGCTGATCAAGGGTGGCGCCCCGCTCTGGCCCCGGATCGAGGACGACACGCACTGGATGACCGTCGGGTCGAGCCGCCCGCTCGAGGACGCCTGGCGGATCGGCCAGACCGAGCTCGTGCACTGGTTCTGCGAGCTCTACGGCCTGCACCCGATGGACTCCTACCAGCTGCTGTCGCAGATCACCGAGGTGCCGGTGGCCAACGTCGTCGACGCGAACTTCAGCACGGTGGTGAAGGCCGCCAAGTCCCTGCTGCCGGCGGCGAGTGCCTTCGGCGGCCTGCACGACGACCTGCGCGCCCGCGCGGCGTCCCTCCTCTGAGCTGCTGGGAGTACCGGCCATGGATCTGCAACTGCACGGCTCGCGGGTGCTCGTCACCGGAGGCACCCGCGGCATCGGCCGCGCGATCGTCGAGGCGTTCGTCGACGAGGGCGCGGTCGTCGAGTTCTGCGCGCGCGACGCCGCCGAGCTGGCGGCAACCGAGGAGGCGCTCGCCGGTAGGTCCGGGCGCGCCGCCGGCGTCCAGGTCGACGTCGGCGACGGCCCGGCGCTGATCGCCTGGGTGAACGCGGCCGCCGAACGGCTCGGCGGCCTCGACGTCGTCGTCTCGAACGTGAGCGCGCTGGCGATCCCGGAGAGCGAGGAGGCGTGGCGGGTCTCGTTCGAGGTGGACCTCATGGGCACGGTCCGCCTGGCGACCGCGGCGCTGCCGTACCTGGAGGCGAGCGGGAAGGGCTCGATCGTCGCGATCTCCAGCGTCTCCGGGCGCGAGGCCGACTTCGCGTCGGGCCCCTACGGCACCATGAAGACGGCGATCGTCGGCTACATCTCCGGCCTGGCGCTCCAGCTCGCCGGTCGCGGGGTGCGGGCCAACGTGGTCTCGCCGGGCAACACCTACTTCGAGGGCGGCGTCTGGCAGCAGATCGAGCAGGGCAACCCGGATCTGTACGCGACCGCCCTCGGGCTCAACCCCACCGGGCGCATGGGCCGGCCGGAGGAGATGGCCCGCTCGGTCGTCTTCCTCGCCAGCCCGATGTCGAGCTTCACGACGGGCGCCCACCTCGTCGTCGACGGGGCGCTCACCCGCGGCATCCAGCTCTGAGGACCCCCGCGGTCTGCGGGCCGGGCGCGTGCCCACGGCGGGCGATGCCTCTACGGTTCCGGACATGGCGCTCATCTACCCGGTACGCGCGGACCTTCCGGAACCGGACGACGACTCCGAGCCGGATTTCGAGGAGCTCGAGGCGGACCTGTCCGACCAGTGGCTGGTCGAGGTCGCCGTGAGCGAGGACGGCGACGACGGCTGCTTCGGCCCGCTGTCCGCCCACGCTGCCTGGGACCTCGCGGTCGAGGTCGACGACCGCCGTCCCGGCTGGCTGGTCTCCGTCGTCCCGCTGTACGCCGTGGAGCCGGCCGAGCGGCTGGTCGAGCTGTTCGACGAGGACTAGCGAGCGAGGTTGAGCGATCCTGCCGCGCTCAGGGACTGCCGCCCATCCTGCTGACGAGTTCGTCCAGGCTGACGGCGTAGCGGTCGAAGAGCGGACGGTCTCGGTCGAGGTCGACGATCTCGGGCAGTTGGGGCGCGAGGTCGTCCGCCGTCCGGCGGAGACCTGCGTTGCGCAGGACGCGGAGCACCTCTGCTCGGGGCAGCTGCATCGTCGACCGCCTTCCCGGAGGGCCGGCACGGCCGCTACCTTCCTCGCACCCTTCCTGCCCGGCAAGGGTGGAGGATCCGAACCCGGCGGATGGCCCATGGGAAGGGCGGTCGGAACATGAGCGGCAAGGTCGTCGTGAACCGGTGCATGTCGCTCGACGGCTTCATCGCCGGTGCCGGCCATTCCATGGACTGGGGCGAGGACCGCACCCTCGCCGACTTCGTGGCGCCGGACGACGTCGCGGAGATCGCGGCGGCCACCGGCGCCATGCTCGTCGGCCGGCGGACCTGGGAGGTGGGCGAGCGGATGGCGGCCGAGCAGCCGGACAGCCGCGACTACCCCTTCTCCGGCCCCACGTTCCTCCTCACCCACCGGCCGCTGGTGCCGCCGAACCCGAACGTCACGCTCCTCACCGGGGACGTCGGCGAAGCGGTCGCCACGGCGCTGGACGCCGCGGGCAGCCGGAACCTCGAGATCCTCGGCGCCGACGTGGCCGGTCAGTGCCTGCAGCGGGGGCTCGTCGACGAGATACTGGTGTACGTCCTGCCGGTTCTGCTCGGCGACGGCATCCGCTTCTCGTCCCCGGCTGTCGCGCGGACGGCCCTGGAACCGATCGGCAGCACGCGGTCGAGGGACGCCACGATCCTCCGCTTCCGCGTCCGCGCGGAGTCCGACCGGACGGTCTGACCGCCTCGCCGCTCCGGCCGCGAGTGGCTCCGGAGCCGCTACCAGCCGCGCTCGCGCCACTCGCCGAGATGCGGGCGCTCGGCGCCGAGCGTCGTGTCCTTGCCGTGCCCGGGGTAGACCCACGTCTCGTCGGGGAGCTCGGCGAAGAGCCGGTGCTCGACGTCGTCGATCAGGCTGGCGAACCGCGCGGCGTCCTTCTGGGTGTTGCCGACGCCGCCGGGGAACAGGCTGTCACCGGTGAACAGGTGGACGCCGGCGTCCCCGGCGCCGCGCCACACCAGGGCGATGCTGCCCGGCGTGTGCCCGCGCAGGTGGATGACCTCGAGGGTCTGCCCGCCGACGGTCACCGTGTCGCCCTGGCCGACGGTCCGCTGCACCGGCACGGGCAGGTCGGCCGCGTCGGCCGCGTGCGCAACGGTCTCCGCGCCGGTCGCGGCGACGACGTCGGGGAGCGCCCGGTGGTGGTCCCAGTGCCCGTGCGTGGTGACGACGGTGCGCAGGTCGGCGTCGCCGATGAGCGCGCGCAGTGCCTGCGGGTCGGCCGCCGCGTCGATCAGCAGCGCCTTCCCGGTGGCGGTGTCGCGCAGCAGGTAGGCGTTGTTGGCCATCTCGCTGACGGCGAGCTTGGTGATGGTCAGGCCGGGCAGCTCCCGGACGTCCGGTGGGCCGCCGACCTCGACGTCGCCGGTGTACGCGGAGGTGCTCATCCAGGACTCCGATCGGAAAGTGTCAGCGGTCGCCGTTACGGTCCAGTCATGGACGCTAGCGGAGCTCCCGCGCCGGGTCAGGGCATCTATCAGAGCAGTGCCCAGGGTGGTGCCCGGGATGCGGCCTTCACCGTCGGCCTGCCGGCGACCGAGATCGCCCGTCTGGTGCACGCCGGCGAGGTGACCGCGGTCGACGTCGTCCGAGCGCACCTCGCCCACATCGACGCGGTCGACGGCCGGATCGGTGCCTTCCGGGTCGTCCGGCGCGAGGCGGCGCTCGCCGAGGCGCACGCCGTCGACACCGCCCTGACCCGCTTCGCGTTGCCGCTGGCCGGTGTGCCGATCGCGGTGAAGGACAACGTCGCGGTCGCCGGTGAGGTCTGCACCGACGGCTCGGCGGCCGCGTCGCCCGAGCCGGCGATCCGCGACCATCCGGTGGTCGCGCGGTTGCGCAAGGCCGGCGCGATCGTCGTCGGCATCACCCGCGCGCCCGAGCTCTGCCTCTACGGCACCACCGACGGCCCGGGCACCGTCACCCGTAACCCGTGGGACACCGCCCGGTCCCCGGCCGGCAGTTCGGGCGGCAGCGCCGCGGCGGTCGCCGCCGGGTGCGTGCCGATGGCGCACGGCAACGACGGCATGGGGTCCCTCCGGCTGCCCGCGTCCGCCTGCGGGCTGGTCACGCTGAAGCCGGGCCGCGGGGTCGTGCCCGCCGAGATCGGCGCCGACAGCTGGTCGGGCATGGCCGAGAACGGTGCGCTGACGACGACGGTGGCCGACCTCGTCCTCGCGCAGGGGGTGCTGGCGGGGGAGGAGGTGGCCGTCGACGCCGCCGGCGGCCCGCTTCGCATCGCGGTGTCCACCCGGTCGCCCGTGCCAGGGGTGCGCGCCGACGGCCCGGCGCTGGCCGCCGTCGACGCGATCGTGGCCCTGTTGGTGGCGGCGGGGCACACGGTCGTGCGCCGCAACCCGCCGATCAGCACCGGCGCGGCCGCGGGCGCTCTGACGCGCTGGATGATCGGGGCGGAGGACGACGCCGAGCACCTGGGCATCGACCGGCACGCCCTGCAGCCGCGCAGCCGCACGCACGCCCGCATCGGGCGCCTGGTCCGCCGCGCGCGCCTGGTGCGGCCGCGCACGGCGGAGAAGTTCCGGGCGCAGATGCTGGCCTTCTTCGACGACGTCGACGTCCTGCTCACGCCCGTGACCACCGGGCCGCCGTTGCCGGCCCGGCCGTGGCACGAGCGTTCCTTCCTCGCCAACGTCACGGCCAACGCCCGCTGGGCGCCCTGGACCGCTGCGTGGAACCTCGCGGGCCTGCCGGCGCTGGTCCTGCCGGCCGGCAACCGGCCGGAGGGGCTGCCGCTGTCCGTCCAGTTCGTCGGCCCCTCGGGCGCGGAGGCGCGGCTACTCTGGTTGGCCGGAGAGCTGGAACGTCGGCAGCCGTGGCGGCGCCACGCACCGGTCTTCGATCCCACCGGAGCGCCGTCCCCCGCACCCGTCTGAGCGCTCGCCCGGCGGCGACGCGCCGTCGGGTACGCGTGACACGCGCGACATGGGGGCACGCGGACGACCGGGAACAGCGACCCACCCCGGGGCCTTGGCCTCGAGTGATGCATCTAGCCACAGCGACCGACAGGGATCACATGGACCGGCTCGTCGTCCGCGGCGCCCGAGAGCACAACCTCAAGGACGTCCACCTCGACCTTCCCCGCGACGCACTGATCGTGTTCACGGGCCTCTCCGGCTCCGGGAAGTCGAGCCTGGCCTTCGACACGATCTTCGCGGAGGGCCAGCGCCGGTACGTCGAGTCGCTGTCCGCGTACGCCCGCCAGTTCCTCGGGCAGATGGACAAGCCCGACGTCGACTTCATCGAGGGCCTGTCCCCGGCCGTCTCGATCGACCAGAAGTCGACCAACCGCAACCCGCGGTCGACCGTCGGCACGATCACCGAGGTCTACGACTACCTCCGGCTGCTCTACGCGCGGGCCGGTCAGCCGCACTGCCCCAACTGCGGCAAGCCGATCTCGCGCCAGACGCCGCAGCAGATCGTCGACCAGGTGCTCGCCATGGAGGAGGGCACACGCTTCCAGGTGCTCGCGCCAGTCGTCCGGGCGCGCAAGGGCGAGTACGTCGACCTGTTCAGCTCGCTGCAGACCCAGGGCTTCTCCCGCGTGCGGGTCGACGGCGTCGTGCACTCGCTCACCGAGGCGCCGAAGCTGAAGAAGCAGGAGAAGCACACGATCGAGGTGATCGTCGACCGGCTGACGGTCAAGGAGAGCGCCAAGCGCCGCCTGACCGACTCGGTGGAGACGGCCCTCGGCCTGGCCGGCGGCCTCGTCGTCCTCGACTTCGTCGACCTGCCCGAGGACGACGTGCACCGCGAGCGCACCTTCTCCGAGCACCTCGCGTGCGTCGACGACGGCCTGTCCTTCGAGGCGCTCGAGCCGCGCTCGTTCTCGTTCAACTCGCCGTTCGGCGCCTGTCCCGAGTGCACCGGCATCGGCACCCGCAAGGAGGTCGACCCCGACCTCGTCGTGCCCGACCCGGAGAAGAGCCTCGGCCAGGGTGCGGTCGCCCCCTGGTCGAGCTCGATGAGCAACGAGTACTTCCTCCGGCTGCTCACCGGCCTGTCGCAGATGCTCGGCTTCTCGATGGACACCCCGTGGGAGAAGCTGCCGGCCAAGGTCCAGAAGGCCGTGCTGCACGGTTCGCCGGACCAGGTGCACGTGCGCTACAAGAACCGGTACGGCCGCGAGCGCAGCTACTACGCCGCGTTCGAGGGCGTGCTGCCGTTCCTCGAGCGCCGGCACGAGGACACCGACAGCGACTTCATGCGGGACAAGTACGAGGGCTACATGCGCGACGTGCCCTGCCCCGTCTGCCACGGCACCCGGTTGAAGCCGGAGATCCTGGCCGTCAAGCTCAACGGCCGCTCGATCGCCGAGATCACCGGTCTGTCGATCGGCGAGGCCGGCGAGTGGCTCGGCGCGCTGACCCTGGGCGAGCGGGAGCGCGCCATCGCCGACCGCGTGCTCAAGGAGATCCAGGCGCGGCTGTCGTTCCTCGTCGACGTCGGGCTGGATTACCTCTCGCTCGACCGTCCGGCGGCGACGCTGGCCGGCGGGGAGGCCCAGCGCATCCGCCTGGCCACCCAGATCGGCTCCGGTCTGGTCGGCGTCCTCTACGTCCTCGACGAGCCGTCGATCGGGCTGCACCAGCGCGACAACACGCGGCTGATCGAGACACTGGTCCGGCTGCGCGACATGGGCAACACGCTGATCGTGGTCGAGCACGACGAGGACACCATCAAGGTCGCCGACTGGGTCGTCGACATCGGCCCCGGCGCCGGTGAGCACGGCGGCGAGGTGGTCGTCAGCGGCACCGTCGACGAGCTGCTCGCCAGCGAGCGCTCGCTGACCGGCCAGTACCTGTCGGGCCGGCGCGCCATCGAGATCCCCAAGGAACGGCGCGAGGTCACGCCCGGCCGCGAGCTCGTGGTGAAGGGCGCGCGCGAGCACAACCTGAAGGGCGTCGACGTCACCTTCCCGCTCGGCGTCCTCGTCGGGGTCACCGGCGTCTCCGGCTCGGGCAAGTCCAGCCTGGTCAACGACATCCTCTACACGACCCTGGCCAACGAGCTCAACCGTGCGCGCATGGTGCCGGGGCGGCACCGGACGATCACCGGCCTGGAGCACCTCGACAAGGTCGTCCACGTCGACCAGTCGCCGATCGGCCGCACCCCGCGGTCGAACCCGGCCACCTACACAGGTGTCTGGGACCAGGTGCGCAAGCTGTTCGCCAGCACGCCCGAGGCGAAGATGCGTGGCTACCTGCCGGGCCGGTTCTCCTTCAACGTCAAGGGCGGCCGCTGCGAGGCGTGCTCGGGCGACGGCACGCTGAAGATCGAGATGAACTTCCTGCCCGACGTCTACGTGCCCTGCGAGGTGTGCAAGGGCGACCGGTTCAACCGCGAGACCCTCGAGGTGCACTACAAGGGCAAGACGGTGGCCGAGGTGCTCAACATGCCGATCGAGGAGGCCGCCGACTTCTTCGCCGCCATCCCGGCGATCGCCCGGTACCTGCGCACCCTCACCGAGGTCGGCCTCGGCTACGTGCGGCTCGGCCAGCCGGCGACCACCCTCTCCGGTGGCGAGGCGCAGCGGGTGAAGCTGGCCAGCGAGCTGCAGAAGCGGTCCAACGGCCGCAGCATCTACGTCCTCGACGAGCCCACCACGGGGCTGCACTTCGAGGACATCCGCAAGCTGCTGCTCGTGCTGCAGGGGCTGGTCGACAAGGGCAACTCCGTGATCGTCATCGAGCACAACCTCGACGTCATCAAGAGTGCCGACTGGCTCATCGACATGGGCCCCGAGGGTGGTTTCCGCGGGGGCACGGTCGTCGCCGAGGGGCCGCCGGAGTTCATCGCCGGGGTGCCGGAGAGTCACACCGGCCGCTACCTCGCGACGATCCTCGACCCGGACGCCGTGGCCGCGGCGGCCGCGCCGAAGAAGCGGGCCCGCAAGAAGGCGAGCTGATCGACCGGTCGGCCGCACGCCCGGACACCCCGGCGTGCGGCTGACCTGGACTTTGGGCCAGCCCGGAGCCGGTCGGCCCGGCCTCGTAGGTGACCCTGACCGGGCCGGGCAGCGCGCGCAGCCAGCCGACGACGTCCTCATGCGCCGGCGTCAGCCGTGCTCTCAGCACCTCCCCGGTCTGTTCATCAAGCCCCCAGCCGACGACCGAACGGGCATGAACATCCAGACCGACACTCGTACGCTGCCCGATCACTGGGGCCTCCCCACGCCTGTGGCTCTACCGCCAGGGCCCACCCCTTGCGGCAACCCACGATCATTCGCGGCGGAGGCCCCAGCCCTCATACCGTCTGAGGTCCGGGGAGGTGCCGGGCCGCCGTGGTGGCGGTGACGTGGCGGGGTGGACGTCGACTCGGCTTGACCTGCCGGGCGCGCCCCGGTACGCCGGGGCGGACACCTGACGCGGCGAAGGGATCTCGATGACGACGGCTTCCGGGGAACTGCACCTGCTCCAGACCGTGGACGGGTCGCGCGTGCGCTACCGCAGGTGGCTGCCGGACGGCGACCTGCGGGCGTCCATCCAACTGGTGCACGGCGCCTCGGAGCACTCCGGTCGCTACGGCCGGCTGGCGGCGGCGCTCACGGCGGCTGGATTCGGTGTCTGGGCGATGGACCTGCGCGGCCACGGCCGCACGGCCGAGAGCACCGGCATCGGCCGGTTCGGGAGCGGCATGGGCGTCGACACCGTCCTGGACGACGTCCAGGCCCTCCATCTCGTGATCGACGACGAGCACCCGGGTGTTCCGCGGGTGCTGCTCGGACACTCGATGGGGTCGATCATCGCGCTGGCCAGCGCCGAGCGGGACGGCCGCGACCTCGCCGGTCTGGTCCTGTCCGGGCCGGTCGGCGTGGCTCCCCAGCTCGCCGACATGGTCACCGCCCTCGAGGAGGCCGTCGCCGCCGGCGCGGGGGACAACGCCCTCGACGCGCTCGGCGCCTTCAACCAGCCGTTCGAGCCGGCCCGCACCGCGTTCGACTGGCTGTCGCGCGACGCGGCCGAGGTCGATGCCTACGTCGCCGATCCGCTCTGCGGGGACCAGATGCCGCTGACGGTCGCGTATGCCGCCGCCGTCTTCGGTCTGTCGGTCGGCGCGGCCACCGCCGACGCCGTCGCACGGCTGCCCGACGGCCTGCCCGTGCTGCTGCTCTCCGGCGAGCGCGACCCGGTCGGCGGCGAGAACGCCGCCCAGGTGAACGCCCTGGCCGCGCTGCTGCGGGACCGTGCCCTGCCCGTCGAGCAGCACGTCTATCCCGACGCGCGGCACGAGGTCTTCAACGAGACAAACCGCGACGAGGTGACCGCGACCCTCGTCGCGTGGCTCCGGGCGCTCCGCGCACGATGACCGGCGACGAGCGCGCGCTGGCCGCGGAGCTGTTCAACGGCGTCTGGGCACTGATGCAGACCGAGGACCGCACCACCGCCCAGGACGACCGGATGCTGCACATGGCGCACGCCTCCCGGTTCCACTGGGAGCAGGTGGGCACCGCGACCAACCTGGCCCGGGGCGAATGGCTGTGCTCCCGGGTCTACGCCGTCCTCCGCCGTCCGGAGCCGTGCCTGCACCACGCGCGCCGGGTGCTGGAGATCTGCGAGGAGAACGGGATCGCCGACTGGGATCTCGCCTTCGGCTACGAAGCCCTCGCCCGCGGGCACGCCGTCGACGGCGACCCGCAGGCCGCCGAGGCGGCCGCGGCCCGGGCCCGCGCGATCGGGATCGCCGACGCGGAGGACCGGAAACTGCTCCTCGGCGACCTCCGGACGCTGCCCGGCGTCCCGGAACACCCCGACCCGGCGCGCGGGTGACCAGCGGCACCGGGAGCGGCCCCCGGACTGTCAGCGGACCCACCTAATCTGGAGACATGGCCGACCCCTCCACGTACCGCCCCGCGGTCGGCAGCATCCCCGAGTCGCCGGGGGTCTACCGCTTCCGCGACCCGGCGGGGCGGGTCATCTACGTGGGCAAGGCCAAGAGCCTGCGCCAGCGCCTGAACAGCTATTTCGCCGATGTCGCCGGCCTTCACCCGCGCACCCGGCAGATGGTGATGACGGCGGCGAGCGTCGACTGGACCGTCGTCGGCACCGAGGTCGAGGCCCTCCAGCTCGAGTACAACTGGATCAAGGAGTTCGACCCGCGGTTCAACGTCCGCTACCGCGACGACAAGAGCTACCCGAGCCTCGCGGTCACCCTCAACGAGGAGTACCCGCGGCTGCAGGTGATGCGCGGGCCCAAGCGCAAGGGCGTCCGGTACTTCGGTCCGTACGCACACGCGTGGGCGATCCGCGAGACCCTCGACACCCTGACCAGGGTGTTCCCCGCGCGTACCTGCTCCAGCGGGGTGTTCAAGCGGGCCGGGCAGATCGGCCGGCCGTGTCTGCTCGGCTACATCGGCAAGTGCTCGGCCCCCTGCGTCGGCCGGGTCAGCGCCGAGGAGCACCGCGCGATCGTCGACGACTTCTGCGACTTCATGGCCGGCCGGACCGAGCAGATGATGAAGCGGCTCGAGCGTGAGATGACCGCCGCGGCGCAGAACCTGGAGTACGAGAAGGCGGCCCGGCTCCGCGACGATCTCGGCGCCCTCACCCGCGCGATGGAGAAGCAGGCCGTCGTCCTCGGTGACGGCACCGACGCCGACGTCGTCGCCTTCGCCCAGGACGAGCTGGAGGCCGCCGTCCAGGTGTTCCACGTGCGGGGCGGCCGGGTGCGCGGGCAGCGCGGCTGGATCGTCGACAAGGTGGAGGCCGTCACCACCGGCGAGCTGGTGGAGCAGTTCCTGCTGCAGGTGTACGGCGGGGTCGACGAGCAGACCGGCGTCGGCGAGGCGGGGGAGGCGGTGCCGCGTGAGGTGCTCGTGCCCGAGCTGCCGAACGATGCCGACGTGTACACCGAGCTGCTCGAGGAGCTGCGCGGCGGCCGGGTCTCGCTGCGCGTGCCCCAGCGCGGGGACAAGCGCAGCCTGCTCGAGACCGTCGAGCGCAACGCCAAGGAGGCCTTCGCCCGGCACCGGGTGAAGCGCGCCAGCGACCTGACCGCGCGGTCGCTGGCACTGTCCGAGCTGCAGGAGGCGCTCGACCTGGCCGACGCACCGCTTCGGATCGAGTGCATCGACATCTCGCACGTGCAGGGCACGAACGTCGTGGCCAGCATGGTGGTTTTCGAGGACGGGCTGGCGAAGAAGTCCGACTATCGCCGCTTCTCCGTCACGAACGGAATCGACGACACCGCCGCGATGGCCGAGGTGGTGCGCCGGCGCTTCGCCCGCCACCTCAAGGACGAGGCCGACCGCAAGGACGAGCAGGGCGTCGCCGCGGAGGAGGGCCGGCCGCGCCGGTTCGCCTATCCACCGAACCTGCTCGTCGTCGACGGCGGTGCACCGCAGGTGGCCGCGGCGGTCCGGTCCCTCGACGAGCTCGGCATCGTCGACGTCGCCGTCTGCGGGCTCGCCAAGCGGATGGAGGAGGTCTGGCTGCCCGGTGACAGCGATCCGGTGATCCTGCCCCGCACCTCCGAGGCGCTCTACCTCCTGCAGCGCGTGCGCGACGAGGCCCACCGCTTCGCGATCACCTATCACCGGCAGAAGCGGTCGACCGGCATGCTGGTCTCCCTGTTGGACGACGTCCCCGGCCTCGGGGACACACGGCGGAAGGCACTGATGAAGCAGTTCGGGTCGCTCAAGCGCCTGCGGGCCGCCACCGTCGAGGACCTCATGGAGGTGCCCGGCATCGGCCGGCGGACGGCGGAGGCGGTCCAGGCCGCGATCGCCGAGCCCGGCGACGCCGCCGCTCCGGACACCGGCGAGGCCGCCCCGGCCGGACTGGTGGCCTCGTGACCGTCGACGCACACCGCGACCGCGACACCGGCCCGCGCGGCGACGGCGTGCCGGGTCACGATCCCGCCGCTGCGGGCGAGGCGCCGCCGCTCGAGGTCGTCGTCGTCACCGGCCTGTCCGGGTCCGGAAAGAACAGTGCCGGGCGCGTGCTGGAGGACCTCGGCTGGTTCGTCGTCGACAACCTGCCCCCGGCGCTGCTGCAGCCGATGGTCGAGCTCGGCGCCCGCGGCGACGTCCGCCGGTTCGCGGCCGTTGTCGACGTCCGCAGCCGCGCCTTCTCCAGCGACCTGCAGGAGGCCATCCGCGTGCTCGCCGAGGCGGGGCACCGGCCGCGGGTGGTCTACGTGCACGCCCGCGACGAGGTGCTGGTCCGCCGCTACGAGTCCAACCGGCGGGAGCACCCGCTCCAGGGCTCCGGGACGCTGATCGACGGGATCTCCGCCGAACGGGCGCTGCTGACCGGCATCGCCGGTGAGGCCGACCTCTGGGTGGACACCAGCGACCTCAACATCCACCAGTTGCGCGCGACGCTGGAGAACGCCTTCGCGCGCGAGGGGCGCACGCCGCCGCTCACCGCGACGGTCATGAGCTTCGGGTTCAAGTACGGGCTCCCGCTCGACGCCGACCTGGTGGTCGACGCGCGCTTCCTGCCCAACCCGCACTGGATCCCGGAGTTGCGGAACCACACCGGCCAGGACCCGGAGGTGCGCGACTACGTGCTCCAGCAGGACGACGCCGCGGAGTTCCTCGACCGCTACACCGACGTGCTGCGCCTGCTGATCCCCGGCTACCGGCGCGAGGGGAAGCGCTACCTCAACCTGGCGGTGGGCTGCACCGGCGGCAAGCACCGCAGCGTCGCCATCGCGGAGGAGTTCGCCCGCCGCCTGACGGCCGAGGGCATCGACGCCGCGGCCCGCCACCGCGATCTGGGCCGCGAGTAGTGGGCGCAGGTACGAGCGCCGCGGCCCCGCGGGTGGTGGCGTTCGGGGGAGGGCACGGGCTCGCTGCGGCGCTGGCCGCCTGGCGGCGGATCACGCCCGAGCTGACCGCCGTCGTGACTGTCGCGGACGACGGCGGCTCCTCGGGCCGGATCCGGCGCGAGATGCCGGTGCTGCCCCCGGGTGATCTGCGCATGGCGCTCACGGCGCTGGCGGGGCAGGACGGGCGCACCCAGGAGGTCGCCGAGCTGCTGCACCACCGGCTCGGCGGCACCGGCGTCCTGGCCGGGCATCCGGTGGGCAACCTCGTGCTGACCGGGCTCGTCGAGATGCACGGCGGCGACACCGTCCGGGCCCTCGACGTGCTCGCCGGGCTGCTCGGCACCTGCGGCCGCGTGCTGCCGATGGCCGACGTCCCCCTCGACCTCGTCGCCCGCGTCGAGAGCACCGATCCTGACGACCCGGCCCGCACCCGCACGATCCGGGGGCAGGTGGCGATCGCCACGACGCCGGGGCACGTCCGCGAGATCCTCGTCTCCCCGGCGGACCCGCCGGTCAACCCGGCCGTGCTGGACGCCATCGCCGCGGCCGACGTGGTCTCCCTCGGCCCGGGGTCCTGGTACACGTCGGTGCTCCCGCACCTGCTGGTGCCGCAGTTGCGCGCGGCCCTGGCCGCGGCGCGGGCCAGGGTGGTGGTCGTGCTCAACCTGGAACCGCAGCCCGGTGAGACGGACGGGTTCTCACCCGAGGAGCATCTGAGCGTGCTACAAGCACACTTGGGCGGAGTGGCGTTGCACACCGTGATCGCGGATGCTGAATCGGTGGTTGACCGCCATGGTCTCCTGTCAGCAGTACGTGAGTGCGGCGCCGAGCTCGTCCTGGCTCCGGTGGCCGAGCTCGGCGGTGCACCACGGCACGACCCCGTGCGTCTGGCCGCCGCGTTCGCCGCGGCGGTCGGGGTGCGGTGACGTGCAGACAGATTTCGATCGGTAGCGGAACTGGCGTGGACCGATCGGTTCGAGGGGGAAGGGGACGCCGCGGATGACGCCCGACACGGCGAGCACACGGCGAGGCGCAGGGCGATGGACACGACGGCGATGAACACGACGGCCATGAACACGACGGCGATGCACACGGCGACGAACTGCCCCGTGCAGGAGTGGGGGCTCACATGGCGATGACGGCCATGGTCAAGGACGAGTTGTCCCGGGTGGAGTGCACCAAGACCTCCGAGCGCAAGGCGGAGGTCACGGCACTGCTCCGCTTCTCGGGCGGGCTGCACATCGTCGGCGGCCGGGTGGTCATCGAGGCCGAGCTCGACACCGGCTCGGTGGCCCGGCGGCTGCGCCGGGACATCAGCGAGGTGTACGGCTACACCAGCGGCGTGAGCGTCCTCGCGGGCGGGAACATCCGGCGCGGGGTGCGCTACCTCGTGCGGATCGCCAAGCACGGCGAGGGCCTGGCGCGGCAGACCGGCCTGGTCGACCAGCGGGGACGTCCGGTGCGGGGGCTGCCGCCGTCGGTCGTCTCCGGCGGCATCAGCGACGCCGAGGCCGCCTGGCGCGGCGCCTTCCTGGCGCACGGCTCCCTCACCGAGCCGGGGCGGTCCTCCTCGCTGGAGGTCACCTGCCCCGGCCCCGAGGCGGCGATGGCGCTCGTCGGCGCCGCCCGCCGGCTGGGCATCGCCGCGAAGGCCCGCGAGGTCCGCGGCGCAGACCGCGTCGTGGTCCGCGACGGCGACGCGATCAGCGCGCTGCTCACCCGCATGGGCGCGCACGACGCCGTCCTCGCGTGGGAGGAGCGGCGCATGCGCCGCGAGGTCCGCGCGACGGCCAACCGGCTGGCCAACTTCGACGACGCCAACCTGCGCCGCTCGGCCCGCGCGGCCGTCGCGGCCAGCGCACGGGTCGAGCGGGCGCTGGAGATCCTGGCGGGCGACGCCCCCGAGCACCTGCTCGTGGCCGGCCGGCTGCGGCTGGAGTTCGGTCAGGCCTCGCTCGAGGAGCTGGGCCAGCGGGCCGACCCGCCGATGACGAAGGACGCGGTCGCCGGCCGGATCCGCCGCCTGCTGGCGATGGCCGACAAGCGGGCGAAGGATCTCGGGATCCCGGACACCGAATCCGTGGTCACCGACGACATGCTGGCGCAGTAGTCCCGGTTCCCGGTTGTCCGTGGGGCGACCGGGAACCGCTGGACCGATAGGCTCTCCGGCGAGCGAGGTCGTGCGCTGCGCGCGGCCCCCGACCAACGTGGAGGTCTGCAGTGACGGTCCGGGTAGGCATCAACGGATTCGGCCGCATCGGCCGCAACTTCTGGCGGGCTGCCGCGGCCAGCGGCCAGGACATCGAGATCGTGGCGGTGAACGACCTCACCAGCCCCGAGGCACTCGCGCACCTGCTCAAGTACGACAGCATCCTCGGCAAGCTCAGCGACGACGTCGCCGCCGACGGTGAGGGCATCAAGATCGGCGGGTCGATCATGAAGGTCCTCTCCGAGCGCGACCCGGCCGCGCTGCCGTGGGGCGACCTGGGCGTCGACGTCGTCATCGAGTCCACCGGCTTCTTCACCAAGGCGGCCGACGCCCGCAAGCACGTCGACGCCGGCGGCGCCAAGAAGGTCATCATCTCCGCGCCGGCCACCGACGACGACATCACGATCGTCATGGGCGTGAACGACAACCTGTACGACGGCTCGCAGACGATCATCAGCAACGCCTCGTGCACCACGAACTGCCTGGCACCGCTGGCCAAGGTGCTCAACGACGCCTTCGGCATCGAGCGCGGTCTCATGACCACGATCCACGCCTACACCGCCGACCAGAACCTGCAGGACGGCCCGCACAAGGACCTCCGCCGCGCCCGCGCCGCCGCGCTCAACATGGTGCCCACCTCGACCGGGGCCGCGAAGGCGATCGGCCTCGTCCTCCCCGAGCTCAAGGGCAAGCTCGACGGCTACGCCATGCGCGTGCCGCTGCCGACCGGCTCGGCCACCGACCTCACGGTCACGGTGAACAAGGAGGCCTCGGCCGAGGAGATCGACGCCGCCTACCGCGAGGCCGCGGCCGGCCCGCTCGGCAAGTACCTCACCTACACCGACGCGCCGATCGTCTCCTCCGACATCGTCACCGACCCGTCGTCGTGCATCTACGACGCGAAGCTGACCAAGGTGTTCGGCCCGATGGTCAAGGTGCTCGGCTGGTACGACAACGAGTGGGGCTACTCCAACCGCCTCGTCGACCTGACCACGCTCGTGGGTGCCTCGCTCTGATGCGTTCCGTCGACGACCTGCTCGCCGACGGGGTCTCGGGTCGGCGCGTGCTCCTGCGCGCCGACCTGAACGTCCCCCTCGACAAGTCCACCGGTGCGATCACCGACGACGGGCGGATCCGCGCCAGCCTGCCCACCCTGGAGGCGCTGCGCGCCGCCGGGGCCCGGGTGATCGTGGCCGCCCACCTCGGCCGGCCCAAGGGCGCCCCCGACCCGCAGTTCTCCCTCGCGCCGGTCGCCGAGCGGCTCGGGAAGCTGCTCGGCATCCCGGTGCCCCTGGCCGCCGACGTCGCCGGCGACGACGCGCGCGCCCGGGCCGCCGCCCTCGGCGACGGCGACGTGCTGCTGCTGGAGAACGTCCGCTTCGAGGGCGCCGAGACGGCGAAGGACGACGCCGCGCGCGGGGAGCTGGCCGACCGGCTGGCCGCGCTGGCCGACTGCTACGTCGACGACGCGTTCGGCGCGGTGCACCGCAAGCACGCCTCGGTGTTCGACGTGGCCGAGCGGTTGCCGCACTACGCCGGCCGGCTGGTCGCCCGCGAGCTCGACGTGCTGACCCGGCTCACCACCGACCCGGAGCGCCCCTATGTCGTCGTCCTCGGCGGCTCGAAGGTCAGCGACAAGCTGGCCGTCATCCAGGCGCTGCTGCCCAGGGTCGACACGCTGCTCATCGGCGGCGGGATGTGCTTCACGTTCCTGGCCGCGCAGGGCCACGGCGTCGGCGAATCGCTGCTGGAGAGCGACCAGGTCGACACCTGCCGCCGGTTGCTCGCCGAGGCCGGCGACAAGATCGTGCTGCCCGTCGACGTGGTGTGCGCGCCGAAGTTCAGCGCCGACGTCGAGACCACCGTGGTGGCGGCCGACGCGATCCCGGCCGGGCAGCTGGGCCTGGACGTCGGGCCGCGCACGGTCGAGCTGTTCGCGGACGAGCTGTCCGGAGCCCGCACCGTGTTCTGGAACGGCCCGATGGGCGTGTTCGAGCTCGCCCCGTTCCAGGAGGGCACCCGCGGAGTGGCCCGGGCGGTGGGCGAGGTCGGCGGGCTGTCCGTCGTCGGCGGCGGCGACTCCGCGGCCGCCGTCCGGCAGCTCGGCCTCGACGAGAGCGCGTACGGCTACATCAGCACCGGCGGCGGCGCGTCGCTGGAGTACCTCGAGGGCCGGGAGCTCCCGGGCCTCGCGGTACTCGCCCACTGAGCGGGGAGCAGCAGTCATGGCACGCAAGGACCGCAGTACGCCCGCGCCCCGCACCGGCCGCCGGCCGCTGATCGCCGGCAACTGGAAGATGAACCTCACGCACCTCGACGCCATCGGCCTGGTGCAGAAGCTCGCCTTCTCCCTCACCGAGAAGGAGCTCGACGTCGCCGAGGTCGTCGTCCTCCCGCCGTTCACGGCGCTGCGCAGCGTGCAGACGCTGGTGACCGGCGACAAGCTCGAGGTCGGCTACGGCGCGCAGGACCTCTCGGCGGAGGAGTCCGGTGCCTTCACCGGCGAGATCAGCGGCACGATGCTGGCCGCGCTGGCCTGCCAGTACGTGGCGGTGGGGCACTCCGAGCGGCGCGCCCTGCACGGTGAGGACGACGCCCTGGTGGCGCGCAAGGTGCAGGCGGCGCTGCGGCACGAGATCGTCCCGATCCTGTGCGTGGGGGAGGGGCTCGACGTGCGACGGGCCGGCCAGCACGTCGCCCACTGCACCACCCAGCTCGACGCCGCCCTCGAGGGCCTGACCGCCGAGCAGGTGGGCGGTCGTGACGGCGACGGCGGTGTGGTGATCGCCTACGAGCCGGTCTGGGCGATCGGCACCGGCGAGGTGGCCACGCCGGAGGATGCGCAGGAGGTCTGCGGGGCACTCCGGGCGCGGCTCGCCGAGCGATTCGGGCCGGAGACGGCCGCGATCGTCCGTATCCTCTACGGAGGTTCGGTGAAGGCCGCGAACACGGCCGGGATCCTGGCCGGGCCGGACGTCGACGGTGCGCTCGTCGGCGGCGCCAGCCTGGACGCCGAAGAATTCGTAGGGATCTGTCGGATCGCCGCCGACGGCAGCTGAGGGCCGCTGACCGCCGGCCGCACACGTGGAGGCGGAGCAGCAGGTAGTGGAGCAGACCCTCGAGCGGTGGACGGCCCGGTTGCCCGCCTGGGCGCGCGGCTGGCCCCGGCGCCGGATCCTGGCCGCCGCCGCGGTCGTCGTCCTGGTCGTGGTCCTGGCCGTCAGCTGCGGTGGGGGAGCCGGCGGCCGGGCCGACGTCCCGGTGGTCGGTGGCGGCACCGATGCCGGGGTGACCGGTGTGCGGGCGCCGTCGACCGCGCGCGGCGGGACGCTGCGCGTGGTGTCCGGTGACATCGACAGCCTCGATCCGCAGCGCTCCTACCTGCCCGGCGTGTGGAACCTGATGCGGCTCTACACCCGCACGCTGGTCACCTATGCGTCCGCGCCCGGCCGGACCGGCGACCTGGTGCCGGACCTGGCGACCGACCTGGGGAAGGTCTCGAAGGACGGCCGGACCTGGACGTTCACCCTGCGCAAGGGGCTGACGTTCGAGAACGGCACGCCGATCACCTCGCGCGACGTGAAGTACGGGATCGAGCGCTCCTTCGCCTCCGACGTCGTCGTCGGCGGGCCGACCTACGTCGTCGACCTCCTCGACGACCCCGCGAATCCCTACCCGGGGCCGTACCAGGACCCGACCCACAACCACCTCGGACTCAGCACGATCCAGACGCCCGATGACTCCACGATCGTCTTCACGCTGCGCACCCCGCGCCCGGACTTCCCGTACGTCATGGCGCTGCCGTCGAGCAGCCCCGTCCCGGCCGCATCCGACACCCGCGCGAAGTACGGGCTCCATCCGGTCTCCTCGGGTCCGTACGCGATCACGTCCGTCGACCCGGTGGCCGGCATCGTGCTCGACCGCAACAAGCGGTGGAGCCCGGCCACCGACAAGGTTCGGACGGCGCTGCCCGACCGCATTGTCGTCCGCACCGGACTCTCCGGGCTCGAGCGTGACCAGGCGTTGCTGGCCGGCTCCGCGGACGTGGACATCTCCGGCGCCGGCGTGCAGACACCCACCACCGCGCGCACCACCGGGGACGACGGTGCCGCACTGCGGGCGCGGGTCGACGACGTGACCACCGGCGCCGTCCGGATGCTCGCCCTGCCCACCACGGTGGCACCGCTGGACGACGCGCACTGCCGGGCCGCGGTCGCGGACGCCCTGGACCGGCGGGCGTTGCAGGGCCTGCTCGGCGGCGCGGCGAACGCCGTGCGCAGCTCGCAGCTCTGGCCCCACGGGTTGCCAGGGGGTCCCAGCGAGCTCGATCCCCGCCCCGACCTGACCGCCGCCCGCGCGGCGTTGACGGCGTGCGGCAAGCCCGGCGGCTTCTCCACGGTGCTCGCGGTCGTCGACGCGCCGGCGACGGTCGACCTCGCCCACGGGGTCGCCGACCAGCTGGCCCGGGTGGGCATCACGGTCAAGGTCCAGCCCCTGGACGCGTCCACCTTCTATGCGACCGACGTCGGCAAGCCGGCCAACGTGGTGCAGCAGGGCTACGGCATCGTCCTCACCACCTGGACGGCGGACTTCCCGACCCCCGGCTCCTTCCTCGCCCCGCTGCTCGACGACCGGGCCCACCGCAAGGTCGGCAACACCGACTACGCCCAGCTGAACGACCCGAAGATCGACGCGCTGATCGACAAGGCCCGCGCCCCAGGGGACCCGGCCATTGCGCGGGGGCGCTGGCGCGACGTCGCGGCGGCCGCCCGGGCCACGTCGGCGTACCTGCCGCTGGCCGAGACCCGGGTGCAGCTGGTGGCGGGGGAGCGGTTGCGCAACGGCCTGGTGATGTCGCCGTACGCAGGCTACGACCTCGCCACTGCGGGGGTCAGGTGACGGCTTCGGTTACGCTCGACACCGAGATCCGGCGTGCGCCGCCGGGTGACCCCATGCTGGAGAAGTGATGATCGAGATCGTCCTCAATGTGGTGCTGGTGCTCACCAGCGCCCTGCTCATCGTGCTGATCCTGCTGCACCGGGGCAAGGGTGGCGGTCTGTCCTCGATGTTCGGCGGTGCGGTGTCCTCGTCGCTGGCGGGCTCGTCGGTCGTGGAGAAGAACCTGAACCGGCTGACGGTCTTCTGCGCCGTGGTCTGGTCGATCTGCATCGTCGGCATCGGCATCCTGACCAAGCTCAAGTGAGCCGATCCCCGGCCCGACCGGGGAACTGTTGCGAATCCGCAGGCAAAACGTGACCGGAATCGCCCTCAACCTGCCCTAGACTTCGGCGCGCGGCGTGATCTGCCGCACGACCCGGACGGACAGCAGGGGGCGCGCTCGTGGCTGGTGGCAATGCGATCCGGGGCACCCGGGTGGGCGCAGGTCCGATCGGCGAGGCCGAGCGGGGTGAGGCTGCGCCACGGCGCCGCATCCCGTTCTGGTGCGCCAACGGCCACGACACCCGCGTCGCCTTCGCCTCCGAGGCCGACATCCCCGAGCTGTGGGACTGCCCGCGCTGCGGTCTGCCGGCCGGGCAGGACCAGCAGAACCCGCCGCCCGCGCCGCGGACCGAGCCGTACAAGACGCATCTGGCCTACGTGCGCGAGCGGCGCAGCGACGCCGACGGCGACGCGCTGCTGGAAGAGGCCCTGACCCGGCTGCACCAGCGCCGCGGGGCCTGACCTCTCACCCGGTTCAGTCCTGGCGCGGGTACGGCCCGCTCGAGTGCCAGCTCGCGGTCGCCACGTCCCAGAACTCCGAACGCGGGCGGGCGCCACCCCAGTGGCGCCACGGCTCGGGCCACGGGTACCGGGCGACGGGCGCCGGCACGCGCAGGACGACGTGCTCCTCCGGCTCCGGGCTGCGCGGTCGGGGGATCGTCGGGCGGACGGTCGCGGGGCGGTCGATGGTGGTCATCGGGGACTCCTGATGGGTCGGTGGATTACGCGACCTCAGGAGAGAGGGCGACCGGCGCCCTGGATACGGCTAGCGCCCGGGAAGCTCGCTCGCCGCGGCCTCGTCCAGCAGCCACCGGGTCGCGCGGGTGCCGTGCACGCCGGCGGCGGGCAGCTCGATGCCGTCGGCGCCGGCCAGGGCACGGGTGACCGCGGGCGCCTTGCCCGCGCCGGAGACCAGCAGCCAGACCTCCTCGGCGGTGTTGATCGCCGAGAAGCCGAGGCTCACCCGCGTCGGCGGCGGCTTCGGGCAGTCGTGCACCGCGAACACCGGCCGCTCGTCGGACGCGGCGGGCGACTCCGGGAAGATGGAGGCCACATGGCCCTCGGGTCCGATCCCGAGCAGCAGGACGTCGAAGCGGGGCAGGCCGGCGCCCTCCGGAGCAGCCGCGGCGAGCCGACCGGCGTACCACTCGGCCGCGGCCTCGGGGTCACCGAACTCCCCGTCCGAGGGCGGCATCGCGTGCACCCGCTCCGCCGGGACGCCGACCCGGTCGAGCAGCGCCTCGCGCGCCTGCTTCTCGTTGCGCTCGCCGTCGCCGGCCGGGACGAACCGCTCGTCGCCCCACCAGACGTCGACCGCCGTCCAGTCGACCCGCTCGCGCACGGGCTCGGCGGCCAGGGCGGCCACCTGGCCCAGGACGGCGATACCGATGCCGCCGCCGGTCACCACCACCGACGCGGTGCCGTGCACCACCTGGGCGGCGGCGAGCCGGGCGACCAGCGCCTCGGCGACGGCCCGCGCCAGCCGGTCGGCGTCCGGTTCGATGACGACGTCGGGGACCGGCCGGGTCCCGTCGCTCACGAGTCCGCCTTGTCGGCCGTGCTCCTGCCGCGCGCCGGCTTGCCGGACGCGGCGATCTCGGCCGAGCCCTTCTCGTCCGCCGGCTTGTCGGCGGCGGCCTTCTCGGCACCGGACGCCGTCCCGCGCCGGCGCTTCGCCGACCCGTTGTGCTCGGCCTCGGCGGGGTCGAACCAGATGTACTCGCGCACCGGGTCGCGCTCCGACAGCCCGGTCACGCCGGTCGCCGTCTCGAGGGAATCCCGGTAGGGCTCGTCGGGGTCCAGCCGCCGCAGCTCCTCGCTGAGCAGGTCGCCCAGCACCCGGTCGGCGAGCGCCACCGTCGAGTCCGGCCGGTTGGGCTGGGAGATCACCGCGCCGCGGTGGTCCGCCGCGATCCGTACCTCCTCGTCCTGGTCGAGCTCCAGGACGACGGAGTGCACGCCGCTCGGCCCGATCGAGCGCGGCCCCTCGACCAGCTCGACCTTGCAGCCGCACCGCGACGAGAGCCAGCCCGCCAGCAGCTGGGCCGTGGCGTTGTGCGGGTCGCCCTCGATCCGGCCGCCCTGCACCCGCACCGCGTCGCCGCGGCGGCCCGACACGGAGTCGACCGTCGAGGTCAATGTCGAGCGCCACGCGGTGCTGCGCGTCCAGGCCAGGTCGGTGTCGCCGGGCGCGTAGTCCTCGGCGCGGATCGTGAGGGCGGCGACCGGGTCGTCGGCGATCGAGCTGTCGGTGATCCGCCGGTCGGCGAGCACCGCCAGGGCATCGGTGGCGAGGCGCTCCGGCGGCGCGGCGTGCCACCAGGCGACCACGGGGGCGTCGGCGGCGAGCAGCGGGAGCACCACCGACTCGGCGTGCAGCGCCAGCCGGCCGTACATGCGCATGACGACGGCCTCGCCGGGGCCCAGCCGCCCGCCGATCAGCACCTCGGCATCCAGCCGCGGCACCGGTGCGTCGATCTGGCGGCGGACCACGACCAGCACCCGGCAGGGGTGCATCTCGGCGGCGTGGGTCGCCGCCTCCTCCGCCTCGGCCACCCGGCTCTCGTCGGCCACCACGATCAGGGTGAGGGCGACCCCCGACAGGACCGCGCCACCGGTGCGGCGCTGCGCGGCCAGTTCCTTCACCACGGCCGAGCCGGTGGTGTCCCAGAGCGTCGTCATCGGGTGGTGTCCTCTGCTCGGATGCCGGCGGTCGTTCGGGGTGCGCTCATGGCCGCCGCCACCGGCGGCCCTCGGCGGCGAGCATCTCGTCGGCCGCGCGCGGCCCCCACTCGCCCGCGCGGTAGGGGTGCGGCGTCGTGCCCTCCCAGAACTCCTCGAGCGGGTCGATCACCGCCCACGACGCCTCGACCTCGGCATTGCGGGGGAACAGGGTCGCGTCGCCCAGCAGGATGTCGAGCAGCAGCCGCTCGTAGGCCTCGGGGGAGCTCTCGGTGAACTGCTCGCCGTAGAGGAAGTCCATCGACACGTCCCGGACCTCCATCACGCTGCCCGGAACCTTCGACCCGAACTTGAGGGTGACCCCCTCGTCGGGCTGGACCCGCACCACCAGCTGGTTGTTGCCCAGCTCCTCGGTGTCGGTGTCGGCGAAGGGCAGGTGCGGCGCCCGCTTGAACGACAACGCGATCTCGGTGACCCGGCGCGGCAGCCGCTTGCCGGTGCGGAGATAGAACGGCACGCCCGCCCAGCGCCGGGTCTCGACGCCCAGCCGGACGGCGGCGAACGTCTCCGCCGTCGAGTCGGGGGAGACGCCCTCCTCCTGGCGGTAGCCGATCGCGCGCTCGCCGGCGAGCCAGCCCTGCTCGTACTGCCCGCGGACGGCGAAGGTCTCGAGGTCGGTGGGGATCGAGATGGCGCGCAGCACCTTGAGCTTCTCGGTCCGGATCTCCTCGGCGGAGAACTCGACCGGCTCCTCCATGGCGGTCAGCGCCAGCAGCTGCAGCAGGTGGTTCTGCAGCACGTCGCGGGCGGCGCCGGTCTTCTCGTAGAACTGGGCCCGCCCGCCGATACCGACGTCCTCGGCCATGGTGATCTGCACCGAGTCGACGTGGTGACCGTTCCAGATCGGCTCGAAGAGGGTGTTGGCGAACCGCAGCGCCATGAGGTTCTGGACGGTCTCCTTGCCCAGGTAGTGGTCGATCCGGAAGACGTCCTCGGCGCTGAACACCGAGTCGACCAGCTCGTTGAGCTCGCGGCTGGAGGCGAGGTCGTGGCCGAACGGCTTCTCCACCACCACGCGCCGCCAGCGGTCGGCCGTGCTCTCGGCCATCCGGGTGCGCTCCATCTGCTTGAGCACGACCGGGAACATCGACGGCGGGATCGACAGGTAGAACGCGGCGTTGCCGCCGATGCCGTGGCTGCCCTCCAGCTCGGTGAGGGCGCCGGCCAGCTCGTCGAAGGCGTTGTCGTCGTCGAAGGAGCCCTGCACGAACCGCACGCTGCCGGCGAGCCGCTCCCACACGTCCTCGCGCCACGGAGTGCGGGCGTGCTCGCGGGCCGCGGCGCGGGCCAGGTCGGCGAACTCCTCGTCACCCCAGTCGCGGCGCGCGAAGCCGAGCATCGCGAAGTTGGTCGGCAGCAGGCCGCGGTTGGCCAGGTCGTAGACGGCCGGCAGCAGTTTCTTGCGGGCCAGGTCGCCGGTGATGCCGAACACCACGAGGGCGCACGGCTCGGGCACCCGGGGCAGCCGCCGGTCCCGCGGGTCGCGCAACGGGTTGGCAATCATCCTCGTCCTCGTGGTCGGAGTGGTTCGCCGTCCGGCCGGCGGTGGACCGGACGGCGAGCGCGGGTAGTGCTCGTTGCGGGGTGGTGCTGGATCAGGTCAGCGCAGCCAGGAGCTGCTCGAGACCCGCGGCGCGGTCGGTCAGGTGCAGGTGGAGCAGCGGCCGGTCGCGGTCGGCCAGGGCCTTGCGGTCACCCGCTGCCTGGGCGGCCTGCAGGACGCCGAAGGTGTAGGGCCGGTCGGGCACCTGCACATCGTCGGCCACGGCGCCGGTGATCTGCAGGAACGCGCCGACCTGCGGGCCGCCCTTGTGGTACTGGCCGGTCGAGTGCAGGAAGCGCGGGGCCCAGCCGAAGGTGACGGCCCGCTCGGTGCGGCGGGCCAGCGCCGCGCGCAGGCCGGCCGCGGCGGCGTCGCGCTCGCGGTCCAGGTACGCCATCACCGCGAGGTAGCCCCGCTCCGGGACGGCGCCCAGCAGCGCCTGCAGCGCCCGGGAGAGGCCGTCGCCGCCGCCGAGGTCGACCCCGTCGAGGACGCCGCCGCTGCCGTACACCTCGATCGCGCCGGCGGTCGCGACCGGGCGCTCCTCGGGGAGCCCACCGGCGAGGATCGCCTGGGTGTTCTCCTTGCTCTCGGTGACGTTCGGCTGGTCGAACGGGTTGATCTCGAGGATCCGCCCGGCGACCGCGGTCGCGTACTCCCAGCCGAGGAACTGCGCGCCGAGCGGGCCGGTGACGCCGACCGAGGGGCCGGGAGCCGGGGCCTCGGCGCCGACGACGGCGAGAACGGCGTCGGGCGCCTGCGCGCCCGGGGCCTCGACCGACTCGACCACGACGGGCAGGATGCCGCGGCCCTGCTTGCCGGTCGACTCGGCGATCAGCTGCTCGGCCCAGTCGCCGAAGCCCTCGATCGCCGCGCCCGGGGCGTCGGCGAGGGTGACCTTGTCGCGGCCGGAGCCGGCCGCCGCGCCGAGTGCCGCACCCAGCTGCAGGGCCGGGTTGCCGGCGTCGGCGAGGTGCTCGGCCAGCTCTTCGGCCTCGGTGAGCAGGGCGGCGACATCGGCGCCGGCCAGGGCCGAGGGCACCAGCCCGAAGGCCGACAGGGCGCTGTACCGGCCGCCGACGGTCGGGTCGGCCAGGAACACCGCGCGGGCGCCCATCGACTCCGCCGTCTCCGACAGCGGCGAGCCCGGGTCGGTGACGACGACGAAGCGCCGTCCGGCCGCCTGCGCGTCCAGGCCGGCCGCGGCGAAGGCGGCCTGGAAGGCCCGGCGGTGGCTGTCGGTCTCGACGGTGCCGCCGGACTTCGAGCTGACGACGACGACCGTCCGGTCGAGGTCGCTCATGGCGGCGGCGACCTGACCGGGGTCGGTCGTGTCGAGCACGACCAGCGGTACCCCCGCCGTACGGCAGATGACCTCGGGGGCGAGGGAGGAGCCGCCCATGCCGCAGAGCACGACCCGGTCCAGGCCCTCGGCGGTCAGCTCGGCGCGCAGCGCGGCCAGCTGGTCGACCAGCTTCCGGGAGCTCTCGGGCAGGTTGAGCCAGCCGAGCCGGATCGAGGCCTCGCTCTCGGCATCGGGCCCCCAGAGCGTGGCGTCCTTGCGGACCAGGCGCACGGCGACGTCGTCCCCGCTGAGTGCGGAGGTCACGGCCTCCGGGACGTCGACCCCGGCGCGGGTCAGGCCGAAACCGGAACTCACTTCTTGTCCTCCAGTTCCGTGCGGACCGACTCGGTCAGCTCGTCCCAGGAGTCGACGAACTTCTGCACGCCCTCGTCCTCGAGCACGCGGAACACGTCGTCGAGGTCGATGCCGGCCTCGGTGAGCGCCTGCATGTGCGTGGCGGCGTCGTCGTAGCTCTTCTGGATCGGCGTGCCGGGCACGCCGTGGTCGGCGTACGCCTTCATCGTCTTCTCCGGCATGGTGTTCACCGTGCCGGGTGCGATCAGCTCGCTGATGTAGAGCGTGGCGGGGTACGCCGGGTTCTTGACGCCGGTGGAGGCCCACAGCGGGCGCTGCGGCCGGGCGCCGCGCACCTCCAGCGCGCGCCAGCGGTCGGAGGACACGACCTCCTCGTACGCCTTGTAGGCCAGCTGCGCGTTCGCCACGCCGGCCTTGCCCTTCAGCGCGGGGTCGGCGCCCAGGGCGTCGAGCCGCTTGTCGATCTCGGTGTCGACACGGGAGACGAAGAACGAGGCCACCGACTCGATGCCGTCGAGGCCGGCGCCGCCGTCGAGGCGCTGCTCGAGGCCGCTCAGGTAGGCATCCATGACCGCGCGGTACCGCTCAGGGCTGAAGATCAAGGTGACGTTGACACTGATGCCGGCCGCGATGGTCGTGGTGATCGCCGGCAGGCCGGCCTCGGTCGCCGGGATCTTGATGAACAGGTTGGGCCGGTTCACCAGCCACCACAGGTGCGCGGCCTCCGCGGCGGTCGCGTCGGTGTCGTGGGCCAGACCGGGCGCCACCTCGAGGGAGACCCGCCCGTCGGTGCCGGTGCGGGCGGCCACGGGGGCGAGCAGGTCGCAGGCGTCACGGACGTCGGAGGCGGTGATGGTGCGCAGCGCCTCCTCGACGCTCACCCGGCGGACGGCCATCGCGTGCAGCTGGTCGTCATAGGACTCCGAGCCGCTGATCGCCGCGGCGAAGATCGTCGGGTTGGTGGTGACGCCGACGACGGAGTGCTCGTCGACCAGGCTCTGCAGGTTGCCGCTGCGGATCCGGTCGCGGGAGAGGTCGTCGAGCCAGACGGCGACCCCGGCGTCGGACAGTTCGGCCAGCTTCTCGTTCTGTGCCATGTCGATTCCTTCTTCGCAGGGTTGCGGTGGACTCGGGGTCAGCGGTCGCCGGTCGGGTGGGCCAGCGCGTGCACGGTGTCGGCGCCCGCGGTGGGACCGGCGCCGGCCGCGGAGGCCGCGATGCTCTCGCGGGCCGCGGTGACGACGGCGTCGGCGGTCAGGCCGAACTCCTCGTAGAGCACCGTGTAGGCGGCGCTGGCACCGAAGTGGTCGAGGCCGATGACGCGCCCGGCGTCGCCGACGTACTCGCGCCAGCCCATGGGAACGCCGGCCTCGACGCTCACCCGGGCCCGAACCGACGGCGGGAGCACCTCGTCGCGGTAGGCCCGGTCCTGCTCGGCGAACCACTCGAGGCAGGGCAGGGAGACCACGCGGGTCGGCACCCCGTCGGCCTCGAGCGCCGCGCGGGCGGCGACGGCGATCTGCACCTCCGAACCGGTGCCCATGAGGATCACCTGCGGGGTGCCGCCGGAGGCCTCGTTGGATGCCGGGGCCAGGACGTACCCGCCCCGGGCGACACCCTCCGCGGAGGCGAACTCGGTGCGGTCGAACACCGGCAGGTTCTGCCGGGAGAGGGCCAGGCCGGCCGGGCGGTCGGTGTGCTCGAGGATCGTCCGCCAGGCGATCGCGGTCTCGTTGGCGTCGGCCGGGCGGACGAAGTCCAGCCCGGGGATGGCGCGCAGCGCGGCGTAGTGCTCGATCGGCTGGTGGGTCGGGCCGTCCTCGCCGAGCCCGATCGAGTCGTGGGTCCAGACGTAGGTCACCGGCAGCTGCATGATCGCGGCCAGCCGCACGGCGCCGCGCATGTAGTCGGAGAAGGTCAGGAACGTGCCGCCGTAGACGCGGGTGCCGCCGTGCAGCGTGATCCCGTTCATGATCGCGCCCATGGCGTGCTCGCGGACGCCGAAGTGCAGGGTGCGCCCGTACGGGCCGCCGGACCACATCTTGGTCTGGCGGTTCGCCGGCAGGAACGAGGGCTCACCCTTCACCGCGGTGTTGTTGCTCTCCGCGAGGTCCGCCGAGCCGCCCCAGAGCTCGGGCAGCACCGGGTAGAGCGCGGCCAGCACGTCGCCCGACGCCTTCCGGGTGGCGATGCCCTTCGGGTCGGCGTCCCACGAGGGGAGCGCGTCGGCCCAGCCCTCGGGCAGGGTGCGCGTGGACATGCGCTCGAGCAGCGCGGCGCCGTCCGGGTCGGCCTGTGCCCAGGCGTCGAACCCCTGCTGCCACTCCGCGTGCGCCTGCCGGCCGCGCTCGACGACCGTGCGGGCGTGCTCGATGACCTCCGGGGCCACGGCGAAGTTCTTCGCCGGGTCGAAGCCGAGGATCTCCTTGGTGGCGGCGACCTCGTCGGCGCCGAGGGCCGAGCCGTGCGCGGCGCCGGTGTTCTGCTTGTTCGGGGCGGGCCAGCCGATGATCGTGCGCAGCACGATGATCGAGGGACGCCCGGTCTCGGCCTTCGCGGCGGCGAACGCGGCATCGACGGCTGCGAGGTCCTCGCCGTCGTCGACGTGCTGCACGTGCCAGCCGTAGGCCTCGTAGCGCTTGCCGACGTCCTCCGTGAAGGCGACGTTCGTGTCGTCCTCGATGGAGATGTGGTTGTCGTCGTAGACGAGCACCAGGTTGCCGAGCTGCTGGGTGCCGGCGATCGACGAGGCCTCGCCGCTCACGCCCTCCTCGAGGTCACCGTCGGAGGCGAAGCACCAGATGGTGTGGTCGAACAGGCTCTCGCCCTCGGCGGTGTCGGGGTCGAACATGCCGCGCTCGCGGCGCGCGGCCATCGCCATGCCGACGGCGTTGCCGACGCCCTGGCCGAGCGGGCCGGTCGTCGTCTCGACGCCCTTGGTGTGGTGCACCTCGGGGTGGCCGGGGGTGAGGGAGCCCCAGGTGCGCAACGCCTCGAGGTCGGCCAGCTCCAGGCCGTAGCCGGAGAGGTAGAGCTGGACGTAGAGGGTCAGGCTCGAGTGGCCCATCGAGAGCACGAAGCGGTCGCGGCCCACCCAGTGCGGGTCGCTCGGGTCGTGCCGGAGCCACTTCTGGAACAGCAGGTAGGCGGTCGGCGCCATGCTCATCGCCGTGCCGGGGTGGCCGTTGCCCACCTTCTGGACGGCGTCCATGGCCAGCACGCGGGCGGTGTCGATCGCGCGGCGGTCGAGGGCGGTGAACCCCTCGGGAAGGGTCGGGTGCGGCTGCGCCGGGCTGCCCGTGGGGGAGTCGGTGGCCGCCTCGGCCGGGGCCTCGGGTGCGGTGCTCCGTGATCCCGTGTGCTGCGTTCCCATGTGGTCGGTGCTCCCTCGGAGATAGGCCGTGCGTGCGCGCGGGCGCACCGCCGGGAAATCCGGCACCGGACCGGGGGGCACACCGTCGTCGTCGACGGTGGCTCTACCCGCTGCACCCGCAGCATCAACGTCATCGACCCTAGTCGTCCCGCGCTCGCGCGGCACCGAGGGCAGGAGGCCGCGGGCTACAGTGGCCGCGTTCTCATCGCCGTTGGAAGGGACCTCCCGGTGCCCCGCTGCCCGCGCGCCGTCGCGCACGAGGGCACCCGGTGACGGCGCTCTCCGAGCGTTCCGCCGCCCCCGCTCGCCGACTCACCGCCCTGCGCGTCCGGCTGGCCGCCTACGTCGCGCTCACCAAGCCGCGGATCATCGAGCTGCTGCTCGTGACGACCGTGCCGGCGATGATGCTGGCCGATCGTGGCTGGCCCACCTGGGGCCTGCTCATCTCGACGCTGGCCGGCGGCACACTCGCCGCCGGAGCGGCCAACGTCTTCAACTGCTGGTACGACCGCGACATCGACAAGCTGATGCACCGCACCGAGCGGCGGCCGCTGCCGATGGGGGTGGTCAGTGCCCGCAGCGCGCTGATCTTCGCGTGGGTGCTGACCGTCGTCTCGGTCGTCCTGCTCGCGGTGACGACGACGCTGCTCGCGGCCGCGCTGGCCGCCGGCGCGATCGCCTACTACGCCGTGATCTACACGATGGTGCTCAAGCGGCACACGCGGCACAGCACGCTGTTCGGCGGGGTGCCCGGGGCGGCGCCGGTGCTGATCGGCTGGGCCGCGGTCACCGGCTCGCTGGCGTGGCCGGCGATCGTCGTCTTCGGCGTCGTCTTCTGCTGGCAGCTGCCGCATTTCTGGGCGCTGGCCATGCGCTTCCGCACCGACTACGCCCGCGCTTCGGTGCCGATGCTGCCGGTGGTCGCGCCCGAGCTGTCGGTCGGCCGGCAGACCGTCGTCTGGACCTGGCTCACCGTCGCGGTGTCCCTGCTGCTGTGGCCGGTCAGCACGGGCTACGGCATCGGGTGGATGTACACCGCCGCCGCGGCCGGGCTCGGCATCTGGTTCGCGGTCGAGGCGCACAAGCTGCTGCGCCGGATCAAGCGGGGCGCGGAGACCAAGCCGATGCAGCTGTTCCACATCTCGATCTCCTACATGGCCCTGCTGTCGGTCGCGATCATCGTCGACGTCCTGGCCTGAGGCCCCCCGCCCGCGGTGGGCCCGGCTACCCGGCTCTGGACATTGCCCCGCCGCCGGCCCGACGGTGTGCGCGTTCCGGCAGGAACGCGGCCCGGAACTGACCACCGGCGCACTCGGTAGGCCCGGCTCGCCGGGCTGTCAGTGGGGCCCCGACGGCGTTGTCCCGGGACCCGCCATTACCAGGCCCGGAATGTCGCGCTGGGGGACATCGCCCCCGCCGCCGATTCGACAGTGTGCGCGTCCGGCAGGAACACGGCCCGGAACTGCCCACCGGTGCACACGGTGGGCTCGCGATCAGCGGGCGGCGGCGGCCTGGGCGGGGGCGTCCGCGGGGAGTTCGGAGGCCGGTCCGCGCAGCGACCAGATCAGCCGGGCCGCGGCCGCGGTGATCAGCACCGCCCCGGCCATGTGCACGAGCACCAGCACGATCGGGAGGTTCGTGAAGTACTGCACGAAGCCGACGACGCCCTGGGCGAGCTCGACGATCAGCAGGAACCGAGCCGCGCTGCGCACCCGCTCCGGGGAGTCGGTCGCGTAGAGCGCGACCAGCATCGCGACCGTGAGCCCGATCAGCAGGAAGACGAGGTCGGCGTGCAGCTGGCTGACCATCTGCGGGTCGAGGCCGGTGCGGCCGGCCTTCGGGTCGCCGCTGTGCGGCCCGCTGCCGGTGACGACGGTGCCCACCATCAGCACGGCCGCGGTGACGGCCGCGATGCCGGTGGCGAGCAGCACGAGGGGAGGCCGCAGGAGCGGCTGCCCCACCCCGGGCTCGCGGGAGCGCAGCCACAGCGTCGTCGCCACGGCGACCAGCACCATCGACAGCAGGAAGTGCGCGGCGACGGTCCAGGGGTTCAGGCCGGTGAGCACCGTGATCCCGCCGAGCAGCGCCTGCGCCGGGATGCCGAGGATGCTCACCAGCGCGAGCGGGCGCAGGTCCCGCCGGGCGGACCGGTAGACGGCGACGACGGTGGCGATGGCCGCCGCCGTGAGGACGAAGGTGAGCATCCGGTTGCTGAACTCGATGACCCCGTGCACCGCGAGTTCGCGGGTCGGGACCAGGCTCCCGCCGGTGCAGTCGGGCCAGGTCGGGCAGCCGAGACCGGAGCCGGTCAGCCGCACCGCGCCGCCCGTCACGACGATCACCCCGTTGGCGATGGCGTTGACGAGGGCCAGTCGCGAGACGGTGGCGGGGGAGAAGGTGGTGGGCAGTACCGGCACGCCCAGATGCTAGGCGGTGGCCCCTGCCCGGTGAGCCTCGTCACGCCCGCTCCCGGAGCCGTGCGCCGAGGGCGAGAGTGCCCCCGAGAGGGCCGGAGTCGAGGTCAGCCGCCCTGGTAGGCCTTCGCCTCGTCGATCCAGGTCTGGCACTCGTTCTCGGAGAGACCGATCACCCGGCCGTGCCGGCTCTCGATCATCTCCTTCAGGTGTGCGGCGTTGCGGTGACGCAACTCCTTGATGGAGTCCACGCCGATGCTCTTCAGCATCTCGGCGTGCTTGGGCCCGATGCCCTTGAGGTTGTCCAGGTCGTTCTCGACGCCGGGTCGAGCGTGTGCCGACGTTCCTTCTGTCATGTCAGCTCCCTCACAGGGCCCCTCCGTCGGGGACGTGTGCCGATCAGCGTCGATGTGCGCGGCCGGCGGTCGAGAGGGGCGAAGGTCACCGGGCGGGAGGCCTTCGTGCAGGAGCGTGGCCCCCGCGGTGCGGACCTCGCACTCGCCGGTCCCCGCGCGCGTGACGGACCCCCTGTTTGCATCGCGCGGGAAATAGGACACACTCGTGTTGTGGAAACCACCGCGGCGCACCTCCGCACGTCGGCTCCGGCCGACGACGGGCGTACCCGCGACCGCGTGAGCGGCCTGCTCCTGGAGCACGGCCCGCAGACCGCGACCGAGCTGGCGACGCTGCTGGGCATCTCGCCGGCCGCCGTCCGCCGGCACCTCGACGCCCTGGTGACCGCCGGCCGGGCCGAGGAGCGGCTCAGCCGCGACGCGCACCGCGGCCGGGGGCGCCCGGCCCGCCGCTTCCACCTCACCGACGCGGGCCGCTCCACGTTCCCGCACGCCTACGACGACCTCGCGCTGACCGCGCTGCGCTACGTCGCCGCGTCCGGTGGCGCCGAGGCCGTCCGGGCCGTCGCCGAGCAGCAGCTCGCCGGCCTCGAGGAGCGCTGCTCGACGGCGGTCGATCAGGCCGCCCACGGCCGTCCCGGCGCCCCGGTCGACCGGGCCCAGGCACTCGCCGCCGCGCTCACCGCCGAGGGCTACGCTGCGACCGCCTCGGCCCTGTCCGGCGGGGGGCAGCTCTGCCAGCACCACTGCCCGGTGGCGCACGTGGCCGCGGAGTTCCCCCAGCTGTGCGAGGCCGAGACCGCGGTGATCGGCCGGCTCGTCGGCACGCACGTCCAGCGACTGGCCACCATCGCCCACGGCGACGGGATCTGCACCACGCACATCCCCGGTCCGCTCGCGCCGCGCGCGGGGAACAGATCGGCCGCCGCAGGCCCTGTACCCGATGAGCGTGCAGCGCCGCGGACCACTGGCGCACGCACCGCACCGACCTCCAGTTCCAGCATCCAGAGCACTGCCCTCGGAAACGCCCGGGAGAGGACCTCCGTATGACCAGCACCCAGCAGCCGGTGACCACCACGCCGCTGACGCAGGACGAGCAGATCGACCAGCTCGGCCGCTACAAGTACGGCTGGGCGGACGCCGACGTCGCCGGTGCCTCTGCCCGCCGCGGCATCGACGAGGACGTCGTCCGCGACATCTCGACGCGCAAGGGCGAGCCCGAGTGGATGCTCGAGCGCCGGCTCAAGGCGCTCAAGCTCTTCGGCCGCAAGCCCATGCCCGACTGGGGTTCCGACCTGTCCGGCATCGACTTCCAGAACATCAAGTACTTCGTGAAGTCGACCGAGGCGCAGGCCGCCACCTGGGACGAGCTGCCCGAGGAGATCAAGAACACCTACGACCGGCTCGGCATCCCCGAGGCGGAGAAGCAGCGCCTGGTCTCCGGCGTCGCGGCCCAGTACGAGTCCGAGGTCGTCTACCACAAGATCCGTGAGGACCTCGAGGAGCAGGGCGTCGTCTTCCTCGACACCGACACCGCCCTCCGCGAGCACGAGGACCTCTTCCGCGAGTACTTCGGCTCCGTGATCCCGGCCGGCGACAACAAGTTCGCCGCGCTGAACACGGCCGTGTGGTCGGGCGGCTCGTTCATCTACGTGCCGAAGGGCGTGCACGTCGAGATCCCGCTGCAGGCCTACTTCCGGATCAACACCGAGAACATGGGCCAGTTCGAGCGGACTCTCATGATCATCGACGAGGGCGCCTACGTGCACTACGTCGAGGGCTGCACCGCGCCGATCTACAAGAGCGACTCGCTGCACTCGGCGGTCGTCGAGATCATCGTCAAGAAGAACGCGCGCTGCCGGTACACGACCATCCAGAACTGGTCGAACAACGTCTACAACCTGGTCACCAAGCGGGCCATCGCCCACGAGGGCGCGACCATGGAGTGGGTCGACGGCAACATC